>JANXWK010000055.1 GCA_025351165.1 Hyphomicrobiales bacterium | reverse complement strand
ACGGGCTAAAGTTGGTACAAAAGTAATTGTAAGATAATCAAAAAGCCATCCGCAGCGTAAGTTACGGATGGCTTTACTTATTTGAATTTTTCAGAAATCTAGTTAATAGTCTGAGTCACCACCATAGTCAGATGAGTCCTGAGCTGCATCATCGTAAGAATCCTGACGGGCCTGATCCAGATCACTGCTGTAATCCTGTTGCGCATCCTTATAGCCGTTATCATAGCCGGTATTCGAATTTCCAGCAGAGCCTGAACCCAAGCCAGCCGCATGCGCGCTACTTCCGTGTCCGCTGAACATGCTGGAAATGGCATTTGCTGCAAGCATACCGCCAGCAACGCCTGCCGCTGTTGTCATGGCAGATGCCATAAATCCACCCCCTGCAGCTGGAGCCGACTGCTGTGGAGCGCCGCCCCATGGGCCACCTTGCTGGGGTTGCTGCGCATATTGTGGAGCCTGCTGTTGGCCACGGCCCCAAGGAGCATTTGAAGGAGCATTTGTCTGCGCAGGTGGCGTAGACTGTGAGGACGAAGCCCCAAAAATGCTTGACAAAAAGCCACCAGACTGAGACTTTTGAGCTTGGGCTGAGTTAAGCTGGGCCTCCAGCTCTTCGATACGCTTTTGCATATTGGTCAGCGCCTGTTCCTGCACATATAGGCTTTGTGTCATGACATAAGGCGCGTAGGGCTGATTTTTTATTTGATCAGCAATGAACCGTTCGGCTTCTGCTTCACGTGGGGCATCTGATCCTTTTTTGAGACGATCAAAAATTCCGGAAATAACCTCACGTTCTTGAGGGCTCATAGACATGTTCTTAATCCTCCAAATAGTCAAAAAGCAGTTGATTGTTCTGCATAGGCGCCCGACTTACTGAAACATAAGATTGTGTTTAAGTTTTGCAAGCCCTATTAGGTCGTTTCACTGATAATTTCTCTTGCACGCAGAAATATATTTCTGAACATTTCCCGTGTCAGCCTGCCAGTATTGGTATTGTAGCGCGAGCAATGGTAACTATCGATAAGCTTAAATTGACCTATTTCATGTATGGCACCATGCGAAAAAGGCACATCTGATAGCTTGCACCCTAGTGAACGTGCTGTACTTTCATGGGCAATACGCCCTAGAGCCAAAATAATTTTTATGTCTTTAAAAAATGCAAGTCTGTTATCCAAAAAACGACGACATGTTGTAATTTCAGTAGGCGTTGGTTTGTTTTGGGGTGGCACACAGTGAACCGCATTGCTGATTGCACATCCAACAAGTTTTAAACCATCATTTGGATCTTCAAGATATCTTCCAGTTGCAAAGCCAAAATCCAGCATGGTTTCATAAAGTAGGTCGCCGGCCCAATCCCCTGTAAAAGGCCGCCCAGTCCTATTCGCGCCATGCAGCCCTGGCGCCAACCCTACAATCAACAACTTTACGGGTGCGCCAATAAAAGCCTGAACGGGACCATTATGCCATTCTGGATACTTTTCTCTTAAAGATGCTCGAAAGTCTACCAACCTTGGACAAAGGGGGCAATCATGGTCTGGGCTAAGATAAGTATTCATGAATGTTTAAAACGACCGCAAGATTTTATTCGTCTTCCATGTCATTCTCGAGCCCCTTTATAGGAGCAGATGGGCGGCGTTCAATAAAAGCTGGTAATGAGCTTTGGGATTGACGAGATTCAGATTGCCTGGGCTCTGACTGACGTGGCTCGTTCCTGCCGCCTTGTGAAGCTTGACCACCTTGTGGTGAAGCATAATCTCTTGAGCCTCTGTCACTCATCTCACGGCCAAAACGCGATTGAAGATTGACAAGATCAACAAACTCATCCGCTTGACGACGTAAATCATCTGAAACCATGGGGGGTTGTGTGACAACTGTTGACACTACACTGACCTTGACGCCTTTGCGCTGTACGGCTTCAACCAGTGAGCGAAAATCTCCATCGCCAGAAAAAAGTATCATATGGTTTATAAACGGGGCAATTTCCATTGCGTCCACTGCCAGCTCAATGTCCATATTGCCTTTGACTTTGCGCCTGCCGGTTGCATCTGTAAACTCTTTTACAGGCTTGGTAACAACTGCAAAACCGTTATAGTCAAGCCAGTCTATTAGTGGGCGAATGGAGGAATATTCCTGATCCTCAACCAAAGCTGTATAATAAAATGCACGCACAAGTGTGCCACGTGACTGATAGTCTTTCAGCAGGCGCCTGTAGTCTATATCAAAGCCTAGTGATCTGGCAGTTGCGTATAAATTTGCACCGTCAATAAAAAGAGCAGTACGGTCTGAACTTTGCATAATAATTTACCTTGGTACTTCTTTTTTGGAACGTGTAGATGAGCCTGTATGTATTCTGGTTTACAAAAATATACTCAAGTCATTTAATAGGAAAATTTTGATTAACCTATTTTATATCAATGCTGTAACTCATGCACCTTGGCTGATAAGTCAAGCTCAAAAAGCAAGTGTCTGAATTATTAGGTCAGCTGTTTGAAGTTTGTATCCTGTTTTTAATATGGATGAGCTCTGAAGTAACAATTTCTTGTAAATTGTTTCAAAGGCACAGCATCGTGAGGCTTAAAGCATTGTAGTTGGAACATGTATGTTGATAGTGTCGCACCATATCATGCGCATTGAAAAACTATGTTTTTCAATTTTTTCTAGAGGATTTAGGTTAAACCCAGCGTTTGTTAAACATATAATTTTAAACTTAGCTGAAGGTGGGTTTGCAGTTGCCATGTTGGTGCTTGCTACAAAAACATAAAAATATTTCACTCATGATGTTGTAGTTTGATAAAAGATGGCAAAATTAGACATTTTACAATCATCTCGCGGATAAAAGTGAAAAAGTACCTCATTGTTGATATGAAGCCACAAAGGTACACCTCTGACGATAGCAAATGTGCCACAACGTTCAGAGCGCTTATTATTCTCTTGAACGACGGCTTTATTATGGCACGATTTCAAAAATTTAAACAATGAACTTTAAAACGGCACGACATCCTATTTTGCAGTTTCATGTACTTGGTAAAATTGGGACTTCTGCAAACAGTAATCTGCAAGGCTTTAATATCTGCAAGGTTTCAATATCTGCAAGGCTAGGCATTAACAAAGCGTGCGCGTACTGCAAACCTATAAACCTTGCAAGCCTGTAAACACTATGCTAGCCAACTCGTAAATACACATATAGCACAAAGGCAGCATGCTCATGGCACGCGTTACAGTTGAAGATTGCATTGATAAAGTTGATAATAGGTTTGAACTTATTCTGCTTGCAAGTCACAGGGCCAGAATGCTTGCAACGGGATCGCAGATTACTGTTCCGCGTGATAATGACAAAAATCCTGTTGTTTCATTACGCGAAATCGCAGAAGAGACCCTCATGCCCAACGATTTGAAAGAGGAGCTCATTCACTCCCTTCAGAAATTTGTTGAGGTAGACGAGCCAGAAGCACATGCTGTTCCTCGCATACAGTCAGCTGGAGCACCTCAAATGACGCCAGAGACACCAGACGATATCGTAGAGTTCGACCGCATGTCGGAAGATGACCTGCTACGTGGTATGGATGGACTTGTGCCTCCTGCAGCATCAGATGATGATGATTAGAGTATAGCTGATTTTTTACTACGGCATATCTAGATCATTATCATGAGCAATTATTTCAAACATAAACCTGATTAGTTCCATCAAAGTTTAAAAAAGAGCGGCAAATTGCTGCTCTTTTTTTGTTTGATCTTGTATCCTTTCAAATGCGCTCGCATAGTGTCGTTTCCAGCAGTGATTTGAGAGGATGCCTGTTTTACATGATGCGTCAATACGAACTAGTTGAACGCGTCAAGCGATACAACAAAACAACAGATGAAAACCTGCTGAACAGGGCTTATGTTTACGCCATGCGCGCCCATGGCACACAGCTCCGTGCATCTGGAGATCCCTACTTTTCGCATCCTCTTGAGGTTGCAGCTATACTTACTGATCTTAAACTTGACGATGCCACTATTGTTGCAGCAGTACTCCACGATACAATTGAAGATACAGATGCAACCCGTGCGGAAATAGATGATATTTTTGGCCCAGATATCGGCAAGCTAGTCGAGGGCCTAACGAAAATCAAAAAGCTTGATCTTGTATCCAAAAAAGCAGCTCAAGCTGAAAATCTTCGTAAGTTGCTACTGGCGATTGCAGATGATGTAAGGGTTTTGCTAGTCAAGCTTGCCGATAGACTGCATAACATGCGCACCCTGCATTACGTGCCACAGGCAAAACGAGCCAGAGTGGCAGAGGAAACGCTGGATATTTATGCACCTCTTGCAGGGCGTATGGGTATGCATGATATGCGTGAAGAACTAGAAGATCTAAGTTTTAGGCATCTCATGCCAGATGCCCATGCCATGCTCACCAAACGGCTTACAGACATACGTGAGGTAAACATTGGGCTAATTGCAGAAATAGAGCGCGATTTAACACAAGAGCTAGCAGATGAAGGCAAAAAAGCTATTATAAAAGGACGTGAAAAACGACCCTATTCCATATGGAAAAAAATGGAACGCAAATCTGTTTCATTTGAACAGATGTCTGATATCCTTGGCTTTCGGATGATAGTGGATACTGTACAAGATTGTTACCACGTCCTTGGATTAATTCATACTAAATGGCCTATGGTGCCAGGTAGGTTTAAAGACTATATTTCCATTCCAAAACAAAATGATTATCGTTCCCTGCATACAACAGTTATTGGGCCAGGACGTCAGCGTATAGAGCTTCAGATACGTACTCACTGGATGGATGAATTTAACGAGTTTGGAATTGCTGCACATGCCACATATAAGGAACGCTCTGTAAAAGGGCTTGATCCTAGAGCGCTCAATCCATCCTCAGTAGGAGAATCCAAAGCTTATTTGTGGTTGCGCAAAACATTGGATACATTATCAGAAGGCGATAGCCCTGAGGAGTTCTTGGAACATACAAAGCTTGAACTTTTTCATGATCAGGTTTTCTGTTTTACACCAAAAGGCACTTTAATTGCGCTGCCTCGTGGGGCAACACCTATAGATTTTGCATATGCAGTCCACACAAATGTAGGCAATACGGCAATTGGCTGCCGCATAAATGGTAGGAGCTCACCTATTCTGTCTGAACTGAAAAATGGCGACGAGGTGGAAATTATTCGGGCAGAAGGTCAAACCCCACCAGCTGCCTGGGAAACGCTGGTTGTAACGGGTAAAGCAAGAGCCGCCATTCGCCGCACCACGCGTGAAACCATCCGAAAACAATATGCAGGTCTTGGCCGACAGATCGTAGAACGCGCCTTCACGCGTGCTGGCAAAACATTGAATGAGCTTAAACTTAAAACAGCGTTACCACGCCTTGCACGCTTAAGTGTGGACGATGTTTTTGCAGCCGTTGGCAGGCAGGAAATGCTGTCTAGTGATGTAGTCAGCGCAGTTTATCCAGACTACAAGCACGATCAGCAGCAGGTCATTAGTGCAGGCAATGATCCAGGCTGGTTTGAACTTCAAAAGGCAGATAGCTTGAAGTTCAAAGTGCCTGAAATCAGCGCTGATAACGAGAATGCATTGTCGAGAGCCTTGCCAATTCATGGAATAAATAATGATCTGCCCGTGCATTTTGCCCCAAATGGAGGCGCTGTCCCAGGTGACAGGATTGTGGGAATTCTGACTGTTGGAGAGGGTATCATCATTTATCCCATCCAATCTCCTGCGCTGATGGCTTTTGATGATGAGCCTGAGCGCTGGCTGGATGTGCGCTGGGATATTGACGAAGCCAATAAACAGCGCTTCCCCGCACAGGTTCAGGTTTCAGCCATTAATGAACCAGGTGCATTTGCAGAAATCGCAAAGGTTTTTGGCGATGCAGATGCCAATATTGACGGTATTAATGTAATAAAAACGAGTGGTGATTTCAGAGAATTGGTTTTGGATGTTGAAGTTTGGAACCTTAAACAGTTAAATACAATTGTCAGTGAGCTAAGGACAAAACCTATGATTAGCAATGTTGAGCGCGTCAATGGATGAAATGTGGTCTGGCCTTACTCGACAAAATGATCCTATGAATTATTTGAGCAATGCTTAAGATTCAATCAAAAATGGGGTTAAAGGCAATATGGCTATGCCAACAAAGTAATTTTTTAAACTGATTTCAGGCTTCGTCGATTGTCTCATTAAATTTAAAGCCACTATTTTTTCAAAAACTGCATTTTTTCAAAATCTTGTAAGGTTGGTGTAAGGTTGGCCCTTTACCCACACGTTGAACACTGGTTCAAATACTATATATACTCTTAAAAAAATAAAGGTTTCAACAAACTATGTCTGTAAATATTAATAAGATTAATAACCAACTTTCGTCAGAAGTGAATACGTCCCAGCAGCAAAAAGAATTTGACAGGGCAAATCAGGATAGAAAAAAAATTGCTGTAATTCCTGTAGCGGTGGGAGTGGCAGTAGCGGTTGCTCCAGAAATAGTTTTAACAATCGAAACAATGGCAGGCGTTGCACTTGCTGCATTCTGGCCTCAAATTTCAAAGATCATGCAGCAATCAGCTTTGAATATTTCCCAAATTGATTTGATGCGTATGCTGTCTGGCAAAATAGCAATACCAAAAAATGCAGCTGTCTGTATTGGTAAAATTGTTAACAAAATACTACCGGCGCCTCTTGCAAAATTAATAAATGAGCATGTCCTGAATGCTGTTTTAAGCCCTACTAAATCTAAAACAAGAGAAGAAGAAATTGTTGCAGAGTTGAAAGATTTATTGGAACGTGATCCACACGGTAAAGGTCCAAATGCAGAAAGAATTTTAGATCTGCAAAAAGAACTTAATCAAATCAGAAGCGGTAAAGCAAAAGCAGGAGATACCAATTCTAAAATCCAATCATTTAGCTTTGGTATGCAAAATGCAGTAACAAACGTACAAGTTGAAGCGCTTCAAAAGCAGCTTGATCGCTTGCTGAATAATGGCTCTTCAAACAGCACACCAGAAGCACAAAGAGCAATTGCCGATTTAAAAAGAAGAATTAGAGACATGCAAAATTTATAAATACGGAAAATTTATAAACATGCAAAATTTATAAAATAATATTCTCAAATATGATTTAAAAATGTTGAAAGGTCGTCTAAAACCTTTCAACATTCTTTAGTCTTATTTAAACTTGCTTCCATAACTATTTTCTGCCATTTCCCTCATCATGACCAAAGATGACGTATTAAACGAATTCAAAGCTGCTGGTGCATTGCTTCAGGGACATTTTATTTTATCCTCTGGCCTGCGCTCGCCAACATTTTTGCAAAAAATGTTTATATTTCAGGATCCTGTTCGTACAGAACGCCTTTGCAAAGCCTTGGCAGACAAAATCACTAACACTTTCGGTAAAGTGGATTATGTAGTTTCTCCAGCCATTGGCGGCATTGTACCCGGCTATGAAACTGCGCGTAGCTTAGGCGCAAAAGCCATATTTGTTGAACGTGAGGAGGGCGAGTTTCGTTTGCGGCGTGGCTTTGCACTTCCCAAAAATGCCCGTGTTGTGATTGTGGAAGATATTATTACAACTGGCCTGTCTTTACGTGAATGTTTGGCATCAATTGCCTCAGAGCCTGCAATTATCTTAGGCGCGGCTTGTTTAATTGACCGCTCAAATGGCAAGGCAGAGCTGGGTGTGCCATTTGTATCTCTGTGCGAGCTTGATATTCCAACCTATTCTGCTGACAGTCTGCCAACAGAACTGGCAAAGCTGCCAGCCATCAAGCCTGGTAGCCGTAATCTGGCTAAATAGGACAAATATATGTTAAGACTTGGCGTAAATATAGACCATGTAGCCACAGTGAGAAATGCCAGGGGCGGCAACACCCCTTGCCCTGTTCGGGCCGCTGTTTTAGCCATAGAAGCAGGCGCAGACAGCATAACAGCGCATTTGCGCGAGGATCGCCGTCATATTCGCGACAGCGATATTGTTGAAATAAAAAACAGCATTTCCAAACCACTTAATTTTGAAATGGCTGCAACAACTGAGATGCTGAAAATAGCACTCGCAACTTGCCCATATGCAGCTTGCCTTGTGCCAGAAAAGCGCGAGGAACGTACAACCGAAGGTGGGTTGAATGTGTTGGGCAATATGGACTACCTAGCAACATATATTGCTGAACTTTCAGCTGCCAACATACGCGTATCGCTGTTTGTTGAACCAGATATGGCTACTTTGGATGCGTGTTTGGCGCTCAAAGCCCCAGTAGTTGAACTCCACACAGGCAGTTGGTGCTATGCGATTGAGGCAGGAGACACTCAAAAAGCCAACACAGAATTTAAAAAGCTAACAAATGCAGCAGATTATGGCATAAAAATTGGTTTAGAGGTTCATGCAGGCCATGGCTTGAATTTCATTACAGCACAAAAACTAGCATCTGTTAAAACATTTACAGAGTTTAACATTGGCCATTTTCTGATTGGGGAAGCTGTTTTTATTGGGCTTACACTAGCCATAAAAACTATGTGCGCCGCTATGGACGAGGGACGCAATTCGTGATTATCGGCATTGGATCTGACCTGTGCGATATCCGCCGTATAGAAAAAACGATTGAAAGGTTTGGTACACGTTTCACCAATCGTATATTTACAGATGTTGAACGCGCAAGGTCTGATGCGCGAACTACACGCGCAGCCTCTTATGCCAAGCGTTTTGCAGCCAAGGAAGCCTGTGCCAAAGCTTTGGGAACGGGCCTTAGCATGGGTGTTGCGTGGCGCGAAATGGGTGTAGTGAATTTGCGCTCTGGAAAACCAACGATCACATTGACAGGTGGCGCAGCGGCGCGCCTTGCGGTGCTTACACCTCAGGGTAAGCAGGCACGCATACATCTGACAATCAGTGATGAATATCCCTATGCGCAGGCTTTTGTGGTTATAGAAGCCATATAAGTTTGCAGTTATAGCTTCAGCATCCTATATGTCTCAGGATTCGAAATTAACAGCATCTGGATAAGCATTAATATGGCAAAAGACATAAAGCGTGAAGATGGCATCTGGGATACCATAAAAGTTATCTTTCAAGCCATTTTAATTGCAATTGTGCTTCGTGCAATTTTGTTTCAGCCATTTTTTGTGCCCTCTGGGTCGCTCATTCCCACATTATTGATTGGTGACAGGCTGTTTGTATCCAAATTTGCCTATGGGTATTCAAAATATTCTTTTCCCTTTACGCCAATTGATTTTCAGGGACGTATATTTGGCTCAGAACCAAAACGTGGTGATATTGCAGTGTTCCGCAATAACAAGGATGAAGGCAAAGACTACATTAAGCGCGTCATTGGCCTTCCAGGTGATCGTATTCAAATGATCAAGGGCATTCTGGTTATCAACGGTACACCTGTGCCCCGTGAGCGCCTCAAAGAGGAACCAACCGAAATTGGCAGCAACCGCACAATTAATGCGCCGCGTTATAAAGAAACGTTACCAAATGGTATAAGTTACACAATTCTCAAAACCGATGGAGATAATGGCAGTCTGGACAATACTTCGACCTATGAGGTGCCTTTGGGCCATTTTTTCATGATGGGCGACAACCGCGATAACTCAAGCGATAGCCGTGTACCATCCAGCGTTGGCTACGTGCCGTTGGAAAATTTTATAGGCCGTGCTGAAATATTGTTCTTTTCCATAGACACGGGCGAAGCTGAGAATACAACCTTTCAAGGTTTTTTCAAAAGTATTCTGGAAAATAAAACTCGTTGGTGGCGCATTTTCCATTTGGTACGCTAAATGAAAAAACAGCGTGGTTTTATAGCCGAGTTCCTGGTTGTAATGGTGCAGGCGACCATCATCGCGCTTGTTGTCCGCTCATTTTTGTTTCAATCTTTCAACATTCCCTCTGGCTCACTTGTGCCAACCCTTATGGTAGGTGATTATGTGTTTGTGTCTAAATATGCCTATGGCTATTCAAAACATTCTTTTCCCTTCAGCTTTATAAATTTTGAGGGGCGTGTGCTGGGGGCAAACCCAAAGCGCGGCGATATTGCGGTGTTTCACAACGATAAAGACCAAGGCAAAGATTACATCAAGCGCGTAATTGGCCTGCCAGGAGATTCCAT
>JANXWK010000046.1 GCA_025351165.1 Hyphomicrobiales bacterium | reverse complement strand
GCTATGCGCTTCGTTCAAAGCTGTAAGAAGTTTGATGTTGAAGGCAGTTGAACTTAATGCCCAAAGTGCAAGAGCTGCGTGCTGGGCATCAATATTGGCAATAAGGGGCAATAAAGCTGCATCCATAATGCGCCTCCTTTTGATGTGTGATGTGGGTATGGCTAGACGTAAAAAAACCGTGCTGGTGGCACGGCTTGGGGGTGATCTTTATGCTGGCAGTTTTGTATCAAGATTTAAATTCGTTGATTATTACGATTTTAACAACTCAAATGGGTGCACCACCACCAGGGGCCAATCAGCATAAAATTAAAGCAAGTCGGCAAACCACAGCAGATATTATTCGCGGCAAGCTGGCTGTTTCATAATAATGGGATGGTTTTTAAGTTTGATGATTTATCTCAAATCTTTCAAATCATCCAACTCGGGATAATATGCAACGGTTGACTCTAGTAGCCTTACCTGAATTTGACTACTCAAAATTCCCCATGATTTTTCATATTCAGCTTTTTCATTAAATTCCAAATGCTGCATTGCCATTGCAATTGAATGAAGTTCTTTCATAGCTCGTTAAATGACTTCTGAAGACTGGGTCGCAAATTGTCTGTTCATTTATCTATGGCACCCAGGATAGGCAAACCACCAGCGTCCCCATTCAACTTCCGTGCTGCCACCCGCAGCCAGCCACTCGGCTATCACATTATCAGCAATTTCCTCTGGTTTTGTGCCATACTAAAATGTCTCCTCCCAAAGTGGCTGCGTTTGGGATGCAATAACAGGGCAGCCACCTTTAGCTGTGAGAGCGAGGATTGTCTGGCGGACGAAGTCAGTTAAAGCTGCTCCTACAAGACTAAAGCCTCTATCTCCAGCAGAAACTATGTTCCAAAGTCCAGAACCATTATCAAGCAGTCGATCAGGCTGAAGTGAAATCCACTCACTTAAAGGCGTCCCATATCGAATATCTTTTGGTTCATTTATCATATTGATGTATCCTGTAGCCAAGCCGAAAGTTAAAATTATTAGTTTGTATGATATCAATAGTTGTTCCAGAACGCTCACTGTATCAGACACCAACTATTGAGTTGTCGAACAATCGATATACACGACCTCCATAAGTAAAAGGAAAATCACGATCATTCCGTGATATTTCAGGCCTGCTCTGAATAAAACTTTGCAATGCTGAAAATTCATAGCGCGAAACAGTTCTTACCTCTTTTGAGCCCCCCCTAAATTTATTCCCAGCTCCTGGCCTCTTGGCAAAAATACATCTTCAATTGTGCCGCATCCCGAGCGTTCTCTAATAGAATTTTGAATACGCTCTCTTGCTTGATGGTACAGTCTTGCCTCAACCTGATAGGCAATGCTTTCATGAGTGGCAATTTCGCCTTGGATTGGCTGCATTTGAATGCGAGGCGGAACGCCTCTGCCTTGCGCCAGTTGAACACCACCCAAAGGCTTGTGACCACTACCACCAAAACCCCCACCATCTGTCCAGCGCCCGTGATCATAACGGGGCTGATTAGGGTTGAACCCTCGCAATATCAGGCTGATACGTTTTGCGTAATAGACCACTATAGCGGCAGCCATATCCTTCTTGCGCCTGTTCAAGTCAAAATCAAAATCTGGCTGCATAAAACACCTATAAAAACAAAAAAGCCGCGCTAAAGCACGGCTTAGGGGATGTTTAAATATGGACGAACTATGCCTGATTGAGTTACTTTGTGTTTGTTAAATACACAAAAGCATCAATCGTAGACCCTGATATTGAGCCGTTTGTAAAAACTTGAACTCGTGTTCTGTTTTCTAAAAATGCGCTCTTTAGTCCCTTATCAATAACTAATCTGATCTCATCTTCTAATTTTACTGCTAAAAATAATTCTGGCAAAGCTTCGCAGTCAATAAATTTAAGACCGAACTCATTTTCTCAACGTAGAAGTACAAGTATGCCTTCAAATTTATGAAGCGTCATTTCTTTTGCGCTATCCAACATAGATTGTTACTCTACGCTTGCATATCAGGATTTGTTTTTTATACTTGGTTTATATGGACTTACTCCAGAAACTCCTACTAAAAAAGCCGACAGTCCAGCTAACACTATCGGGGCAACTGAGTCACCAGAAACTTTTTGAACCTGCACACTAAAAACGGAAAGTATTAGTAATAAACCAGAGGCAAAAGTAGAGGCATTATATAGAACA
>JANXWK010000029.1 GCA_025351165.1 Hyphomicrobiales bacterium | reverse complement strand
AACAGATCAGCCAAATGTCTCGATTGATTTCAATCATGATCCAGCCTCATCCACTTTTGCGCTCGACCAGACCAAGGTTATGGATGAGAAGCTGGTTTCCGTGCTTGCATGGTATGATAATGAATGGGGCTTTTCCAACCGCATGAGTGACACAGCGGTCGCTTTGGGAGCGTTGATTTAGAGCATGTGCAGAAAAGTGTGCGCGAATTTCTGCATAAAACATGCGATAAAATAATTCAGTCTCTTTTTAGCTTATGCATGGCGGTGGTGATGGCGATGGTCTCCACCGATACACGTGTGACGCGGGCAATGAGATCAACCACTTTTTCCTTGTGCTGATCCAATATCCAGTCAAGAGCTGAACGAAACACCATTGTGCAAGTTATCCTTAATGTTCACATATTCAACAGGAGCTTGTTATGGATATTGCCATTGATAAAGTGCGTGCGCTTATTGTTGAAGCCCGTCGACTTGAGGTCAAGGAAGGGGATACCGATCCTGATTCAGGTTCAAATGCAATAGATGATGGTCAAACTGATGTTCTAACATCAAGCACCATGGATGATGGAGTTGAGCGAGAATTTCGCGGTATGATTGCGGGCATGAATGAGGATGAGCGTGCTGACGTGCTGGCGCTCATGTATGTTGGGCGCGGAGATTTTGAGGCTGATGAGTGGAGCGAGGCGCTGGAACTGGCAAAAGAACGCGATTCATCCTCTGGTCATCTGGTAAATTACCTGATTGGTACCCCCAATTTTGCTGACCTGCTGGATGAAGGTTTTACAGCTATTGGTGACAGTTTTGAAGATACTGGGGAAAACCCTGCGCCAGACCCCGATGATACTATGCAAAAGGTGTAAGGGCACAGGCTCAACGGTTAAGGCGCGGCAGTATCAACTCATTTACAATTAAAGTGCAGGATGTTAGTTCTGCTTCTCACATTCTGTTGATTTAAGACTTATATTGCCCACATGGCCAAACAACCCAAATCCTATCTTAAAACTGGCAAGCGCGAGTTGATACCGCTCGATTCGCATCTGGCAAAACTGCTTAATCCTGCTTTGCCGCAAGCGCAGGAAAAATTCTCTCCAGGCGGTTTTGGCGAGGCGTCTCAAACTAGGTTTGATGCAGGGCCTATTGAGGCGCTTGATCCTGAACTTGCAAAATCATTGGGGTTGGACAGCTCCAAAACCCGCCGCTGGGGTGGGGCAAAAGGCACGTTCACTCGTGAGGAAATGTTGGCTTCCAAGCCCACAAAAGTAGCGCAAGGCAATGTTGTCAAAGATGAAAATGAAGATGCGGCTTTTGAAGCCAGTGCAGGCGTAAAAGCAACACAGGATGCGCTGGATGCCCTGCTTTTGGCAGGCGATCCTAGTTTCAGGGGTAAGGTTGAGTGGGAGCCGCATCGCCCTCAGCGGCCTGTCAAATCTGAAGGTGGTATCAAATTCAAACTTCAATCGCCGTTTGAACCCAAGGGCGATCAGCCACGTGCGATTGCAGATCTGGTGGCAGGTGTTAACGCCAAGGAGCGCGATCAGGTTCTGCTGGGTGTGACGGGGTCTGGCAAGACATTTACCATGGCGCAGGTCATACAGGCAACGCAGCGTCCAGCTGTAATTTTAGCCCCCAATAAAACGCTTGCAGCGCAGCTTTACAGTGAGTTTAAAAGCTTTTTCCCTGAAAACGCCGTAGAATATTTCGTGTCCTACTATGACTATTATCAGCCAGAAGCCTATGTGCCGCGTTCTGATACGTATATTGCCAAGGAAAGTTCGCTAAATGAGCAGATAGACCGTATGCGCCATGCCGCGACGCGTGCGCTGATGGAGCGCGATGATGTGATCATCGTGGCCTCTGTCTCTTGCATCTACGGTATTGGATCAGTTGAAACCTACACATCCATGACGTTCTCAATCACGGTGGGTGAGCGCATTGACCAGCGGCAGCTGATTATAGATCTGGTCGCGTTGCAGTATAAGCGCTCGCTGGGTGATTTCGTGCGCGGCACATTCCGCGTGCGGGGCGATGTGATTGAGCTGTTTCCAGCCCATTATGAAGATCGCGCCTGGCGTATTTCGCTGTTTGGCGATGAGATTGAGAGCATAACCGAGTTTGATCCACTAACTGGCCATAAGCAAGCCGATATGGAGACCGTGAAGGTTTATGCCAACAGCCATTATGTAACGCCGCGCCCCACAATGCAGCAGGCAGCAAAAGGCATAAAGGCGGAGCTTAAAACACGGCTTGAGGAGTTGAACCGGACGGCTCGATATGTGGAAGCGCAACGCCTTGAGCAGCGTACGGTTTTCGATCTGGAGATGCTGGAAGCAACAGGCGTTTGCCAAGGCATTGAGAATTATTCGCGCTATCTGACAGGGCGCAAACCTGGCGAGCCGCCGCCCACCCTGTTTGAATATCTGCCAGATAATGCCATTGTTTTTGCTGATGAAAGCCATGTGACTGTGCCGCAGATTGGCGCGATGTATAAGGGCGACTTTAAACGTAAAGCCACTTTGGCTGAGTTTGGGTTTCGTTTGCCTTCCTGCCTTGATAATCGCCCGTTGCGCTTTGAGGAATGGCAGGCCATGCGTCCGCAAACGGTGCATGTATCTGCAACGCCTGGCAAATGGGAAATGGAGCAGACGGGCGGCGTGTTTACTGAGCAGGTCATCCGCCCTACTGGCCTTATTGACCCTGTGATACTTATCCGGCCTGCCAGATCTCAGGTGGATGATCTCTTGGGAGAGGTCAGGGCAACCGCGCTTGCAGGATACCGCGTGCTGGTGACGACGCTCACCAAGCGCATGTCAGAAGATCTGACTGAATATTTTCACGAGCAGAATATCCGTGTGCGCTACATGCATTCAGATGTGGACACGCTTGAGCGCATTGAGATTATCCGCGATCTGCGGCTTGGGGCATTTGATGTGCTGATTGGCATTAACCTGCTGCGTGAGGGGCTGGATATTCCTGAATGTGGGCTGGTGGCAGTGCTTGATGCGGATAAGGAAGGATTTTTGCGCTCAGAGACCGCGTTGATCCAGACCATAGGACGAGCTGCGCGGAATGTGGATGGGCGCGTCATTCTCTACGCCGATAAAGTCACAGGCAGCATGGAACGCGCGATTGCGGAAACAAACCGTCGCCGCGAAAAACAGCACGCCTATAACGTGGAGCATAATATCACGCCAGAAAGTGTGAAGCGTGGCATAGCGGATATTATGAACAGCGTCTATGAGCGCGACCACGTAACCGTTGACAAGGGCCTTGCGGAAGACGCTGTCACAATTGGGCATAATTTTGAGGCCATTATCAGCGATCTGGAAAAACGCATGAAGGCTGCGGCAGGCGATCTGAACTTTGAAGAAGCTGCAAGGTTGCGAGATGAATTGAAGCGCTTGCGCAGCACGGAGCTGGCTATTGTGGACGACCCGACCGTGCGGCAAAAAGCTGTGAAAAGCGATGCAGGGGGATATTTAGGTGGCAGTAAATATGGCGCCAAGGCCAATCTACCACCTAGCGAGGCTGTAAAGGCTAGAAGTACGCAAGGCTTTGCCGGGCAAAAACCTAAGTTTAGAAAAGGTGGGGTGAGGTGATCCCATATACTTCAGCTTTAAGAAAACACCCCTCATCCGCCTGCTATGCAGTCATCTTCTCCCTCAAGGGGAGAAGGAAAGAGGTGCTAAATGTAGGAAATATAGCCTTCTCCCCTTGAGGGAGAAGGTGCGCGGTGCGCGGATGAGGGGTCCTGTTGCGTTTCAATTCTAAAATTTACCAAGCTTTGAAATCCCTCACCCGACCTTTTCTAACGAAAATGGCACCCTCTCCCGTAAACGGGAGAGGGAAAAGAAATTTGATTATCACTTAGACATGAATTGACAAAACTTTTTGCATTAATGCATCTGCTTCTGCGACATTTTTAATTATAATCTCTTTACTTTTTATCCGTGAGTAATTTTCATAATCATTTGGTAGCATAAAATTAAATAATCAAACGGTTGACCAAGTACTTATCACACGCTAGCGATTATTTACCAGTCGGCTGGACGGTCGCGGCTTGTAAAAGTCGAGGAAAGTCCGGGCTCCACGGAAAAACGGTGCCAGATAACATCTGGCGGGGGCGACCCTAGGGAAAGTGCCACAGAGAGTTAAACCGCCTGTTTTAGCAGGCAACTGTTTCAACGGGTAAGGGTGAAAAGGTGGGGTAAGAGCCCACCGCAAGTCTGGCAACAGGCTTGGCATGGAAAACCCCACCGGGAGCAAAATCAAATAGGGGTGGCCGGTGGCTGGCTTCAGGCTGAGCCATAGAGTGTTTCGGCTCGATCACCCGGGTTGATTGCATAAGGCGCGCGAGCAATCTGCGCCTCAGATGAATGACCGTCACGCTGTATGTGGAGACATATATGGCCATACAGAACCCGGCTTACAGGCCGACTGGTGATTATTGTTTCTGTAAATAATTCTGTTTGATTTTTTCTATGGAGTTTTCGATTTTTTTGCGAAATTGATTAGCTTTCTTCTCGTTGGTTTTGACCAACTCTTGTATTGTTTCATCCAAGTATTTTTTTTGTATGCTACGACCTATATTCGCCTCCTTAGCACTTTTTTTAGCTGCTTCTCTTTCATTGATTGCGCCATCTAATGTTTGGCTAGGCTGTATAGACAGATTAAGTTTTTGTCTTAATCGTTCCAGAGCATGTTGGGCTTCTGTCACACTGTAATGTGTTTTGGCCACTTTTGGATTTTCTTGTTTTGGAAGTTGAGGTCTAATGTCAATGAGCTGCTCCATATAAATAATAGTTTCTGCTATTACTGCTTTAGTTTGCTGATCAATCTGATCGACCCTCTCATTTGTAAAGGCTGTCTTTTCAACATCGTTAACACCTGCTGTTTCCATTTTAGTTTTGTAATCAGAGGCTTGTTTTGACGCTATGCTACGCAAATTATTGGGCTTTTCTTTTTTATTACCTTGTACAGACTGCTTGATAGAAGCTACATCTAGAATGTAAGAGTCTGAGTTTTCGATAAGTGTCTCAATATTACGGAGCAGTTCTTTTGCTCTGATTGTATCTACCTTATCAATTTTAGCTAAAAGTTTTTTAAACTGAAATTTTTGGTTGCTGCAATGTTGCACTGCTTTATCAAATTCCTCATGAGCCCGCTCATTAGCCTGGTTTGCTTCTTCTAATGTTCTACTTTTTTGCGGGGTGTATTGTCTTTCATTTTCTCTTTCAACCCCTTGCAAAGCCTTCCCTGCTTTTGGCTGAATATCAAATTGCCGTGCATTACCTTCACTTACAATTTTCTGCTGAACCGTTATGCGGTTTGCTCTGTATATTGTAGCTTCAGTATTAAGTTTTTTAGTCTCTCTAATAATTTTATTAGTCCAGGCATCTGTGACTGCTTTTTTTTGAGTTAGTGTCTTTGCTTGGCCAATTTTATGAACATAATATTGATTTCTATGAAAAACATGCCAACCCTGCTTTGTTTTTTTTGGTGCCAACGTATTTTTTTGCACAGTATCATTTTCTGCAGGCTTTGAAGAACCTTTTTTCGCATTTTTTAATCTTGATTGTGATGCCTTATTACCTATCAGTTCTGCTGGTGCTGGTGCTGGTGCTGGCGTGGTCGGAGTCTTTTGTACAGTACCATTTAAATACTTATCAAATATAGATGCATCATAATATTGCCCTAACGCATCTTTGTATTTTGTAATACCGTTAATCTTTTGAAAGCCAACAGATTTGGAATTATCCGGATTAAGTGGATCAGTATTTTCGTTTGGCTCAATGTTATGCTGTTCACACCATTCATAATACAGCGCATAATAATGCATCCATTTAGGGCCATATCTTTCTTCAAGCGGCGTTGATTTGAGTTTTTTAGCTCTTGCCTCGCCATTGGATGTTTGACGGGCAGTTGCTGATGCTTCAGCCTGACTTTCATCTTTTGGTTCATTTATACTTTGAGTTCCAGATGCCCTGGTTTGTCCTTTTGCTTTTTTACCACTGTTTTTGGTTGGCTTGACCTCCTCTCTTGCTCCCACATAATTGGGTAAATATGGTGCAAGTTTCAGGCCTTTCACAGAGGGAGATTTTACAGATCCGCCTT
>JANXWK010000020.1 GCA_025351165.1 Hyphomicrobiales bacterium | reverse complement strand
AGGTACATGGGTACCGAGTGTTTATAAACAGATACGTTGCCATTTTGTCTTTGATCTTAAACACGACGGGAGTCACAAGGCTCGATATGTCGCAGGAGGTCATTTAACTGATCCTCCACTTGAAAGTGTATTTATCCCTATTTCTGGAGACATCAGTACCACTTGTAAATGTTCCTTGTCCAAATACGCTGGAAACTGCAGCAGCTATCTAGTTTGGCATCAATTGTTGCTGCTACTATTGCTGCTCTTGGCGCCACTACTTTGTTTGATGTTATCCAGACTATGATGGCCCCGGTCGCACAATATTGAACTGCTGTTGAAGCGATTGCTACTGCTGCTTTTGTTGGGGCGATTTTTCCACCAATGGATATTCTCTAAACTATCATTGCCCCACTTGTATCTGATTCGTTCCTCCGTATCAACACCACCTCTACACTGTCGTTGCCCACTTGTATCTGATTCATTCCTCCGTATCAACACCACCGTCACAATCATCACCAATGGAAAGGTCATCAGTGGCTGTGCAGCTGGGGTTATTTTTTCGGCTACTATTGCACTCCTAATTGATGTAATGAAAGCTATCGATATGACCTGTGTTGTGTACCACATCACCGTGACTGTTGCGGCTGTCATTAAGGCAAACGCTGTGTGGCCAATGGATACCATCTAGGCTTTCATCGGCCCAGTTGTATCTTGATCCATGGCTGTGATGCTGCTGCTGCTGCTGCTGCTGTTGTTGTTGTTGTTGTTGCTGCTGCTGCTACTGTCGGTGTTGTTGTTGTTGCTGCTGCTGCTGCTGCTGATGTTTGGCCTCTAGATGGTTTTTATGGTGATGGTGGTAGTGCTCGCGTTGTCATGGCTGTCAATGTGTTTCCAAGTGATGCTGTCTAGGCTTTCATTGCCCCAGTCGTTGCCGTTGCTGTGTGCGGCCTTGCTGGTGTTTTGTATTGGTCAAGCGTCATGGGCGTGGGCACCGTTTGCCCAACAATCATCGATGTGGGTGCAGCTCCCAACGGACAAGGCCTTCGCAAGAGTCTCGTGGTTGTTATGTTTCGCCATTTTATGCTCATGATTGACCATGCTTTGCACGGATAATTGCCTCATGATAGACATGTTGTTATTCTGTCGTGGTGAGGTTGGAGTCGACAACCGCTGCTGCTGCTGCTGCTCTCTCAGCATTTGTATGTTTGGTCCGATTTGTGCAGCAAGCGATTTTTTGTCGGTGGAAGGTCCCAATTGAAGCGTAACCCTGTTGACGTTAATATTGTTGAGAGATTATGATAGCACTATGTTTGTATTTGATGCTCTTTTGTTAGCGCGCTATCATCTGGACCATTGTTGTTACATTTTACATTTTAATGATAGATTCCTGTAAATAAATAAGATACATTAACAATACAGAATGAGGTGGGTATCACTTGTATGAATAAAAGTTAATTAGTGATATCGTTATCGATACTAAGAATCAACAGGGTTCACTCGAAAACCTATACTTCAAAACCTGTATCTTCTTGATGTCACTTCTTCGGTACTAAATATTGTTCTGCGGTACTCATCGGAATTGCATGCGTCATCCTAAAGGGCAGACTAACGGACAACTCGTGTTCGAAATATAAACTCGATCTTGTGATGACGTCGGGATTCCGATAACTAGGGAATCCCAAGTTAGCACATTATGCCTCTTCCGGAGATCGCATTGGCTTGACTGATTGAGATCAAGGAAAACCTTTATAAGGAGAAAACCTTCGATTGTTAGAATATGAGGAAACCTTAGTTGAGCTGCACCAGGGTGAAAACCTTATCGCCGGTACTGTTTCATGCGATGAATATTAATTCGTTCAGTTACGTGAGCACTTCGACGGATCGTGACGGTACGTGAGCACTTCGACGGATCGTGACGGTTCCATTGACATGCACTTGTTCGATGCGAAAAGGTCCGGTAGCACGAGCATCAAGTTTATCTGGTGTATGCGCCAAGATTAATACTTCGTCTCCTTGTCGATAATTGTATGAGATTCAACTTCGATTTGCTCGTCACAATTTCTGGTGAATCAACTGTTCACGTTTGTCTCGCAGTAACTGGAGGTCCGCGATGAATAGAATATTCAACAACATGTCTCGACTGAAGGCCACTGCTCCAGGAGTCACCTTCATGGTAGAGTGTATGGCTGCGCGGGCGGAAAATCACGCGGTCTGAAGAGCGCTATAGCGATGCCTCATCTAAATTCTGTGGTGGGTGCATGTGTAAAAAAGGATGCAAAACGTTAGTAACAGTTTGATGTAGTCATTCACAGATTTCATTCACAGATTGCATTCGCCCTAGGATTTTTCACGGTTGTTGGATGTGCATGTATGCCATGTCTCTCGAGAACTCGTTGAAAACCTTCACCTATAAATTCAGACCCTTGATCATAAATTATGAACTGCGGTCTCGGATACCTGGATAGCCACGCGTTCTCT
>JANXWK010000021.1 GCA_025351165.1 Hyphomicrobiales bacterium | reverse complement strand
AACTTTATCTTTTAATTGTAAGAGATATTGTTGTTCCTGATTTATTTTGACCAGAACCAGATGCTAATATTTGCTCCAGGGCCAGACTAGCCAATTTACCTCTGGCACGATTTATCTGCTTTGCAGTATATGGCTCTTGATCGCAGGATTTTGTTTGCTGCTCACTGCAATTATTGTAAATGTTGGCAGTATTACCATTGGAATTGCTACCCATGGCTGTGTTGTAATATTTTCCAAAAGCTGCCTGAATTTTGCTCGCCGTTTCAGAGTTTGTTCCAAAATTTGATCCAAAAAAGCCACTCGAATGAGTAAACGATTTACTCAAATCACTTTCAAGTTCTTTCAAAGCTGTCTTTTCAGGACCGTCAGGCATGCCGTTTGCCTTATCACTTATGCGACATTTAATATCATCAATCTGATGTGCTTTGTCACTGTCAGATTTATTAGGATCATTAAGTAGGCCAATTGTAAATTCAGATAGCTGTTCTATTGATTGACCGCCTGAATTTGCGATTTCGTTCGAGTCCAACAATGTGTTGACTGCATTCCTGTTTCGAGCATCTTCTTCTTTGGATACACGATTATCAACACCGCCAAACAGCCCCTTAAAGAGCCCGCCTATACCAGAGAACAAACCGTCTACAACACCGCCAACCGCACCAGTGATACCACTAATAACGTTGCCAACTACTGGAATTTGCTTAGCTAAGGATAAAGCCCCACCTAAAACAGGGTTAACTAAGCTCAATCCTGTTTCAACAGCATTTTGACCAGTTGGGTTTTGTGCAAAACCAAGTGCGCCAGTTAATAGATTGGAATTTGCACCAGGTATAGATTTAACAACTGTCGACGCTATGTTTGGCAAAGTGGGATTAATCAGTGTGCTTGCAAAATCACCAATTGTACCAGCTGTACTTGTATTTGCTCCAAATTTAGACGCAATAGTATTGGATGCTGTACCTACTAAGAAAGCTGGATCCCCTATTTGTACAGCCTTCAGCATTTTTGCTATCTCGGGAGGTAAATTAGTATCCTTAAGTGCTAAATCCGATGCAATGTAAGCAATATTTCCAGCTGTTGGGTTGTTCGCTATGCTAAGTAAATTTTGAGCACTAACGCCGCCTATCAGGCCAGCAGAGTTTTTTCTATCAAGGTATTGAGCAGCTACGCTAGGTACATTACCAGAAGTTGCGATATCATAGGCATTACCAGCAGTCATATCACCGATGAGACCTTTTTCTCTCCACTTTCCAGTAGCAAGCTTGTTAACGGTTACCATTATTTTTCTCCATTTTTTATCAGTTTTTTTGCTCTTGAGATTACGTTAAATCACCAACCTTACATGAACCTTACAAGATTGAAAAAATATGCATTTTTTACATTTTTATTTAAATACCTATATTCGAATTTAAAATATTGTTTTTACTAAGTAATTTTATTTGTAACAAATAAATTATGGCATATTTAACAAAATTTATAAATATTAATCTTCTTAAAAAGTTTTTTTTACCTTAATTTTTCTGAAACCTTACATGAAACTTACGCGAATCTTACCAGATTAAAATAGCGTTATGTACTGCATAAAATCATGCAGCTTTTGTCTGCAAAATCTAAAGACCCATGATGATAATCAGACCCGGCACGTCCTGGCCTCTATCCTGCCGTGTTGAAATTTTATTGAACCATTTAACATTCAGATTACAAACTGTGGCAGTGTCCTGGATATATTTAAGCGAATGGGCATACCGAATATCTTCGCCAAGTTTAAACCCCTGCCCCTCATAATTCTGGATGCTGAATGCAAAAAGACCATCCAAAATCAGAGTTTTTTTGACCTGCTTGAAAAGCGGATATAAATCACCAATGTAAACCAGCACATCGACTGCTAAAACCATGTTGCATTTATATCTGGCAAGACATGTCACAGCATCTTCAATGAAAAGTTCAGAATAGATATTTTTGCGCTGTGCCTGTTCAATCATTTGTGGTGAGAGATCACACCCGATAAGCTGCTTGGTCATATGCGTAAATTGGACGCCAGAAAGACCTGTGCCACAGCCAATATCAATAATTGTTTCAAAACTACAGTCATGGCTCTGTTCTGCACAGTATTTTTCAACAGCGTGCCGCAGAATTTCGGGGCCACGATAATTTAAGGTTTTAGTTAGGTGAACATCAAATTTTTGAGCATAACTGTCAAACAGTGATGTTATGTAGGCTGAACTTATGGATTTATACAGATACAGCCCTGCTCCCAGTCTATCCTCGGGTTCCAGCTCCAGGCAGCGCTTGAAAGCAGTTTCAGCGTCTGGTCTATTGAGTGCTATACGCGCTTTCCCTAACTCAAACCAGGCAGGTGCGTAATTTGGCACAAGCTCAAGTGTTTGCTCATAGAGCTCCAATGCAGCTTGTGTTTCACCATCATGGTTTAAGTCCTGTCCATAGGCAAAGCGACGATCAGCGATCAGGTTTCCAGATGATTGAAGAGTTACAAGGGCCATTATATTAAAGGCATACCCATTTCAATCAGCTTTACCCAAAAGCCCATCCCTGCTGGAATAGCATCATCACTAAAATCAAAAGCTGGATGATGGCAAAATGCCGTGTCGCCATTGCCAATGAATACGTAGCTTCCAGGGCATTTTTGCAGCATATACGCAAAATCTTCGGCACCCAT
This sequence comes from Hyphomicrobiales bacterium, assembly GCA_025351165.1. GTDB lineage: Bacteria > Pseudomonadota > Alphaproteobacteria > Rhizobiales > Beijerinckiaceae > JAIELD01. Next base: position 14,223 of record JANXWK010000021.1, on the reverse strand, counting down.
CATTGGGTCTATGGTCAGGTCTACCTTATCATCACCAACAACTGCCCGCGCTGCTGCTGCTGCAAATTCAGTTTGTACAGGATGATTAACTGTAACAGGGTAGCCACGGCTGTATCTAAATATTGCTGTTGCACCAAAGGCCTGAGCGGTGGATGTGATGACACGCTTCATCTGTGCCTCAACATCTGAGCGAACAGCCTCGTTCAAAGTACGTACAGTGCCAATCAATTTTGCGGTTTGTGGAATAACATTGAATGCATCGCCTGCACTCATACATGTAATTGACAGCACGGCAGAATGCAGAGGGTCAACATTACGTGAAATAACGGATTGCAGCATGTTGATAATCTGTGCTGCCACCAGCACAGTATCTATACATTTATCGGGCTTTGCTGCGTGGCCACCCTTGCCTTCAATATTAATTTCAAATTGGTCAGCAGCAGCCATCATAGGGCCATGCCGCATGGCAAAATGGCCCAAAGGAATGCCTGGCATGTTATGCATTCCATAGACTTCCTGAAGGTTGAAGCGCTCAATCAAGCCATCTTCAATCATAGCTTTTGCACCAGCGCCGCCCTCTTCTGCCGGCTGAAAAATGACAACTGCTGTACCATTGAACTTACGTGTCATGCATAAATGTTTAGCGGCACCAAGCAGCATGGCAGTGTGACCATCATGTCCACAAGCATGCATTTTGCCTGCAATCTTTGAGGCGTATGGCTTGTTGGTCTTTTCTTCAATTGGCAGTGCGTCCATATCTGCACGCAGGCCAATAACACGGTCTGCTGAATTATCTTTGCCCTTGATTATGCCCACAACACCTGTGCGCCCTATACCTGTTACAACTTCGTCTGCACCAAATTCCCTGAGTTTTGCAGCTACAATGTCTGCTGTACGATGAACATCATAGCCAAGTTCAGGATTTTCATGAAAGTCACGGCGCCAGGCTGTTACTTCAGGTTTTAATTTTTCCATTAATGTTTGTAATGACATTTTAAAATAGCCTCTAATTTGACTCAAGCGTGTAAAGACTTGGGACGTGACATCCGGTGCTGACCATTTTTAACTGCTGTAAACGCAATTGCCGCAACAGCAAGAGACGATAAAAACCATATCTGTGCAATAGTGCTGCTCGTAGCTGAAAATACAGTTACAGCTGCAATTTCAGCTAAAACAGCTGCCGTCATTGTGCGGGGAAGATTGAGACCTCGCACAACAAGCGATATATAAAGTGTAATCACTGATACCACACCCAACAAACCTAAATCATACCAAAGATCTACAACAGGGCCCGGTATCACATTTGATACGAGCATACCAGATTGTCTTGCGCTAATGGATGTTTCAAACCCATACCCAGTCAACATATGCATAGGTTTTGCTTCGATTAAATTTCCCCACGCCTTAAGTAACCTTAAAGCTTCGTTGGGAAACAAAGCTTCATAAATGTCAGGCATATTCCTTGATAGAACTGCTATTATTGGCCCACCTGCTATAAATACGATCATATTAACCGTTAAAACCCATGCTGTTACACGAGGCAGCTTCAAGCCCACGCAAAATATTCCCAGCCCTACTCCAAAAGTCAATAAAGCCAGATTGGAACTACTTGATATAATTGCTCCAGCCGTAAGGGTCAGCAGCACTATAATCTGCCAATATGCGCCTTTTGTTTTAAGCCAGGCTACCGCAGGCCATATAATGAATGCAAGCATAATTGCAGCACGGGCTATTGTTGGCCCTTCTGGCGACACAGGACGGTAGCCAGCCAGTATTGTGGCAGTTACAACAACTGACATAAGTGAAGCTGCAATAACGCCCAGTGTTATGAGATGAAGATTGGAAGCGCGCATGATAGGAAGAAGTGACAGGCAAGCAGCAAATCCTAATAGTACAGTACCCAAAGCCTTCAATAAATGCTCCCCAGCCTCCGCTGGAAATGGTGTCCATAAAAGCGATGCTAACGACCATGCTGCAAGTGTAAATGCTGCAAGACCAGCGACGCGAGACATTGTTAGTTTTATGCGACGAAATATACTCAAATCTTCAGAAATGACTGTATTTGCTATTACCAACATAGCCAATGCAATTGGCACAATAAGGACAACAGATCTGCGGGAGACAAAAGCTAAAAATGGTACAAGAATAAACAGCAGACCCAAAGCCACACGATTTAGGAGACTAGCAGCTTCTAACGCTGGGCCATGATTTCCAACAGTCTGATTATAAAAGCCATAGTTTTCCAAACCATGATTTTTGCGACTTTTGCCTGATGAATTCTGGTTTAAGTTAAATTGATCCTGAATCATTTTGTACAATCTGCCAGGCCATTAATTGTGTGTAGTTTTTATCTATAGCCTAGATATTGTGAATGACTGTGAGGACAATGTCACAGGTATTAATTAAACGACATTTTGACACTGAATTAATGTGGTATGTCGGCTTCATTTTGAGCTCCACGTATCATTTTAATAATACCTGAAAAATCAACTTCACTATTTCCTGCATTTTCAAATAATGTATACATCTGTGCTGCGGCTGTTCCAAGAACCGTAGATGAAGAAGTCAGGGAAGCTGCTTCCATTGCAAGTTTAAGTTCTTTAAGCATATGTTTTGCAGAGAACCCGTTTTTGTACCCATGATTTGCAGGAGAAGACGGCACTGGTCCAGGCACTGGACAATATGTTGTGGCAGCCCAACATTGACCTGATGATGTGGAGAGAACTTCGTGCATTGTCTTACTTGTAAGACCTAGCTTTTCGGACAAAGCAAAAACTTCACATGCGCCAACCATGGCTATACCTAGCATCATGTTATTGCAGAGCTTGGCAGCCTGTCCTGCACCTGGGCCACCACATAAGGTCGTTTTTTTACCCATGCGCTCAAACAAAGGACGCGCTTTATTGAAACCTGGCACATCTCCACCAACTGTAAATACAAGAGTTGCTGCCTGCGCGCCGCCCGATCCACCTGAAACCGCCGCATCGAGAGATAGCATTCCTTTTTCTTTAGCAATTTCATGAATGGCACGAGATGACTCAACATCTATTGTTGAACAGTCCATAAATAATGTGCCTGGTTCTGCCAGAGGGCACAAACCACTCCACACCATACGCACATGTTTACCAGTCGGGAGCATTGTAATAACAATATCCGCACCTTCTATGGCCGATTTTGGATCTCTTGCAACTGGGATTCCTCGCGCGTGTGCCTGCTGTGAACGCGCAGATGAAAGGTCAAATCCTAGAACCTTGTAACCAGATTTTACAAGGTTTAAAGCCATGGGCGCACCCATGTTACCCAGACCGATGAATGCTATGCGAGACATTTATTGTGTATCCAAAATCAGTGTTTTAATAACCTTTGAAAAGGTTTTGATTCGATACACTCTCACAAAATAAGGAGTTTGCACGTTAATTTTTTGCATATCCTTACTATTTTTTAAAAATTGAAACTCTTAAAGAAACAGCACACTCAATACAATAATTTGTGTCATTAAATACTATAATATAGGTTACTATTTATTAGACAATCTTCTGATATTGCCTTGTACATGTTTTGCAGCTGGCTCTACGGCTGCATCTGCCACGCGCTGGTATCCACGCAAAACCGCAGCAGCAGGCGAACCACCTGTCATCATGGCGGCTCCTACATTTACAAAAGTTGATAAAATTTCCCAGTTTGCGGCTACGATGCCTTCGGATACTGCTTCCACTTTTTCTGTAACCATACGCTCGCTTTCGCGCCTGCCTGACGAAGAAAAGCCGCAGAGTTCGAGCCATAATAAAGGCATGCGCTGGGCAACTACTACGGGGGCTAAATGAAGCTGAGACATATTGGAGTTTGGCATGTTTAACCTTAGACTGTTGAGTTAAGATAAATTATCTGCGCCTTCGAACACCAACATAACATACTTATATTACTTTAGTTCATTGATGGACCGTTAAAATAAGAGCATCGTTAAGATTATAATGCATAGCAAGAAAAACCAGCTTCTTACATCATTCAAGAGACAGCTGAAGGGCAATAAATTTCACCAGCAACTACAATAAATAAATTTGTGTCTGTAATGGTTGCTTAAAACAAGTGCACTTCGCTGTTTCGCTATTTAAAAGTAGCGCAAAACCACACTTTGACTACTAATTAAGCGGGGCCAATAATGATTCAAGACAAGATTGTATGGTCTCAAATCCATATGGTTTCGTTACATATGGGCGATCAGCAAAATCTCCGCTGACTATATCTGAGGAATCGCCCGTTGTGAAAGCAAAGGGAACCTCAAGTGTGGTCAATATCTGCGCAATTTCATCGCTTCTGTGCTCACGAAGGCGCACGTCGAGAAGAGCAGCATGAATGATATCTTTATTGATCAATTCGACTGCTTCGTTAACTGTGGCTGTTGGACCAACAACCATATGGCCCAAATCAGCAATCCATTCCTCAAGCATCATTGCAATCAGAGGCTCATCCTCAACGATTAGTATGTTTGCCATACGTCTTCCCTTAAAACATCTTTTGGTTATGTTTTGCTTGAGAATAAATCAAACCTATGTGAAATATCTTAAAAGTTATAATTGGGAATATCAGCGTGAGTCAAGATAAATTCAACTTCAAACTTTCTGCACGTATGGGTAAGCTGCCACTATGGCAACAACTGACTTTATTAGTGTTGATTACAGTCATCCCGTTGATTATATTGGGATCGCTTATGTTTAATCGCATGGTCGACAATGAGAGGAATGCTCTTCGCGTCGATCTGATATTAAAGGCTCGTATAACAGCCGCGTTAGTTGAAAACGAGGTTGAAACCCATTCTGCAATAGCCTCAACGCTTGCCCTTTCCCCCTCCCTCCAAGCCGATGATCTGACAGCATTCTGGCAGGAAGCAACCAATGCACTAAAATTTGTGCCAGGGGCCTGGATGGCTATCAGCGATCCCAATGGACAAATTGTTCTTCATACTCTTGCACCGCCTGGTACAGTTTTTCCACCACATGCCCGCTATGATATCATCAAACGGGGTTTTGAAACGCAACAGCCACAGGTTGGCGATCTTGTTATGGGGCCTGTGGCAAAAAAATTTACAGCTTTTGTGGAAGTTCCCGTATTTCGGGGTAAAGTACCAATTTACTCCCTTTCCATTAGTCTAATTCCATCTCGTTTTTACAACCTTATTGAAAAACAATTTAACAATGGGGAAGTTGTAGCCGTAATTGATACGAATAAAAAGTTTATAGCGCGCATTCCCGATCATGAAGCTCGCGTAGGAACGTTGTCCAGTGAAGGATGGCGAACAGCAATGACTGAAAAACCAGAAGGATGGGTCGAAAACACGACTGTTGAAGGATATAAGAGTTTAACTGGCTATACACGTACAAGCCATGGCTGGTCAGTTGGAGTAGCATTGCTTGAAACAAGCATTTCCAAACCATTCAGCCAGATTTTATGGTCTGGTGCGGGATTGGCTGGAGCGCTATCCCTTGCTAGCATATGTTTAGCTGGGTTAATTGCCCATAATGCTTCCAAGGGTATAATTGCGCTCTCGGAATCGGCACGACAACTGGCTAAAAGCAGTCCTATACCATCCATCCAGCCGCCATTTGCAGAAGCTATGATTATAGCCCAATCTCTGGAGCAGGTTTCCAACGAACTCAAGCGACAAAACGACCTTCTTTTAAGCACCAATACAGAACTGGAGGCAAAAGTAATTCAGCGCACACAAGACTTAACTAGTGAGATGAAGCGGCGCGAAAGCATTGAAACGACCTTGAGACAGAGCCAGAAAATGGAATCAATAGGTCAGCTTACTGGTGGCATTGCCCATGACTTCAATAATATGCTTACTATTGTCATTGGCAATCTTGATACACTCCAACGGCGTATCATTAAAATTGATGGTACTGAAACCTTAAAACGTCCCATTGAAGGCGCTCTGCAAGGCGCCCGCTCTGCTGCCAAATTGACCCATCGTCTGCTGGCATTTTCGCGACAGCAGACATTGCAGCCAGAAGCCCTCAACTTAAACACTGTAGTTGCTGGAATTTCTGACATGCTTGCTCGCACTATGGGAGAAGCTATCTCAATTGAGACTGTGTTAGGCGCAGGACTGTGGCTAACGCTGGCAGATGCCAACCAGATTGAAAATACACTTGTCAATCTCGCTATCAATAGCCGCGATGCTATGAACGGCTGTGGCAAGTTGACTATTGAAACAAGCAATACTTATCTTGACAGTCCCTATATATCGCAGTTCAACGATTTAACACCTGGCCAATATGTGATGATGAGTGTTACGGACACTGGCTGTGGCATAAACTCTGAACTCTTGAATAAAGTATTTGAGCCATTTTTTACAACAAAAGGGCCAGATAAAGGCACTGGGCTAGGCCTGGCGATGATCTATGGTTTTGTTAAACAGTCAGGCGGCCACATCAGACTTTACAGTGAAGTGGGAGAAGGTACGAGCGTAAAAATCTATCTGCCAAGGCTTACGGACAATTCATCCATTATTGCAGTACCACGTGCTTTACCAGAACTTAAAACCATTATTCCATTGGCTTTAAATGGAGAAACAATTCTTTTGGTAGAGGATGATAGTGGTGTGCTTGAATATGCCTTAGGTGCACTGGAAGAACTTGGATACAAGGTTGTTACTGCTACCAGCGGCTTGGAAGCGCTCACCAAATTTGATGATATGTCAAGAATCGATCTTTTATTTACAGACGTTGTGCTTGGAGGCACATTGAACGGCAAGCAGCTTTCTAAGCTAATACTTGAAAAATCACCTGGCCTGCCTGTGCTGTTTACCACAGGCTATTCGCGCAATGCCATTATCCATCAGGGTCGTCTGGATTTTGGTATAAATTTATTGAGTAAGCCCTATACCTTGCGTGAACTGGCAGAAAAACTACGATTTGTGTTATCTTGAAGCCAATAGAAAAACAGAATAAATGTATTTTTTAAAAGTGAGATATTTTGGTATTTCAAAACGCTTTATGTTTTAAATTCTGCATTATTGTGTATATCAAGAAAATTTTTACTTTACTTCTAATTGCGCCTGAAAATAACGCTTGCAATCCAGCCAGCAAAAATGGCCATGGCAGCGGCTAACACACCATAAACAAATGGTCTGGAACGTGAGAGCAGCGCTGTATCGGCCTCAAAACCAATTTTACGTACGTAGAAGCCAGATGATTCACTTGCAAGCAGTGTACCCCCTGTAAATAGATAAACCATAATTTCGTAACGCCCGAGAGGCGCATTTGCCGGCAAAGATAAATTTGCCCTGAATGTGTTTGCCCGTTGCATAATGACTGAATCGTCATCCTGCTTGAAGAGGCTCTGTTCTTTACGTAATCGAATAAGGGCATCTTGAAAGCTTTCATTGCCTAACTGAATTTCCTCTGCTGAAAGCGATGAGCGTGACGTTATGGCTCTCAATCCTAAATTAAGTTTATTCTGCTGTTCTGAATTTACGATAGAATTAAATTTTCCCGAACTGATAACAGCGTAGAACTTGGGTACCAGCCCAAATTTCTGCTGGTTTGCATTAACCCATATCAGCCCCATATGTTCTTTTTGGCGCACAATAAACGGGGCTGATGGGCCTTTGACTGCTACCACAATTTCATAAGGTGTACGGCGGATAATTGTCTGCGCATCGCGCTCTACAGCTCCAAAAACTGAAATTTCTGTACCAGTATAGTTGGAAGTGATTTCAACACTATTGGTTGAAAGCATCGTGACCAGCCCCTCAGCCCTCAATGGAGAAACCAGCCCTAATCCTAAAAGGCAAAAAAAGTAAAATCTGTTCATGGGATGCTATCCTGTATACGAACAGAAAACATTTCTTCAGGTTTTAGCACAAGCTCCAGACCAAATCGTAATCCCACTGCCAGCACCAGCAATGCCAGCAATAGCCTGAACTGCTCACCACGCAGTTTTTGTCCCACGCGTGCACCAAACTGCACACCAAATACACCTCCCACGATCAGTAAAAGTGCCAAAACAATATCAACTGAGTTATTGGTCATGGAATGCAAGATGGTTGTAACCATCATTGAAAACAGCAGCTGAAGTATGCTTGTGCCAACAACTACAGATGTTTTGACCCTGAATAAATAAATCAGGGCTGGAATAAGTATAAACCCGCCGCCTATGCCAAGTATTGCACCTGCAAAGCCTATAAAACTTCCAAGCGCAACCAATGGTATCGCGCTGACACATATCTGTGACTTGTAAAATCTTACACGCAGGGGAAGCTTCTGATACCAGCTATGATTGCCAGCTTTACGTTTTAAAATTGCCCTGCCCCGACGTCTGCGCAGCATGGCGCGCAAGGCTTCGAACAACATAAAGCTGCCTATAAAACTCATTAAAGCCACATAAGACAAGTTAATCGTAAGATCGAGCTGACCTGCACGACGCAAAGCGTTGAATGTCCATACGCCTACAATTGTACCTAAAATACTGCTTGTAGAGAGTACAAGAGCAAGACGCTCATCCAGCGCCTTTTGTCGCCAGTAACTGATGGCACCAGATGTTGAAGATGCTGTAATCTGGGCTGCCTGCGTTGCAACTGCAACAGCTGGGGGAATACCAACAAAAATCAGCAGGGGCGTCATGAGAAAGCCCCCACCTACTCCAAACATTCCTGATATAAAACCAACAGCCGCGCCCATGCCAAGGATGAGAAATACATCCACAGAGATTTCAGCGATAGGCAGATATATCTGCACGTGGAGCCTTGATACAGTTTAAAGGTTGGTGGGCTGGTAGTGCAGCCATAAGCACCATAACAGAGTTTTTATGAATAGAATGCGTACGAAGCTAAAATTATATTAACGACTTACCCATTTATCTGTTTTGGTGCTACAGCAGAAATGTTCCTGGCTGCAGGCTGGATATCATTTATACGTGCATCAAGGTTTTTTGGTTTGTAATCCTGTATTTGGGCTTTAGCTTCAATCAGTTTTTCTGGTGTCAACTTTGATCCTACTTCATCGCGCTTGCGTGTTGCATCTTCATCTCCCAGCAAAGATGCTATTGAAAACCATTTATAGGATTGTACTAAATCCTGGGACACTCCAAGGCCTCTTGCATAGAGAATGGCGACATTAAACTGGCTGTCTTTTATACCATATTCTGCGCCTTTTTTAAACCATTCGGCAGCGCCTGCGTAATCAGGCGTACCATTTACGCCTTCTGCAAGTATAACAGCAAGATTGTGCATGGCCCGCGCATTACCCTGTTCAGCAGAACGCTTGAACCATGAGTAAGCAAGTTTTGAATCGTTGCGAAGGCCTTTGCCATCACGGTAGAGACTACCCAAACGATACTGCGCTGGAGCGAGGCCCTGCGCTGCTGCTTTTTCCAACCATTGTGTTGCAAGTTTTGGATCACGCACCACGCTCAAGCCATCTATGTAGCGCGAGCCTAAATCATATTGTGCCTGTGCATCGCCAGATTCTGCACGAGTTTTGAGTTCTTCAACAGTTGCAACCTGTGCAGCTTTAGCCTGTGAATTTGCAGTTATTTGTATGGAGGGCATAGCTTGATTGTTTACGACAGGGCGTGCCAGCGCTGGAAGGGTGCGCTGTGGAATGGTGCCAACCTGTATTGGATCTGCAGCAGGTGATGTTCCAGCTTTAGCTTCAGAGGCACGCGCAGGCTTTGGAGCAAAGGCAGGCTGTGTGGGTGGAGCTGACTGAATTTGTAAAGGCGCACTAGGTAACTGAAGAGTTGAAGGTGTTTGCGTTTCTGCCTGCAACTCAATAAAAGTTTTTGCTGGCTCGTCATTTACAGCTACTGGATTGCTGCCAGTTGGCATCTCATCCTTAAATTTTACGGTCGTGTTATCTACTGTTTTAAGGCTTATGGTCTGCTTTTTGTAAATAACTGTACTACTTGTTGCCAGAACAACAGCTGCAAGGCCCAACAATAATGGCTTACGATAGCCAGCCAGAGACTTAACGCGGTTACCAATGGCCTGCTTTGTATTTGCAAACAGACCATTGGCAGGATTGGCTTTTTCCGTTTCAAGCGCCTGTGCAGATTCTTCTGCTGCTGCCTGGGCAGCCTTGCGCGCAGCTGCTATGAAGCTTGATTTTGCATCCTTTACACGTGCTTCAGGCGTTGAAGCATCAGATGTATGAAATGTAGAGTTTGGACGGGGAGCGCCAGGATCTAGTGGCATGTCTGGATCAATATCTGCCAAAAAGCTTGACATAGCTTTCATGGCAGGCGCCTGCTTGGCAGCTTGAGGCGCTGCTGTAGGCTGTCCTGGCTTTGGTGGTGAAAAGGCCAGAGGCTCTGCTGTCACATCAGACCCAGTATAGTCAAAATCATCTACAATAGGAGCTTTGTAAGGCACAAATTCTTCAAACGATCCAGGCTTAAGAGCCAATGGTTCTGCGCGAGATTCCCCAAGTTCTGGTGTGAATTGTGAAGCATCTTCTAATTGGGGTGCCGAACCTTGAAAAACATGTGCCTGCTTCGATGCAGGAACATGATTTTTACGCTCTGCAACAACTTCATTCTCAAGAGTGTCCAAGCGCTCGACAATTTTTTCCAGTGTGTCGTGTACTGCTTCAAGTGTATCCTGTGTGCGGCGGTCAGCTTTATCCTGTGTAACTCTTATTGACGAAAATTCGTCCATAAGGTGTTTTACGTCACTGCCATTTTTTCCATCCTGTGGCTGAAACTCCAGCATTGCATCACGCACGGCATTGCGGGCTGCAGATTCAGCAGCATCACGAGATGCAAATTTTACACTGTCAAGCTGGGAAAAAATATCACCAATTGTGTTTTCAAGTGAACCAAGGCTTACAAAGTTATCGTTATTTCTGTCCATTTTTGCAGAAAGCTGTGAAATTTGAATTTGTAATGCGTCTAGCACGTCTTCGCTAGCACCTGGACGCTGGGCTTTTTCCATTTGAACAGTCAATTCCTTGACCATTTTGTCCAAGTGGCTTGTATCAATCTGCTGAGGTTGAATTAAGCTTATTTTATCTTCAACTGAGCGGAGTAAATTTTCAAAGCCCTGTGGCGCAAATTCCTGGTGTATATGCGCATTAGTCTGGATTGCACTAATCTTGTCTTCGAGCGCATGTACGATGTAATCAAGATTTTCAGAGGTTGCGCTTAATTGCTGTGCACTGTCAAGCTTTGCAGAGATGCTGCGAAGTGCGTCACTGATTTCCAAATTAGGTGAATCACTAAAATGCGCCGCCATCTGTAGCGGCACCTTATCAAGCTTATCTTCTAGGGTACGAATTGTTTTCTCAAAACTTTTTAAATCCAGCGCGGAACCACCCTGTTTTGGTGATTTCTCCAGCTTGGTTTCTAAAGAACGTATAGCTTTCTCAATACCCACAACATCCATATTTGCCAAAACTGATGTTTGACCTAATTTAGATCCAGCTGAGTGGACTGCTCGTTCAATGCCTTCTACGTCTAGAGTGCGCTCGCTGAGTAAATCAATTTTAGCATTCAGTTTTTGAACCATCTGTTCAACATGGCTTACATCAACAGAAACTGGTGCAAGTACATTAAGAGAGTGTTGCAGATCTCCAATCCGAGTAGAAAGATCATCAAAACTATGTGTGTCTGACTTGCTATGTGATGCTCCATTATTTTCCATGTGTTCAGCAATTGCTGACAGGCAATTTTCTATTGCTTCTATTGCACCTGGTTTAACGGCAGTCTGTGTTAAATGTTGTCCGATCTGAGCTGTCTGGTCATGCAGCTGTTGTAAAATACCTGTGTCAAGCGAGCTGTCAGACAGCTTATCCAGCTTCAGCTTCATGGCATCGATATTATGTGCCAGTATGGAGATGTCGTTGGCTGGATATACATCATCCAGCTTGGTAATAAGTGTCTTGAACTGGCGCTCAAGGTTTACACCAGTTAGCTGCGCGCTGTTGCCAGCCTCACGCAAGGTTGCGTCTCTGGTAGATTCAATTTTTTCTGAAAGGCTATTAATAGCAGCTTCTATTGACCCAATCTGCTCACGAGGCGCCAATCCACGTACAGTGCTGGAAATATTTTTAAGTTCGCTCTGCAGGTTTTGATAAACCTGTTCATCTTTTGAAGTGCCAGATTTTGTAATTTTCTCGCTAAGGCTAGCTATATCCTTACGCAGTGCCTCTAAGGCCTGTGCACTGTTTGAACTAAACTGATGCTCTTCTTCATGACCATTATTGCGGTCAAGACGAGCACCCAGAGCCTGGAGTTTCTGACGGGTTGGATTTCTGTCAAGATCGTTTTGACGGGCAGAAATATCTGCCATCATTTGTGATGCTGCTGGACGTTCACGCAATCCAGTCTGGCGCGCTGTATTGCTATTGTTTACTGGATCGAGACGCTGGGATATTTCAGACAGACGACCATCAAGCTCTTTTAAAGTACGTTCAACACTGCCGATATTTTTATCGGAGTTTTCAAGCTTTCCAAGTGAATCAAGACGGGTCTCAATTTTTGTGAGCATTTCACGCATGCCATTTGCAGATGGGCTGGCCTGTTTAGAGATTTTTTGGTCCAGTTCATCCAGTCTATCTACAAGCAGTGACATTGTTCTGGTTAAAGCTGTGTCCTGAGTTGCAGCAGCATCGTTCGAGCTGCGTACATTCTGACTGCGCGCCTGATCGTTGCGTTCCATCCATTTAGCAACAGATTCGAGGGCCGTTGCTGTTTTATCCTCGTTGCGGCGCAAGGTTTCATCCATAGCGGCAATCGCTTTTTCAACCAGTGAGGACAGATGCGCAGATTCAAAAGCAGAGTCCATCTGCACAGGAGCTGTTGCAGTTTCGCTTTCGCGTCGTCCAATGCGTGCAATGCGTTCTGCAAGTGCATCAAGCGGCGACTGATCCATGGCAAAGGCCTCATTCTAGTTTCGGCAATTCAGCCGATTGCGTTCTGACTATTTCTTCCATCGTGGAATCATTGCCGAACGACATTGCTCACATCATGACATTCAGCATTCATGGTAAACACTAAGTTAACAAAGAGGCAAAATTTTCTTGCCTGTTAAAATTTTGCGTCAAATTGGTACATAAATACATTGAACACTACCCTTTAGTTACCTTAAGTGAGCGAACATAAAAAAAACGTATTCAATTACGAGTTGATAGTTGTAAATACACGTAATGGTTGTATATATTAGATCATGCATCCTGGAGGCAAGGTTGACATAATCGGGGGACTAATATGACCAATAAACAACACCTAACAAGCATACAACCAGATTTTTCTAACCGTTATGTATCGCAAAGGCCTGTCTGGTATACCATTAGCGATCTTGCTTTGGAATTTGATGTAACGTTACGTGCTTTACGCTTTTATGAAGCAAAAGGGTTGCTTGAACCTATTCGCCAAGGCACTTCGAGAGTTTATAGCACAAGGGATAGAGCACGGCTTCAGCTTATCATTACAGGAAAAACCTTAGGTTTTACCTTAACCGAAATATCGACAATGATCGCAGATAATGAAGAAATTACTGCAATTGATTTAAAATTAAGCCCAGAAACTGTATTGAAACAGATTATGTTCATGGAAGAACAGCAGAAAACCACATCCATAGCACTGACAGAACTGCGCCGCAGGTATTATCTGATGGCAGAAACTGATTTTGATATGCTGGAGGACACCTGACTAAATTTTAAAACAGATTTAAGCAATCACACCCTTACAATCATTCCGTTATCGTAAGTGGTCACAGAATGTGCCCACTGATTGGTAACAGGATTGAAATCCGTGTAGGATTGCGATGACCATGCTGCAATATTGCCAGGATCAGATAATAATCGCGTATTAATTGCGCTGTTTAGATAGGTATTAAGCCAGGTTGTTGTGTCATCATATGTTCCATTGGCAGATGTCATTACACCTAATGTATTGTAATGGTCAGTGCGCTGTTTCCAAGAATACTGATTTGCAACATCAAAATAACTCAGGTCTTTGGACCCTTCTTTGTGATATTGATAATCGTTTAGCATTATCAGCGCGCTATCCAGGTGAGTACCGTCATAGCCTTTGTTATAGCTATCGCCATTATCATAAGTTTGAGTCTGAGTTGTAATAAAGCCTGCTGCATTGCGATAGTCGGTATGCTTGGCCCAGCTGGCTGTGTTGGCATAATCGAAAAAGCTCGCTTCACTTTTGCCATCAGTATAATATTTGCGATCGTAGGTCATGACCAATGCACTATCAGCATGGGTGCCGTCA
>JANXWK010000054.1 GCA_025351165.1 Hyphomicrobiales bacterium | reverse complement strand
AACTTATGTATGTAGTCCACACTTGTATGGCTTGAGTAACTTGAAGCTTCTAACATCGTTTTTTGCTCCAGCTTTTTAAAATGAATAAAACAATATGTCAGCATCAGATAAAAGTTTTATCCTGATTTTTCTTGATATGCTTGTGGCAGAAAAAGATGCGTCACAAAATACTGTAGCTGCCTACAGAAGCGATCTTGAAGATTATGGAGAGTATATTGGTGTGCATTTCAGCACATTTCTAGACGTTCAACCCCAACTTATCCGCAATTATATTGGTGATCTAGCTGATAAGGGCTTTAAACCATCTTCAACAGGGCGCAAATTGTCAGCTATAAAACAATTTCACAAGTTTCTTTATGCAGATGGCAAAAGACCTAATGATCCAAGTACTACGCTTGAAGGCCCAAAGCGGGGTCGTAGTTTACCAAAAATCTTGAGTATAAAAGAAGTGGATACGCTTCTTGAAAGCGTAAAAAGCAAGGCTTTGGATACCTCACAGCCTTTTCATGATCAGCTTTTATTTGCCAGGCTGAATGCGCTTCTGGAATTGATTTATGCAACAGGGATGCGCGTAAGTGAGTTAATATCGCTCCCACGCACCGCTGCAAATACAAAAAATGATTCTTTGGTTATCGTTGGAAAAGGCAGAAAAGAACGATTGGTACCACTCACTGGCAAAGCTAAAATCGCCATGGAAAAATATGTCGAACTTTCAGGTAAAATTAAAAAAAATGATGGAACTTACCTTTTTCCTGCCAATACCAAAACTGGATATTTAGCTAGACAGGTTTTTGCGCGGGATTTGAAGCAAGCTGCAAGTTTGGCTGGCATTTTGCCATCGCGTATATCGCCCCATGTGCTGCGCCATGCTTTTGCCAGCCACCTTCTTCAAAACGGGGCAGATTTACGCATTGTGCAGCTTTTGCTGGGTCATGCCGATATTGCAACCACGCAAATCTACACACATGTTTTGGATGAGCGCACAAAAGCTATGGTACGTGATTTGCACCCCTTGGGGGATGAGGAAAACACCTAAACTGCTTGACAATCTCAAGCTTCACAGCCAGTTTCCGCTCGGCTGGGCTATCTAAATTTTGCCCTGCATTTAAGGATTTTAATGCGCGCTTATCTTGATTTTGAAAAACCAATTGCTGAACTTGAAGCCAAAGCCTCAGAACTTCGCTCCATGTTGGAAAAAGGATCGGCTGCTTCGCTTGGTGATGAAGCACGTCGACTTGAGATAAAAGCCTATCAATCGTTAAAAGAGCTTTATGCAGGACTCTCCCCTTGGCAAAAGACGCAAGTGGCACGTCATCCCGAGCGTCCCCATTTTACTAACTACATTGAGCATCTAATAGAAGATTTTGTACCGTTGGCTGGAGATCGTGCTTTTGGCGAGGACGAGGCCATTATTGGGGGATTTGGACGTTTTAGAGGTCAATCCATATGTGTGATTGGTCAGGAAAAGGGGTCTGATACAGAAAGTCGCCTGCGCCATAATTTTGGTATGGCAAAACCAGAGGGTTATCGCAAGGCCATTCGCCTTATGGAACTAGCGGACAGGTTTGATATACCTGTACTTGCACTTGTGGACACGGCAGGTGCCTATCCAGGCATTGGTGCAGAAGAACGCGGGCAGGCAGAGGCAATAGCGCGATCGACTGAGGCTTGCCTTCAGCTTGGCGTGCCCAATATTTCAGTTATTATTGGTGAAGGCGGTTCGGGCGGAGCAATTGCGATTGCAACAGCAAGTCATGTGATGATGCTGGAACATGCAATCTACTCTGTTATTTCGCCTGAAGGGGCTGCTTCCATTTTGTGGAGAGATGGCACTAGGGCACAAGAAGCTGCGGTTAGCATGAAAATCACTGCACAAGATTTAATAAAATTTGGCGTTATTGATCAGATTGTTGTTGAACCAGCTGGTGGTGCTCACAGGGATCCAGCCAAAGCTGTGTCACATGCTGGCAAAGCTATTGCTGCGGCTTTGACACAATTTACTGGTAAATCAAAAGAGGAAATACGAGAATTGCGCGCAGCCAAATTTCTTGCTATTGGTCGTAAGGTTTAACTGTTTATTGACCATGTGAAGGCCTTATGCTGTTGTTAATGATCAATACCAGATAAATAGAAGTATCAGTTAATACTAACAGATGCTTATTACGCTACGGTTGTTTTAGAAGTACCTGTTAAATTACACGCGTTAGAGATGATCATCATGAAACCAGTTCATATCGCAGATTTTAGTAAAAGTGTTGCGCTAGCTGTCTCATTTACTGCGCTTGTAGTTTCTGGATGTGTACAGGAAGATTACCTTCCAACAAATAGCAAGCATTATGTTCCAGTACCGCCATCTACAGTTAAATTGATGAGCGAGAAGGCAATGTCAAAAGAATCACCCATTCTTATTCGCAGCTATAAACAGGAAAGCGAATTTGAAATCTGGAAAAAAGATTCTGATGGTAAATATGCCCTCCTTAAAACTTATCCAATGTGCCGCTGGTCTGGTCAGCTTGGCCCTAAAACGCGCGAAGGTGATCGCCAAGTTCCAGAGGGATTTTATACACTAACGCCAGGACAATTAAATCCAAATTCAAGCTATTATGTTTCCATGAATGTTGGTTATCCCAATGCTCTTGATAAAGCATATGGGCGAACAGGTGGTCTAATCATGGTTCATGGTGCCTGCTCATCAGCTGGCTGTATGTCCATGACAGATGAACAGATTGCTGAAATCTACGCTTTGACGCGTGAGGCCTTTACAGGTGGCCAGCAACAGGTTCAGATTCAATCGATGCCGTTTCGCATGACTCCAAAAAACTTTGCAAAATTTCGGTCTGACCCCAATCTGGCTTTCTGGAAAAACCTTAAGGAAGGTTCCGATAACTTTGAGGTGACCAAACAGGAGCCTAAAATCGCAGCCTGCAACAAAAAATATGTGTTCAATGCAACTGCTAAATCTGGCTCGTTTAATGCAGCTGAACCCTGCCCTCAAATGGAAACAGAGCCTTCTGTAACACGTGCTGTTGCGGAGAAGGCTCAAGAAGATAATGTTCAAATCGCTCAAATTATTGCGGCAGGAGAGCGTGCTGTAAAGCGCGTTTATGTTGATGGAGATCAGCATCACAGTTTTCGCGGAACAACCACGGTTAATGGAACAGTATTAACACGTGCTGGACGACACGTGGAAGTCAGTCAACTGAATGCGCTTGATGGCGTACATGAAATATCTGTTGAAGATCACAGCAATCAGTCACTAAAGACTGCTGTTATCCCTAAAGCCACGCATTCGCAGCCAGTTTTGGCAAAAGCCGCAGTACAAAATATTACTTTACCGCACCAGCAAATTGCTGCGCCTCAACTTCCTGTTACAACTAAAAATTTCAATGTGCCCGTCGCTATTTCTGCTGGGCCCGCTCCAACGTCCACGCTTTACAAGCGTTGGTTCAAAGCTGGAGATAATGCTCAAGCTGAAGCTGCCATGCCTGTTGAAACTATTCCCCAGGCTATTTCCTTGCACCCTTCTTTAAAAGTCTCCTCCCCTAAGTAAATATAGTTCATAAAAAAAATTGGTATCAGGAACTAAAGTCAACTTTTTAACTTAAATTGAACAACTTAATTTATTCATATTCTAGTCAGATTGATGTATGTATAAATTACACAAGGCAATTAAGTAGACCAGTTTATGAAACAAAAAGGAGACTATTTATGTCAAACGTTAGTACCAGGTTAAAAAAAGCTGCGGTGATTGCTCTTTCAGTTTCAACATTATCCAGTGCAATGGTTGTTGGTAGCGGTGCATCAGAGGCAAGATGGCGCAATCGTGGAGCTGGAATAGGTTTGGGTATTGTTGGAGGCCTGGCAGCAGGGGGCCTAATTGCAGGAGCCACACGCCCTGCCTATGCAGATGGTTATTATAGCAGTGGGTATAGCGGCGGTGGGTATTATGAAGCTCCGCGTGCTTATGCATATGAAGACAGACCGGTATGTCACATAGAGCGCCAGAGAGTTTATCTGGACGAATATACTTATCGGACCCGCAAGGTTCGTGTCTGCGACTAATACAAAGTATCATCTAGCTATAAAAAAAGCCCGGTCAAGTGATCGGGCTTTTTGTTTTGCATCGTTAAGATTAAAATTTTTTGATGATTTGTCCTCATCAACAAACTTGCATTAAAAAATTGAATAAAAAAAACCCAGCCATTGGCTGGGTTTTTAATGGATTTTAGTTTCTAGAGGTTGAACTTATAGTTCAAACCAGCACGAATTACGTGATCGTTAAGACGTACCTTGCCGTAACCAGCATAGTTCTGCTTGCCGAAGTCTACATAAAGATATTCTACTTTAGCAGTGAAATTCTGGTAGATCTGGGCTTCAACACCACCACCTACTGCATAGCCAGCTGAGTTGCTTGACTTGGAGAAGTTAGAAAGAGGAAATGCTGAGTTTGCGTATGAAAGCTTTGTATCCTGGAACGCGAAACCACCTGTTATGTATGGCATAAACATTCCAAGGCTGTAACCTACGCGAGCGCGTACTGTGCCAAGATAATTGTTGGAAACTTTACCAGTTACCAATGGAACAGCGTTAAGAACGCTTGTTCTGCTGTTGCTTACGTAACCTAGATCACCTTCAAGACCCAAAACAATGTTGTTCTGAAGCTGATAGTTGTAACCGATTGTTCCACCAATGATGCCGCCGCTTGTTGAACGTCCACCAATGATGTTGCCAGCTACGTGCTGACGAAGATATCCACCGTTTATACCTGCGTAAAAGCCAGTCCATACAAATGATGGTACTGATACTACTGGTTTGTAAACAGGTGCGCTTTTGCGCGGTAGGTCAGCAGCCTGGGCTGACATTGCAGAAATTGCAAGAAAAGTTGATGCAAGAAAAAGCTTTTTCATAGTTTTACATACTCCGTTAGTTGATGAATGTTAGTTACCACCAAGTTTAGAAAACCACTAGTGTTTTAATGCAACACCTACTGCAACAGAATGGTCCCTGCTGCCTTTTTTTTGCCTGATTTTAGGTGAGTGTTAAAATATTCTGTTCAAGACTAACCCGTAAATAAGTTTTTTTTAGGAAACCCCTTGGGGGGTAACCGGCCGGCATCTGCTCTTGAGCCTATCCATTCTTCAAGCTCTGGTTTCTTGACGGTAAATGTACGGCCTGCAGTATCTGTCCATGTAAGTCCTTGTTCTAAAACAAAAGTTTTAATATCTGCAACTCCCCCATCTTTGTATTTTTGTAGTCTTACACCCTTCCCACGGCTCATTTCCGGTATCTGATCAAGGGCAAAAACCAGTAGTTTTCTATTTTCCCCCAATATGGCAACTGTGTCAGAAAGGGACATAATGGCTACTGCAAAAGCTGCTTTTACATCGCCATCAACGTTAAGAACCTGTTTACCCTTTTTTGTGTTTGCTGTTAGATCATCTGACTTAACAATAAACCCCCGACCATCTGCCCCCAAAATAAGATGACGGATTCCTTGCTCATAAGGCCAAATAAGGACAATCTCTGCATTTTCTTCAATTTCTGCAAGTATCCGTATAGGGTCACCGAATCCTCTGCCTCCAGGAAGCTTTGAAGCTTCAATTGTGAAAACTTTGCCATTGGAGGCTAAGACTAAAAGCTTTTGAGTAGTTTCTGTCAAAAACGCCTGTTTTAATGTATCGTCACCTCTAAACTGTACGGAAGACGTATCAGTAACATGACCTTTGAGTGCACGAATCCAGCCCTTGACTGAGACCACAACTGTTATTGGCTCTCGTTCAACCATAGCGGCCGTCATATCAAAGTCACCAATATCTACAACTTCTCCAAATTGAGTACGGCGCTTACCAACTTTAGTTTCTGAACCAAATGTTTTACGAACCTCACGAATCTCCCATGCCACTGTTTTCCACTGCAGGTCATCACCTGCTAAAAGGGCTTTTATCTGTTCTTTTTCAGTGGACAATTCCGTAAACTCTTTACGCAGCTCCATTTCTTCAAGTTTTCGAAGTGAGCGCAGCCTTGTATCAAGAATTGCGTTTGCTTGAATGTCTGTCAGAGTAAAGCGTTGAATAAGAGATGTTTTGGCATCATCCTCTTCTCTAATAATTCGAATAACTTCATCCAAATTAAGATAGACAACCAACAATCCGCCTAAAATCTCCAAGCGATGATCAATTTTGCCTAAGCGATAACGAGAGCGGCGCTGCAACACAATACGGCGGTGGTCTAT
This sequence comes from Hyphomicrobiales bacterium, assembly GCA_025351165.1. Classification (GTDB taxonomy): domain Bacteria; phylum Pseudomonadota; class Alphaproteobacteria; order Rhizobiales; family Beijerinckiaceae; genus JAIELD01. The sequence goes on along the minus strand of JANXWK010000054.1, from coordinate 23,840 downwards.
CCAGGCACGCAAGGCTTCAGACAAACTAACGACACGTGGAGTGATGCCATCAATCAAAACATTCAGGTTAAGTGAAATACGGCTTTCAAGCTCTGTAAGTTTGAACAAGGACTCCATCATAAGAGCAGGATCGACTGTTTTTACACGTGGTTCAATGACCACACGGACGTCTTCTGTACTTTCATCACGAATATCTGCCACAAGAGGCAATTTACGCTCTGCCAAAAGATCTGCAATTTTTTCTATCAGATTAGATTTACGGACCAGATAGGGAATTTCTGTAATGATTACTGACCAATTTCCCTTGCCTAAATCTTCGATTGCCCATTTCGCACGTACGCGAAAGCCCCCGCGTCCAGTGCGATAGGCGTCAGCAATGGAAGTTTTGCTTTCAACAATTGTCCCACCAGTTGGGAAATCTGGGCCAGGCACAAAATGCAGTAACTGGTCAGTTGTGGCATTGGGGTGCGCAATCATGTATAAGGCTGCATCGCACAATTCGGCGGCATTATGGGGGGGGATAGAGGTTGCCATGCCAACGGCAATGCCAGTTGTGCCATTTGCCAGAAGATTTGGGAAAGCGCCTGGCAACACAACAGGTTCGTCTTTTTCGCCGTTATAACTGGCTCGAAAATCGACGGCTTCTTCATCAATGCCGCGCAGCAAAAGGGCCGCGACTTCTGTCATGCGGGCCTCCGTGTAACGGTAAGCAGCAGCATTATCGCCGTCAATATTACCAAAATTGCCCTGGCCATCAACGAGTGTGTAACGCTGGGCAAAATCCTGCGCCAGGCGCACCATTGTTTCATAAATTGCTTGATCGCCATGGGGATGAAAATCACCCATTACATCGCCAACAATCTTGGCGCATTTACGGAAGCCCCCTGCTGGATCCAGCCGTAACAGGTTCATGCCGTATAAAATACGACGCTGGACCGGCTTCAATCCATCCCGCGCATCTGGTAGGGCGCGGTTGGTTATGGTTGAAAGAGCATAGGCCAAGTACCGCTCTTCCAACGCTTCGCGTAGATTGATTGGAGAAGAAGCTTTGTGCGAGGGGGGTAATATTGTTTTAACCATGTTCGTTTGTTAGCGCGATGGTTAAATTTCTGCAAGTTGTGTACTTAAGTTAGGCACAGTCGTTAGATTGTGTCAGAATCGTGAAAAAACTTAGATCTTGTAAGGTTGGTGTAAGATTAGCGTTATAAACCATACGCAATTCAACCAGAAATATATTTTACAGGATAGAAGATGACAGTTTCTACGCAACGGATTTTTGCGCCAAAAATCAATACATTCAACACAGCACTTACCCCGCCTCACTTCAGCAATAGCACAACTAAACTTGATCATGACCCGTATGCTGCGCTCCAAGCTGGGCGCATTGGCGGTAGTAAAAATCAAATGCAGCCTGGTCAGGTCAACAGATCTCAATTGGAAGCGGGATTAATGGATGCAAGAAGATACGCCGATGCATTAAGACAGAGGACTGGTTTAATATATACTGGCAGTTATTATTTAGGTAACGAAAAATATCCACCAATAAGTTCTGAAGCAAATGATACTTTGCAGCAAATAATCATTGATGCAGATTACCTGATAGATCGAATTGCAAGATACACTTCAAAACAAATTTCAGATGCCTGGAATAAAATGAACAGTTTAGTGGTTCTGCTGCGCAAGCAGGAGCTGGCATCAAAATAGCTCACGATTTATGCTAAAAAATTGCTGATTAATGCCTGACGCGCTTCAGGCATCATCATACCGCGTGGTTCAAACACATGGCGATCAAGAAAATAACTGCTAAGGGTAAATCCTGCGCTCAGCTCGTTTTTGTCTGGCTGCATTAAAATTGCGCGTCCGTTTAAAAAATTGGGAAGCTTTAAAAGTTTATCCTTATACGGCTCTCCTGCTACGCGGCACACTGCACGGGCAGATTTAGGCGAGACGTAAATCAGCTCCTGCGTTGAGCCAGTTGCTACGCAGCAACTTAAATCTATGCCAAAACCCAGCTCTTTCAGCAATGCAATTTCAAACCTTATGAGCAAAGCTGCAATAAGTTTTGGTTCATGCAGATGGTCCACCAGTACTTTGAGGGTTTCATAAAGCGCTTCATGGGGGTCGCGCTCTGGCAGCAGACGGCAATGGCTGCCAAGCGTGCTTAACGCGTAAAGGGCTGAACTTTGCGTTATGAGATTGGCAGCGCGCAACTTTAGACCTTCCACTGCAAATTGACCCAGCTGCTCTTCAATGCGCGCACGCCAGACCACTTGCACTGTGTTGCCTGGTTGAATAACCGCGCTTAAACGCTTACCACGTCCACCGCGCACAACGCCGCGATGGCGACCATGATCGCGCGTTAAAACCTCAACAATCACGCTGGTTTCGCCATGCCGTTTAAGGCCTAAAATTATGGCTTCGTCACGCCATTCCACGAAGTTAATATCCTAATATTGTCCAAGTTTCATATCGGGAGCGTAGCTGGTATTTTCAACATCTTTTATAACGGCCTGCCCGCAAATTGTAAGGCCTTTGACTGCATCAAAGGTAAGCTGCGGGGTGCCATAGAGCATCCAGCCCTTTGACAATGCCTCTGTTACACGGTGGCAAAAGCTTGCATCATCAGGGCCAGTGATAAAGCGATAGAGTGTGAGAGGTTTGGACATGGAAAGCCTTTTTATAAAAGAATCAGTTTTCAATATTTCACAATTTTTAAATCTGTGTGGGAGAAATTATAACCAGATTATTGAACTTGCCACTATTTTCATTGCGAGCGAAGCACGGCAATCCAGAAAACAATATGTTTGTTGTTTTTCAAGAACTGGATTGCTTTGTCGGCTACGCCTCCGCGCAATGACAAAAAATCATTTTAACTACATACCATCAATTTTTTATGAGTGTAAAAGGGGTGTAAAATTTACCCGCAGCCAATATCAACCAAAGCCTGTTGAAATTCTGGCATGTTGCGAATTAAATCAAAATCTGTGTCCTTAGCAATATGCGTGCAATCTGGGAAATTTGTATTTTTGTCTTTTGCGATTTTAAGCCAATGCACAGCCAAACTTACATTAGATTTTACAGCATAAAAACAAGCTATATTATAAGCACCACTACCTGGTTTTATCTTTTCAGCTTGCTCATACTTGCTGAATTGCTCGTTTAGCAAATTCTCTGCTTCACCGCCTTCTTTTGTTTTGGCTTGATGGAAAAGTGCAATGCCCCAATTATAAAGGGCTTCGTACTTATTAGGTTTAATCTCCAAAGCTCGTGCATATTTTTTATAAGCCTGACTAAACAACCTATCCGCCTCAGCCCCTTGCTTCGTCCTGGCTTGACTGGCAAGGGCAGCACCCCAATTATTAAGAGCTTCATGCATGTTAGGTTTAATCTCTAAAGCCTGCGCATATTTCTCATATGCCTTAATAAACAAACGATCAGCTTCAGCCCCTTGCTTCATCTTGGCTTGATCGAAAAGTGTATTGCCGAGCATAATTGCTGCCCAAGCGACTAGATCTTTACTCTCATCATCAAGCGCAGTGTCTTTAGAAAACTTATTAAATACATCTTGATATTGCTCATTGAAGGTCATGAGCGCAATTTCAGGATACGTCTTGTTTTGATTTTCACTAGCTTTTGTTAGTAGAGTTTTTGCATTGCTCAGTAAAGAATTGTAAGGATCTTTCTCTTCATCATCGCTCTTTAATGTCTCTAACACGTTAAGCATATGCTCAAACGGGTTAGATAAAAATTTTGGTTGGGGTAGTTGCAAAGCATTTGTCAATTCATCAAAAAATTTATCTGCTGGCATGTTCCGCACAATATGACAGCCATCTAGTGAAAGCAGCTTATCACAAACACTTTGTGTAGGGTTTTTGTCATCATGGCATATCCAATAAAGACCATGGTTGAAAGGAGCAAGCTTAACGATCTCGTCAATTAAAGGATCGTTTTCACCACTATAACCAGTTATGATAATAGGCTTGCCTTTCATCACAGCTTGCAAAACAGGCTGAATACGCTCGGCTTGTGCTTTAAGTTTTGCCTTATCGTTAAACTGCTTAAACCCTGTGTGCTGACCATGCAGATGGAAAATTGCACTACCCGCTACATATGAAAAATCAAATTCAATTTCATTTCCAAGATTGGCAAGATCATAGATGGCTGGAAACTGGTTGAACAAAGCGCAAGCACGTGATGCAAGGGGATCAAAATTAGTTGTTAAAATTGTATTTGTTATTTCATTTTTCTCCATACGGGCAATGCCAATATGTGCCTTATTTATTCGCGCAGCTTTAATATATTCACTGATAAGCTCGACTTGTTGAGCATTCTCAAGTTTTGACATACAAGCATTGTAATCAGGATCTTTTAATTCTGCATAAGCAACTGGATAGTTTTCTTTGATTTTTTGAACAAACCCGCTTGAGCTTGGAATGCCCGCAGTTATCGAGACACCTGCACCAATCAACAAACAGGTTTTATGACCTTTTTTATTACTGTTACTTAAAGATTCAGCGATTCGCGCAATAGAGATTTCAGATAAAGTCATTATTTTGGTGTTTCCGTGTCCCATTTCATGTTTTTAAACAATACTTTTTACCTTCACCAAATCAAGCGCGAAGGTTGGGGTGTCCACTGGCAATCTTGTAAAGCCATGATGCAGGTAAAAGGCTTCTGCTGCGGGTGAAATTGCATGAACAATAAGCAACCTTGCAGACACCTCATTTGATGCCAATAAGGCACGGCGCAGCACATCCGATAAAAGCGCACGCCCCAGACCTTTGCCCTGCCATGGTTGATCTATGGCAAGACGGCCTAAAATAATGCTGGGAATTTGTTTTGGCATGTTGCGGCGCATTGAGCCTGTAACGTCATGCCCTAAAATCTGCCCCATGCTGAGGGCATAATAGCCCATAACCTTGCTTGAACCTGTGGGACAAATTACATATGTGCGACTGGCTGCTAATTGCAGATTATCCCATGCTCGTTTGCGTAACCAGTCATCCAGCACAGGTTCGCCCGAATTAAAGGCATCCCTGTCATGAGTTTGAGTGAGCAATGTGGGGGCAGCCAAAACAGGCGTTGGATCAATCATGTTTCCAAGGCAGTTTTGCATTTAAAATGCGTTTAATGCCTTGGGCCTCATTGGGCGTGACGGGAGCATCCATCCACTCCATGACTTTTTGAAAGGTTTCCGCATCCACATGAATCGATGTCTGGTCAAGAAGGATGTTTTTAGCTTCCTTCAACGCAGAGCCAAGCATAAACTGCGAGCGGTTCGCTCCAACTAGTTCTGCTGCTTGGTCAATAATATTCCTGTCCTGCGTCCGTGCACGCAGGTGAATATTGACTTCCGATAGGGTTGTTTGCGTTTGCATGATAGTATTGTGTTATGTTGTGTTGCATTTGTCAACACGTCTTGTTTGCATTTCTTACTAAATAGGGTGGTTCATTACCCCTCATCCGTTGCTGCGCGACACCTTCTCACGCAAGGAGAGAAGGGACGAAAGAGCATCATTTCTTTGGAAACTCCAGCCCCATTTCCCTATATCTGGCGGGGTCATTTTCCCAGCCTTCGCGCACTTTAACAAACAAAAACAAATGCACGACCTGCTCGGCTGCTTCTGCTATTTCCTTGCGCGCTGCGGAGCCTATGGCCTTGATGGTTTTGCCGCCATCGCCCAACACAATTTTGCGCTGGCTTTCGCGTTCTACAAAAATGGTTTGCTGCACGCGCACGGAACCGTCTTTTTTGTCAACCCATTGCTCAGTTTCGACAGTGGAGCGATAGGGCAATTCATCATGCAGGCGTTCAAACATTTTTTCACGAGTGATTTCAGCTGCTAAAAAGCGCAAGGGCGCATCAGATATCTGGTCTTCTGGGTAGAGCCATGGGCTAAGCGGCAGGCGCGATTCAAGCCATTTGGCAATGGCTGGCACGCCATGCCCTTCGAGTGCTGAAATCATGAAGGTGGTTTCAAATTTGGCGCGGGTGTTGAGTTTTTCCGCCAGAACAAGCAGTTCTTCCTTGGTGACAGTATCAATTTTATTCAGGATTAAAAATTTATCCTGTTTGATCTGCGCCAGACGCTCAAACAGAGCCTCATTTTCTTCATGATCGGCTTTGCGCACATCTATCAAAACGCCTACCAGATCAGCATCCCCTGCCCCGCTCCAGGCTTTATCCACCATGGCGCGCTCAAGCCGGCGTTTGGGTGCAAAAACACCTGGTGTATCCACAAAAATAATCTGTGTCTGGCTTTCAAGTGCAATGCCGCGCACCTGCGTTCTTGTTGTCTGCACCTTACGGCTCACGATGGACACTTTAGACCCTACAAGCTTGTTTATAAGTGTGGATTTGCCAGCATTAGGTATGCCTATAAGAGCAACGAAACCGCATTTTGTGTTGATAGTATCGTTCATAAAACTACTTTTTCCATTTAATATTGAGTTTGGTTTTTATTCTGTCCAGAGACCTTCACGCTGTAAAAACACCAAAGCTGCGGCCTGCTCTGCAAGGCGCTTTGAGCGACCCTTGGCATATGCATGCTCAAAACCCTGCACCTCTGTACTTATATTAAAATCTGGAGAATGATCTGGACCACTGCGCTCAACCTCGTGATAACGAGGGGCAGGAAGCCCACGTCCCTGCACCCATTCCTGTAGGGCAGTTTTTGGATCACGAAGTGGGCGATGGGGCAATATCATACGCTCATACCATGCCCGCTCAACACAAGTACTCGCAATTTCAAAGCCTTGATCAAGATAAACTGCACCAATTACAGCCTCGCACAAGTCAGCCATGATGGCATCGTTTTTGCGCCCACCTGATTTAGCTTCTCCATTTCCCAGACGCAGGAATTTACTTAAATTCCACAGACGGGCTGTTTCTGTACAGCTTTCACGGCGCACAAGGGCTGCTAAGCGACGGGAAAGATCGCCCTCATCAGTTTCTGGAAACTGTTTTAAAAGCATAGTGCTGATGGACAGGGCAAGCACACGATCGCCTAGAAATTCGAATCTTTGGTAGCTTTCAGAACGTGCAGACCTATTTTTAGTCGCGCTCATATGGGTTAAAGCGCGCTCCAGAAGTGAAATATCCTTAAACTTAACACCAAGAGTTTGCTCAAGCTCGCCAAGATCCAGATCTGTAATCCTAACAACGCGAGACATAAAGATAATTTTCCTGATAAAACATGACTAGATTATCCGATACGTGAATTGCTCACACTAAAGCAAGTTTAATTTATAACTTCCCAGTTCCCAGTGTCGGATTGGCATATTTCACCATTCCCGCGTTGTGACCGACCTTTGATATAAATAATGTGCTGATATGTTTTACACTTACTTTGAGAAGGCACGCGTTCGCCTAAAACCTCGACATAGCCATAGGCATCTGATTTTTGTGCCCTCCATTGCGAGCGTTTACCTGAATCTGCAGCTTTAATCTGGGCATTATATGCCAGTTGTCGATCGGTATCTGCCAGACTTTCTCCTGCTGGCCCACTTAAAAAAGAACCGATACCACGCTTTGGTGCAACAGCTTCAGCTGTTATTGCAGCTGGTTCAATGGTTGAACCTGCTGTGTTGCACCCACTTAAAAAAATTACTGCACTACACAAAATAAACGCATATTTTAGTTTCATGTGAATTGCTCCAGATTTACTGTGGTTGTTTTATGAGCAAAACTTGAGAGATACAACATGCATCATACCATAAATCGGCTATATAACTGCGGGGAGTTCAAGTTTTGCACGTAAACCACCTAAAGGAGAGTTCTCCAAGCTGAACTTTCCCCCATAAACATTAGCAAGGTCAGCCACAATCGAAAGGCCTAAGCCTGAGCCTGGTTTACTTTCATCCAAGCGCTGACCGCGGCGCGTTGCTTCAAATCTTTGGTCTTGTGTGAGGCCAACGCCATCATCGTCAATGATTATTATCAAGCTGGGTTTATCCTTGAGAGTGATATCCATCCAGGCCTGAATTTCAACCTTAGACCCTGCCCATTTTCCTGCATTATCAGCCAAATTACCTATCATTTCTTCAAGATCTTGCTTTTCACCCCTGAACTTTGGCAAGCCATTGATTTTTGCAATATATGTAACTCTACGATTTTGGTAGATTTTTTCAAAAGTTCTGACAAAGGCAATTATGATTGGTTCGACTTCGCAACTCTGTCCTATAGCGACAGCTCTTGCCGCTGCACGTGCACGGTCAAGATAATACTGCACTTGATCACGCATGATATTTATCTGCTCATTTACAACAACAGATAATGGCGTATTCGAGCTTTCAGCTTCGTTTAACAGTACACTTAACGGTGTTTTTAAAGCATGAGCCAGATTGCCAACATGGGTTCGAGAACGTTCAATAATTTCCTTGTTGGCATCAACAAGCTGGTTAAGCTCCTCTGCTATGGGCATAATTTCTGGAGGGTATATACCAATTATGTGCTCTGCATTGCCGCGGCGAATGGCAGAAATTTCAACTCGTACCTTATCAAGCGGTGCTAGTCCAAAACGTACCTGGATAAGTGTTGAAAAAGTAAGGGCAGCCCCAAGTAAAACAAATGTAGAAGCAAGTGCTTTGTTGAAGCTTTGCTTTTCGTCATCCAGCTCCGAAGAGTCTCCAGCTATGGACACAATAAAGCGGCCATCTTGGCCAAAATCTATGGATCGTTCAATTATATGAAGAGGGTAAGGAGAGGCACCAAGGGATGCATCACGCACAATAGTCAGGCTTGAATTGCCAGTCTGCTCCAAATTCATTGGCAGCTTTGCTGTTGCAAGTGAACGTGAGGATTTCAGGGTTGTTGGGGGCTTGTCTGTGTTTATTTTTGAAATTTGCCAATACCAACCAGACAACGCTATATTAAATCGTGGATCACCCAAATTGCCTGGCTCTTTTAAAGGGTCAGAAATAAAAGCATCCAGGTCTGCCACCAATGTCAAAAGGTATACTTTCAAACGTGCGTCGAAAGCCCGTTCAATATTGCGGCTATTGAGAGCTGAGAGTAAAATGCCTGCAACTAGGAGAATAATTGAGGCAAGTGCAGCGGCAGACATAAATAGTCTGGATGCCAGCGAGCGAGCAGTTTTAAATTGAGATTTTTGCCCATTCATGATTGAAGAGCTGACACCCCAGCTGGAGCTATTAGATACCCCAAACCTCGTATGGTCTGAATAATATCAAGACCAAGTTTTTTTCTTAACCTGCCAATAAAAACTTCTATTGTGTTTGAATCACGATCAAAGTCCTGGTCATACATGTGTTCAACCAACTCTGTGCGTGATACAACACGCCCTTGATGATGCATAAGGTAGGATAATAGACGATATTCATGAGACGTAAGTTTGATACACTCGCCACTGACCACAACCTTACTTGATTTGGTATCAAGTGTAACTGCCCCGCAAGATAGTTCATTCGTGGAATGACCTGTTGAGCGACGTAACAATGCTCTTATTCTGGCGAGGAGTTCTTCCATATGGAAGGGTTTGGGTACGTAATCATCCGCGCCCGCATCAAAGCCCTGCACTTTATCGCTCCAGCGGTCTCTGGCTGTTAGAATAAGAACTGGAAAAGCCTTGCCATCACGCCGCCATTTTTCAAGAACAGTTATACCGTCCATCTTTGGCAATCCTATATCAAGTATTACCGCATCATAAGGTTCTGTATCGCCCAGAAAATGCCCGTTTTCACCATCATAAGCGCGATCAACAACGTAGCCTGCATCTGTCAGAGCCGTAAATATTTGTCTGTTAAGATCTTTTTCGTCTTCAACAAGCAGTAAACGCATTTATCATAATCCAGCACTATTCAACAATTTGTCCACTATTGGCATCAATAAGAAGTTTAACGACTCGCCCATCGTACTTTATTATAGCGACTTTATACATAAACCCATCTGGAATTTGACATAAATGGGCAGAAATCAAATCACCTTTTGCTTTTGACCGTGCAGCCGTCAGCGCTTGATTAACGCTGATCAGCTTATGCATCTGAACTAAAGTTCTAGCTTCTACATCGCTCAAACATAATCCTTTGGCATTTGTACCATAGGGAAATGCAAGACAAAATAACATACTAAGAATAAAAATATGACGGAACATGCTTTGAGCCTTATACAAAAAGCATGAACCCGTTGTGAATATTGAATTCAAACAAGCTTTCTGTTTGCCAAAACCCTGAAAACACTGGAAGAAATGAAACTGCCTGCTGCTATAATCTGTGCAACTGAATCCAGAATTTTGGGTTGATCAATACTGATAGTATCAATACCAAAATACGAGACAGCGACTGCACCAAGACCAATGATATTGGACCAGATTGTGCGACTTTGAAAAATATTCTTAACCTGTGACATAGGTATATCCTTTGGGTTTGGGGTTAAAGATGTTGTGGCAGGCTCAATCAGCTTGTCAGCTTCACGTTCAATAGCTGCAATTCTGGCGCTCCATCCCCTGCCAAATGTGGCAAATAGTGTAAGGCGCTGAAGAAAAGATAATCTCAAGCGGCATATGGATTTTATAAGGGTGTGCGGCGAACTATGCTGTGCAGCTGCCAGAGTCTGCGCACTTAAAATGCCATTTACGCTCAGGCCTGTGGCTACCTGCAAAATCCTGATTGCCTTTTCAGGCCCAGAATTGACTGCCAGGTCAAACATACATATATCGACACCAGCGGGCATCTGATCGCAGCAGACTGCATTCCAGTAATTTTGCCTATAGATTTTTGCAGCTTCATCTAATTTAAGTGAACTGACATCTGCTTTTGTAACTGGATGACCTCTGAAAAACTCCAATGTTTTTTGTGTAATCCCCAGGTTTGTTGCACCGCCTGGATCACGAGAGTGATCAGAATATCCACCCTCAAATTTTAGGGTAAGCGAGAGCGCCCGCGCAAATGACGTTGCGACCATTAATGTATTCCTTTTGTGAGAGATTGATTAAAGCTCAGCGTTTGCGCTGAAGGATGTGATCCAAGAAGTTGCGGCGGCTGTTGTTACATCGGCGCGCACCCTGGCAAAATCACTTGAGGCTATTTCAGTTAATGGGTAAGTCGCAACCAATGCGCCATTTGTGGCAGCACTTACACTGCATGTAGGCGTTATTCGCATTTTTGCTGGAAATGGTATTTGCAAAGCACGAATACCATCAGTGCCTTGTGTGACAGGTGAGGCATAATCACCAGTCGCTGTTGCTGCCCTTTGCCAGAAATAACGCTGACACAAAGCAATCTCCATTGAATTTGGCCTAAATTCAAATGGATTAGCGATCAGGCCTTTTTCAAGCTGAACAGCCCCGATACTAATATTAGGATTGCCTGCCGCCACCATTTGCTGAAATCTGATAATGATTTGTGCCCCAACTTTTAAACCAAAAGAATTGGCAACTGGAATGGGTATAGTCATGCGTGAAACACCAACGGGCACGATAAAACTTGTTGAGTATAAAGCGGTTGAATAGGTTCCATTATCAACAGCTGTGTTACCATTAAGCAAAACTGTACCTGTTAATGTACCAGCAGAGGTGCTTGCATTAATATCAAAGGACAGACAGGCGCCTAGTCCTTCTGTGTCAAATAAAACCTGCGCTTCCATTTTTTGAGAAAAGTCTATGTTTGACCCTATCGCACAGCCTGTGCCAGTTGCATTGAGTGCAAACTGCCCTTTAAATCCAGCTGGAGCGACGAGTTTGGCAAAAGTAACGCTCACTGTAGAGCCTGTGTTAGTGCCAATCCATCTATCTGCGGTATACTGAGTGGAGTTATTTGCAAGTGTGAAACTATTTGAACGCTGCCATATATCAAAATTTGCATTGATAAGTTTATTGCGTAAACCACCATAATTATTGGCAATGCCTGATGGGAATGAGGCCTGTCCCGTTGTTGGATCGCAAATAATTGAATCTTTCCAGGTGGTACCGTCCGCAGAGACTTTAGTACGAAGTTTATCATCCCCAAGAAGGCCAACTTCAGCACGAGCTGAAAAATTCGATTGATAGAGTTGAGATAATGTATTTGTGGTTGCAACTTTGTTGTATCTGATACGTAAATCGCCCGTGCCACCGCCAGAAACAGTCTGGGCAATTATTGGCAGATTATTCGTTACAACTGACAATCCTGAGGCGGGTGTTGCAACACCAATACCAAGGGCAGCCACGCCTTGTGTAAGAGTGACCTGCCCACTGGTTGAGTCAATGTTTAAAGCATCTTTCCAGGTGCTTCCATCGGGTGAGACCTTTATACGGTATTTATCATCGCCCGTTAGGCCTGTCTCAGCACGACCTGAAAAATTGCTTTGATACAGTTGCGATACAGTATTGAGAGCTGTCGATTTATTGAGCGTCATACGCAAATCGCCCGTGCCACTTGCTGCTGTGGGCAATGCTGTAAACAATGCGCTATTCAATTTTGCAGTCAATGGATTGCTAGTATCGAATGTGCTCCCAATACCAAGACCAAGCATGTTCTCCAGCCTTGCGGATGGACTAATTGATGACGCCTGAAGCGCATTCCAGCTTGTGCCGTTAAAAGCAGTTATAATCTGCTCATCTACAATGTAGCAACGCCAGCCAATTTTGGGTATAATATAACGCCAGCTTGCGTTTTGATAGAGAGCAATATTGCCACCTTGACCTGCAAACGTTCCTGTTGGTGTGGCTGGCAATAAATATCTTGCGCCATTTGTTGGTGTGGCTGGCGGTGCGCTTACTACGCGCGACAAGACTGTAAGATTGATGAGGGCATCAGCTAAATCCAATGCATCATTATGGGTGATGTGTTTTTGTGCCTGCCCCGCAGCAATGTAAGGCAGGCCAAGGTTTAATGTTGGCATTGGTAAACTCCTGTTTTATGTAGGGTGAATGTATTTTTATCCGATAATCAGCGTTGCTAAGAGCGGCAAACCTGCCCCAACCTCGCTGCTGATCTGGCGTATTCTGATAACGATCAGGCTTTGGGCAATACCAAAATCATTCAATTCATCGCTTGAGATGTATTGATAAAAAGGTGCAGATACTGTTAGAGTACGCACCACATTTGCGCCGTTCATGATCTCTAACAGATAACTTTCTTGGCTCTCAGAAAGCGGTACCTCCAGCGTTTCCCATGTGTCGCCACCAATACGGGTGCGGCGTATCCAAGAGATTGCAAGACCGGCCCCACCCCGCACAGCGCGGGGCTGCACAGGGGCTAAAGGTAAAAGAGCCAGGTTTTTTACTGTGCTTGTGATTGTTAACGCATTTGTATCTGTATAGTCTGTGTTGGAAGGCGCAATGCGATATGTCCAGGTTGTGCCAATATCTGCCATGCTATTGGTCGTTTGCACCACCGCTTCATCAATCAGCACAACTGTTGAGCCAGCTGGTGCGATACGCTGCGCTTGTGCCTCAGATCCTTTTAATCCACGTGTTAAACCGCTCAATTCCCACTGATTGACACCGATGAGAACTGCTGACGCAAAAGTGATAATTTCCCATGCACCATCGGCTCCTCTGACGCCCAATGTGTTTGCGCCAGCAAGGCTTGAAGTTTCGTCAATGGATGCAAAATGCCCACCCACAATTTGTACTTTTAGACGCGTTGAGCGATCAAACAACCAAGGTGTTGCAAGGCTAAAATCATTCAGCGTTTTACCAACGGTCGCAGACTGGTTTAATGTTAAAAACGCTTCAAAGCTGCCACCATCGCGCGAACGCCAGACAGTGTAACTGGCTGACCAAGGATCTGAATGAACCGCTATATATTGCAATGCTGTGGGTGTTTGATTGGCTGCTGGCAAATCCAGAATAATGGCAAACGGCGGGCCATTGGTTTTTGGTGCTGGTAAATTTAGCAGCGTTTTACCAGCTCCAGCCTCATCATAAAGCGATGGCTCAATGGCTTTAGCCGTTATTTTACGCTCCAGACTATCTGTGATCTTAACAATCCGGAACAATTTTTGGCTATCTGCGCTATCAATTCGTAAAACATCGCCGACCTGTAAAGCAAGCAGTCCAGGGCGTAGGCTAAAATCAATCGTATCCCTGCCAATCCATGATTCCTGCAAATTAATATCGCAAAGTTTTTGAGCTGCCTCACGCGGCATCATGGCGGCTGTATTCATGCGGATTTCACGTTTACTTGCCCCTGATAATGTGCGGCTTGAGACAGATACGGTTCTAAAATCAACTGAACTTTCAACAAAGGTCAACGATATTTCATGTGCCAATTCTGTTTCCTGCGCTCTGTTTTGATGCAAAATTCCGCCACCGCGATCTGGTACAAAATCATCTTTTGTGAGTGCTAAAACAGGTTTGGATTTACGCCCAGAAAAGCCAATTTTGCCAGCAGAAGTCACTGCATCGCACCCAAATAAAGCCAGTAATGGCTCAATTGCACTGCGGGCTGCCATTGGCCTATCAATTACATAGCCATCGAGAAAACCATCAACATCGCTAAAATCTGCGCCGCTCAACTGAAAATCAGCCATTATTTTGGAAAGCAGCCGATCTACTGGTGCGCCTTCCAAGCGTCCATTGAGCCAATGGCCTGTTATCCAGTTTGTGCCATCTGCCCACACATCTGCACTATGGGGGAAAGCAGGATAGGGCCTTGCATCCCATGCCCAAATATGAATGCGTGAGGGATCAATCATCAATCCCCCATAAACACTGGATGTGGGATTGCTTCCTGTTATATAATTTGGGTGAGCTGGATCGTAGTTTTGAATGAGAGCCTCAATGGAGCGCGCCTGAATTAAATCATCGCGTACACCCATTGAAAATGGTGGGAACGCTGATTCTGATGATTTTGGATCGCTAAAAACATTGGGCGCATTACTCCCCTTATCTACGGCTGGGACTCCAAATTCTGTAAGCCAGATGGGTTTAGACTGTGGGATCCACGCTGTTTGTGTGCCAAGTTCAGTGCCATTCACGCGCTCAAAATGGGGGTTTAACCACCAGCTTTTTAAGTCTTTAGCACGATATATCCATGGTTTATTGGCTGCACCATCGGTTATCGGCGTGCGTATTTGGTTTGTGCGTTCAGCTTCACTTGCATAATACCAGTCATAGGCTTCGCCTGCCTTAAAGCGAGAACTTAGATAATCTATACTGTAGATAGAATTTGCCAAGGACGCATCCAGATGATCGCGCCCACCCCTCCAGTCCGACAAAGGTGGGTAATAATCAATGCCCACAAAGTTGATGTTTGTATTTGCCCAAAGTGCATCAAGGGGAAAACGTACCTGTGAACCCGTTACATATGAGCCATATTCTGTCCAATCTGCGGCATAGCCAATTTTTGTGGTGCTACCTAAAATGGAACGTACATCACCTGCCAAAGCAATGAGCTGCGAGACCGCAGGAAAATTACCAGTTGCACCACGCACGCGCGTGAGACCAATCAATTCTGAGCCAATCAAAAACGCATCCACTCCGCCAGCTGTTTTGGCAAGTGTTGCATAATGCAATATGTGCCTGCGAAATGACCATTCATTTGCCCCTGAATAGGGTATGCTCATTCCAGAGCTAAGATTGAACAGGCTCCCATCATTGCCATCTGAAAATGGATTGGTCACAGGGGGAACAAGGCTGCTCGTGCCATTAAAATTGGCTACAGTCACCTGCCCAAAAAAGCTGTTAACCTGTGCTTCTGCTGCCGCTGTACCATCCACACTGCCTGCTTGTCCTATGGCTGGTGTGCAGGTTATGCGCCCACGCCATGGGTAGGCTGGCTGATTGATGTTTCCAGTGTAGGGGTCTGGCAATGTATTATTGGCTGGCACATCCATCATCACAAATGGATAGAGCATGACTTTAAGTCCGCGTGCTTTTAATGCCTCAATGCAGTGAATGACTGATGAATCAGAGGGTGTACTGCCATAGGCTGCAACCCCGTTTGATTTTGATATCTGCAAAGCAGTGCTGCGAGACACGCCTGCAACAGACCATTCAGCGCCCGTCGTGATTTTGGCGTTCAAATCCACCTTTGGGCGAATGGTGCAGTTGCCACACCGCAAATCATCACCAAACCAGGCTACAACTAGTGCAACACTCGAAAGGTTGGGGCAAAGAGCCTGAAGTGCGTCCAATGATGCCAATAAATCAACTGAATGCGTTGTTTGATTGCGATTTTGTGAAGTGGACACACCAAAACCTGCATATTGATTGACCAGCGTCGTATCATAGCCAAATTCGGTTGAGCCTGGAATAAGATCAACTGCTTTAATCATTTGTGCCAAACCAGCAACTGGGCGCACGATCTCAAAAGTGAGCACAGGTAAACGGTTGCCATAGTCAGCCAAGGGCAGACGCTCAAACACAACATAGGCCAAGCCTTTGAAAGCTGGTATGTCACCACGCCCCTGCTTTGCCACAATCAATGGATCTGGTTGCTGCGTTTCAGTGCCACGATAGACACGCATGGTGATTTTTGTTAAATCAAGCAGATAGCCATCCACCCACACACGGCGCACACAGGCAATTTCGCCCTCGCACAGGCCAATCGCCACATTTGCATAATAGCTGTAGTTTGTTTGGATGGGTGAGCTTGGGCTGCCTTTACCGCCGCTTTTTACTTTTTGACGGGAAGCGACTTCTTCAAAGCTGGTTGCCCAGATGATGTGCCCGCCCAATCTTGCACGTCCATACACTCTTGGAATAGCTGCGCCTTCTGCGGCGGTTATTCCGTTAAGGTTTGTTAAGCGCGGGCCTTCCATATGTTTGCCGCTACCTGACATTAATGAGCGATCTATGTAGTTGCCAGCTGTTGCACCAATTGCACTGCCAATCGCGCCGCCTATGGGGCCGCCTAGAAATGTGCCAATAGCTGAACCAGCCACTTGCAGAACAAGAGTTGCCATATTGAGACCTCGTTTGTTTATGGGGTAGTTGCCGTTGAAATAGGTCGTCATGCGCGGGTTTAACGACTAAGTGCTAAATCAAGTCCCGAAACCTGAACGCATAGGCAATGCGTCTCTTCCACCAGTTTGAAAGCGGCACTTCGCATACATTCACACCACCATGTGCGTGAATCATGGAGTTGGAACTGCTTAGAATGCCAACATGCTTTGCAGGCACATGCAGTCGCCAACGAAACAGCACAATATCGCCTGCTTTTGCCTCTTTTATATTAATTTCATCAAAGTGACGGAATCCGGCGGCGGCAAGTGTTTCCTCGCCTTTTGCCTCTGCCCAGTCAGGCGTGTAGGGCACAAAATCTTCTGCTTCATCGCCAATACATTCGCGCCAAACGCCGCGCAATAACCCTAAGCAATCGCATCCAATACCTTTGAGGGATGCTTGATGGATGTAGGGCGTGCCAATCCAGCCTCTGGCAGATTGAACAATTTTAAATGAAGTCAATTTGTTCATAACAACGTCCCTCCCGTTTGGCTGGAATCTCCAGCCTTGCCATAGGTGAGGATAAAATCTGTGCTTGGAATGAAAGGGCAGCCCCGAAAATTAAGCGCATTGCTGAATTTGGCTCGGCAGGTGTCCAATCGCTTATCGCAACCTGCCCGCAAGGTTATACTATCGCCACTGTTAATTGTGGCTGGTGCTGGTCGCCATAAAACAATGCTTGCAACCAGCCCATTCACGCGATGCTGGCGTATTTCAATCGCTGAGCCTGTGCTAAAGTTTACACTTCCACCTTCGAACCAGCCATTGGCGTATGCAGAAACAAGCGGTACATCAAAGGTCAAACGCCCATCCGTTTTTGTAATTGTGCCTGTTGCTTTATAGGTGGGCAGCTCAAGATTTGTACCACAGCGTGTATCGCCTAAATCTGCATTGCAACCAGATTGAAAAATACGTCCGCGATCCTCATCAAAGCGACTGGCAAGCCCGCGCATTTCAGCTGTGAACCCATAATCTGAACGACGAATTTCACCAATCTGCCCAATATCAAGCAAAATTAACGTCGTGACATCTGCCCAATTCACCAGCCATGTTTCAACGGTTGCGCTATCCCATATTCCGCTTGAAATTTGTGCATCTGTTAAGGCATCAGAATTTAGCGCACCAGAGATTTCTGTGCCCCCAATGGCAAGACCAAGTTGTGTTTCAACCTCAGCACCCTCCATACCGCTCTTTGCAGAATAGATAAGGCCATTGATAGTGAGATCTCGGTCATGATCAGTAAAGCCAAGCGTTTTGCCCTGGTTGCCAACAAGCTTCCAGCAACGGCATAATGTAGTTGCGCCAGTGGCAAGATGATCAGTAAAGTTTTGAGGAAACTGGCGCATGAAAATACCTTTGTAACGATGCTAAAAAGGGACAATTCCATCATTGCGAACAAAGCGCGACAATGTAGAAAATATTTTAAGCCCTGAATTGCTTTGGAGTTCAGCTCCACGCAATGACGGTGGGATGCTATTGAACTTTAAACAATGATTTCAATTAGGGGGATGCTTGGAATTGCACCTGCTTCAAAAGCACTTAAATCAATATCCAGGTAATCTGTGTCAAAGCGTACAGGCACATCAAACTCAAAGCCTGCTGTAATGGCGGCGTTTAATGCTGGAATGCGCCCTGCCTTAAATGTAACAATCCCTGTTGCAATATCCAGATCAAAATCACTACCAAGACTTTTTTCAATTCCAGCGACAGCCACACGCACGGTGCCAGAGACAGGTTTTTTTATATCACGGTCGTAAGGCGCAAAGCTTGTTCCATAGCGTTTTTTAAGCTGAAATGCAGCTTTTACACCATCCCCCGTACCAACAGGTTGATCGGTTGGAAGCGGTGCGCTCGCCTTGACGCATGATTTATAATCCAGGCGATCACGTAATCTAAAGCCTGTAAGCCTGCCTCTGCGCTCTTCGAAAAACACAATAATGTTACTTAAGGCATCAATGGTTTTAATTGCAAAACCAGCATCATATTTGCGGCGTGAGTTTGCCCACCTGGCATTTCGTTCCTCGCGCCCTGATCCTGTGATCACAATATCGGTTTTGCGCTCAGGCCCACCATGAAGCCCCAAAGCAACATCAAGTGGAAAACGAATTTCGTGAAAACTGTTCATTGATTTTTTCCCCTACAATCCCCGATTACCACGCACAACTGCTCTTGCCAGAGCAGCAGAAACCTGGCTTTCAGACCGACGGAAGCTGTCAACATCAGTTGCAGCAATGTTGACAGTAATAGTGTTGGATGACCCACTCCCACTGGTTGCAACGCCAAGCCTGCCATCCGAGCCACGGCGCAAAGGCATGATTGCCTCTGATCCACGCTCACCCGCCACGCCCAAGGATGATCCCATAGGAAAATAGCTGGGGGACGACACCACGCCGCCCTCTGCGAAGGGCATGATGTTCATGGGCGTTGAAACGCCAGAGGAGCCACCAAAAAGAGAGCTGAAATTAAAGCCAGACAGCCCTGATTGCGCTGAGCTGGTGAGCGAACTCACGCCACTTGAAAACAGTGTATCCAGGGGTTTTAGCCCTGCTTTCAAACTGATTTCCAGAAATTTTGTGGATACACTTTTCAAAATGTCATCAAAGCTTTTACCATGGGCAATGCCACTGGCAAAAGCTGATGTGAGAGAGGAGCCAAAAGAATCTGTGGCTTTTTTTAAAATATTCATCTCATCGGTTGCTGATTTTAAATCAGTTTTACTGGATTTTGCCATTTTCTATCCTTTCAGATTGTCGTCTGGGAATGCCGCTATCAGATCAAGAAATGTTGACCGGCTAATCTCGCTTTGATCTGTATGCCCTGTTATTCCCTGATAGGCAGCGGCGAGTTCACGCGGGGTCATTGCCCAAAAATCGCTTGAAGATAGCCGTAAAACACCAAAGCCAAAGCCCATTGCCTCAGTCCATGGAAATGGGACTGGCTGAACTTTTGCTTTCACGCGCTTTACGGCTAAACGGGGTTTGAGGAGGATTGAGACACTCCAAAAGTCAGTGCCAATACCTGTGCAATTGCTGCAATAACATCTGGCAGGGCATTTGCAGGGACAAGATTTGCTATTTCATTGTCAGATTTATCAAATCCGCCACCTCGCAACGCGATGCCCAGAATTTTGATAATATCCTTTGCACCTAGATTGCCATCAGAAAAGCGCATACCCAGCCCTGCTAAGTCTGCCACGCCAAAGGCAGATTCCAGCTCGGCCAAGCCTTGTAAGGTTAGTCGCAATGGGAGAGTCTGATCCTGTAAAACCAGATCGACCTCGCCTCTGTGAATATTTGCCATGTATGTTCCTTTTCAGATTGAAAAACAGATAATCTATCAAGGTCGTCATGCCTGCGCTTGACGAGTGGTGGAGGCCAATGGCACTCTTACAAAGCCGTGAATGTGAGTGCGCCTGCACTTTCCATGCTAATGTCGAATGTGACCTCACCAGAATGATCACCGCGATAATCAAGGCTTACCATCTGGAACAAACCTGAAATTGTGCCAAAACTTGGGATTAAAACCTGCCAGGTTTTTATGCTTCCATCAAAAAACAACTGGCGTGCATAAATATCGCTGGCTTCGTCCTTGAAAATGCCAGTGCCATTAATGCTGGCATGGCGCACGCCAACACCTTCCAGCAGTTCACGCCACCGACCAGTGGATTCTGAATTGGTTACATCGACTGATTGCGCGTTAAATGTGAGGCGGCGCGTACGCAGCCCCGCGATTGTTACAAAACTTCCTGCATTATCAACTTTAAGCAGGACATCTTTACCTTTTTGAGCTGGCATGGAGAATTCCTTTTTGTTTAAAAAAAGTCCGCGCATAAGCACGGGTGGGCAGTGCTCCGGTCAATACCCTTCAGGCATTGGTCGTCTTTTTTATGGGTAAACTTAAACAGCAACTTCTGTGACAGCCCTAAAATTCAATGTGACGCGTATAGTTTCGCCATCGCGCTCAAGGGCTGTATCCGTATCAACAAGGTGATGATTGACCAGATGCTGGCCTGTTAAATTTAGATTCTGATCATGCAATAAAGTCTCAATGCGATCAGCGATCAGCAAAGCCTGTTTGGTACTGCCGTCTCGTGACCAGACCTGAATTTCAAGCTTTGTTTCGTGGCCTCTATCGCTTGATGTCGAATTGTCATTTGCGGTAAATGAGCCAAACGTAACAAATGGAAAAGGTTGGCCGCGCGGCGTTTCATCATAAATTCGCGAGCCGCCGAGCACTGCAAGTAGAGCGGTATCTGCAATTAAACGGCTGCGTATTGCTGCTTTGAGAGGCAAAATTGGATTTGTCATTGTTTTAATTCCTCTACCAAAACCATCATGCGGCGGCGGCGTGCATCTAAATCTGCGGTCGCTACAATGTCGAACATGCGCGTGCCTAAATAAAAGCGCATCGGGGCTTTAATATCGCCTCGCCAACGCATTGTGATGTGGTGGCTGACAACCTCCTCAACTTTGCCCGTTACAAAGCGCTCATCACCTGAAAAGGGTTCTATATTGCACCAGATTGAATCAATCTGGCTAAAGGTTCGAAAAACGCCGCCTGTTTCATCCTGTGTTTCAACGGGAGCAAATAGCCCAATTCTAGTGCGAAGATGCGCGATAGAAACTTTCTTTTTACGATCAAACAACATGCTTTTACCCTCCAATACGCGGACGTTTAAAGGGCGCAATCAAGGCTTTGATTGCAGGTGGCAATGGCTCGCCTGCCCCGCCAATGCCATCGCCCCTGTTTTCAAACCAGAGAGCTACAAGCAGCAATATGGCTTGGCGCAGGGGTTGTGGCACATCGGATGCATTTGCGCCGTAGCCAAGCTGCACATCCAGCTCTATGCCTGCAAAAGGCCTGCCCGTGACAGGCGCAATATTGTTGGATGCCATAATGCGGGCTGGTTCGCTGGCCTTATCAACAATAAACCCCGCTGGATCATAAGGTGTTGCATTGCCATAAATATCGCAGCTTCTGGCAGCCAGAATGGCTTTGAACGGACTAAGCTGCACCTTTACAATGCCGCTAACAGGCCAATAATCCATGACTAATCGCCAAGTCTGATTTATCAAAACTCTTCGTGAGGTGGCCTCCACAGTAAGCCTTGCGGCTGTGATGAGGGCTGTTACCAGTGCATCTTCATCCACACTATCCAAACGCAGCCAGGCTTTGGCCTCATTCAGTGAGACTGGCTCTATTCCAGGGCCTGTGATAAGCACAGGTGTGATGGAATGCACAGTGTTCAACTGTGGTCCAAAAACGGAAATTGGGGTCATGTACAGCTTCCTTTACAAATTTGAAAAAATGAAAAAAATCGGCTTTACAGCTTTGTTCCTGGTTTGCGGTGCGCATATTGCTTTTGCTCTGGGCGGCAAGGCTTCCAGCATGGCAGGTGCTGATCTAGAACAGTATAGCGTTATGGTGCTTGGCTCACGCGGATCTGCGTGTTCTGGTGTCATTATTGCGTCAAATATTGTTTTGACGGCGGGGCATTGTGTGCAGGGCTCTCCCCAGCTTGCTGTTGCCTATTATGAGGGGCAAACGCCTGTGCTTAAAACCGTGGTACAAAGCATTGTTAATCCATCTGGCGTCGATATGGCACTTGTGCGCGTTATTGGTTTGCCAGCGCGGTTCAGTCCTGTGACAATGATTGAAAATAATGAGCTGGCAGCCAGTTACATAATTGCAGGTTTTGGCTTGCAGGCTGTGCGCGCTGAGGAAAGCGCAGGCAAATTACGCAAAGCTGAGGTTGAAAGCCTGCCTTTGTCTGCCGGCCGCATTTTGCATTTAGGTGGAACAAACATGAATAAGGAAGAAATGAGCGCGCATTTGCAAGTATGCAAAGGCGATTCAGGCGGGCCTGTTTTTACAACAGACATGAAACTGGCTGGTGTGCTGTTTGCAACCTATAATACAGGCGTAAAACAGGGCGATAAATGGGCTTCACAATGCGGCAACACAGCCCAGGCTGTGCGAATTGAGCCTCAAAGAGCGTGGATTAATGGGGTTGTGACTAAGTGGAAGTGATTTCACAGTTTTTTTGTATCATTGTACATGTTTACAAGTGCTATTCTGTCATAGTTTGCATCTATTATAAAACTTGAATAATCTGGCGTAATTTTATCTATGACTGATAAAAACTCGTGATTGCCCAAAACAGCCAGAATATAGGCCTTGCGAAACAGGCAGTCACTTCCCAACATTTCCTGAACCCTTGGTGTTTTATCTGCTAGAATAGCGTTAAAATCACTTAAAGCATCTATATATTTTTTGGTATTCAAATAGTTGTCTGCTCTTGCATGGTGGCAGATCCTGCCCTCATCCTGCCCCTTGTTTATTACATCCGATAAAATCTGGTTGGCTTTTTCGATTTGTCCTGTTCTTACCAAAAGGATGGATTTACCCCATAAATACATTGCGGCGCTGGTCTGGCGCTTCCATTCTTCAAGGGCCTGTTCCGCTCTGACAAAATCTCCAGCTCTTAAAGCTGGCATAAATTTGTTTTCGAAAACATCCATACAATCTACCTGAATTTTGAATTAAGACATATGCAGGATACTTAGTGTCAAGCCAAAGATAACTCAAGCGGTGCATTGCTTATCATCGCATCAAATCATCTACGAATTTACTACCGGCGCAAATTGTTATCTAAACCCGCTGCACCAACTGCGGTTTTAGATTAGCCTCATCATCTCTCAATATTGCATTTTGGGGCAAGGCATTATTCATGCTCGGCCAGCCACCTGTGCCAGCTCCTATGCCTTGTGTTGGCGTAAAAGCAATTTGTACATTGTCTGAATTTGTGGGTTTGGAAGGGCTGCCGCTTGAGCTGGGTGGTGGGTTACTTGTTGCCCCTCTCCCAAAACTGAATCTTCCTGCATCATCCCTTGGCTGACCTTGGTATTTGATGTGCAGATCATAGAGTTTAGCTTTGAGCCTGTTGATCTC
>JANXWK010000048.1 GCA_025351165.1 Hyphomicrobiales bacterium | reverse complement strand
GAAAAAGCAGGGCAGCTTTACGGTATGGGTTTAATTGGTGGTTTTTGTCACCTTTACATTGGGCAGGAAGCAGTTGTTGTTGGTGTCCAGATGGCCTCAAAAGAAGGCGATCAGGTTATAACCGCCTATCGCGATCATGGCCACATGCTGGTCAAAGGTATGGAAATGCGCGGCGTTATGGCTGAATTAACTGGCCGTCGTGGTGGATATTCGCGCGGCAAGGGGGGCTCCATGCACATGTTCTCACGCGAAAAAAACTTTTATGGTGGGCACGGTATTGTAGGCGCGCAGGTTGCACTTGGAACTGGTCTTGGTTTTGCCAATAAATACAGAAACGATGGCAGCGTCTCAGTTGCCTATTTTGGGGACGGTGCATCCAACCAGGGTCAGGTCTATGAGAGCTTCAACATGGCACAGATATGGAAGCTCCCAGTCGTGTTTATTATTGAAAATAATCGATACGCAATGGGGACTTCAGTTATACGCTCTTCTGCGATGACAGATTTTTCAAAACGTGGTGCTTCATTCAACATACCTGGTGTCAATGTTGATGGCATGGATGTTCGTGCTGTGAAGGCCGCTGCAGAAGAAGCCATTGAGCATGCGCGCACAGGTAAGGGACCGTTCCTGTTGAGCATGGAGACTTATCGGTATCGTGGCCATTCAATGTCTGATCCCGCGAAATATCGCTCAAAGGAAGAGCTTGAGCAGATGCGTAGTGATTACGATCCTATTCAGCAGGTAAAAAACCGTTTGATTGCCAAGAGTTGGGCTAGTGAAGACGAGCTGAAAAAAATTGATACGGATGTTCGTGCCGTTGTTAATGATGCAGCTGAATTTGCAACGCATGATCCGGAGCCTGATGTTTCAGAGCTTTACACGGATATTTTGAAATAATATTAAACCTGATTAAAAATTGGGGTTGGGTCTGTTTTCTAAGCACAGGTCACCCCAGGCATTCAAGCAATAATTACCAAGGATTTAGACGCGCATGTCAGTTGATATTTTAATGCCTGCTCTTTCGCCAACAATGGAACAGGGCAAGCTCTCAAAATGGCTTAAAAAAGAGGGTGACCAAATTAAATCAGGTGATGTTTTGGCGGAAATTGAAACTGATAAAGCAACAATGGAAGTTGAGGCTGTTGATGAAGGTATTCTTGCCAAGATATTGATTTCTGATGGGACTGACAATGTTGCCGTTAACACACGCATAGGCATTATTGCTGCTGATGGCGAAGATATCAGTAAAGTATCAGAGCCTAAAGCTGCCCCTGCTACTGCTTCGGTTGTTCAAGTATCCGTCTCGTCTGGTGAGGTGCCTGCGCAGCCTCGTGCTGAAGTTCAGGCCTATGACGCATCTGGAGAGATCCCAGCTGGTACTGAAATGGTTAAAACCACAGTGCGCGAGGCCCTTCGTGATGCCATGGCAGAAGAAATGCGCCGTGATGACAATGTTTTTGTCATGGGTGAGGAAGTTGCCGAATATCAGGGAGCCTACAAGGTTACGCAAGGATTATTACAGGAGTTTGGTGCACGCCGTGTAGTGGATACGCCCATTACAGAGCACGGGTTTGCAGGGATTGGTGTTGGGGCTGCCATGTCAGGCTTACGCCCGATCATAGAGTTCATGACATTTAATTTTGCTATGCAGGCGATTGACCATATCATTAATTCTGCTGCTAAGACATTGTACATGTCAGGTGGGCAATTGGGCTGTCCGATTGTATTTCGTGGGCCAAATGGTGCAGCTGCACGTGTTGGTGCCCAGCACAGCCAGTGTTATGCTGCTTGGTATAGCCAGATTCCAGGCCTTAAAGTTGTTATGCCTTACAGTGCTTCTGATGCAAAAGGCCTGTTAAAAGCTGCAATTCGGGATGAGAATCCAGTTATATTTCTAGAAAATGAAATTCTTTATGGGCAGTCATTTGATGTGCCTAAAATGGACGACTTTGTGTTGCCAATTGGAAAGGCGCGCGTTGCACGCCCTGGCAAGGATGTTACTTTTGTGACATTTGGAATTGGTATGACCTATGCCTTGAAAGCAGCTGATATTTTAATTGGTGAAGGTATTGACGTCGAAGTTATTGATCTGCGGACAATTCGCCCCATGGATATGGATACTGTACTGAAGTCCGTCATTAAAACAGGTCGATGTGTTGCCATTGAGGAAGGTTTTCCACAATCTGGCGTTACAGCTGAAATTGCGATGAAGGTAATGGAAGGCGCGTTCGATTATCTTGATGCCCCTGTTATCCGTATAACTGGCAAAGACGTGCCAATGCCATATGCGGCTAATCTGGAAAAACTCGCCTTGCCAAATGTGGCAGAGATTGTGGCTGCGGCAAAGGCAGTTTGTTATAAGTAAGGTGTAGAGCGGGATTGTGCCAATGACCTTACCGGCTGAAAAAACTGCAACATATGCTGGTCTGGAGGCAGTGCCTTCAAATCTGGTTGCAGAGATTTTAGGCGGTATGTTGGTAACGTATACAGGGCCTGCACCACGACATAATGTTGCATCCAGTTCTTTAACAAGCGAGCTATCTCCGCCCTTTCAAAAAAGTCGTGGAGGGGCAGGTGGTTGGATATTTGCGGATAAACCTGAATTGCACTTGGGTTTTGACGTGGTTGTTCCCGATATAGCTGGCTGGCGGCGTGAGCGATTAAACGTAATGCCTGATACAGCTGATTTTGAAACCGCGTCAGATGGGGTTTGTGAAATATTGTCACCTTCAACCGAAAATTATGATCGAGGTATTCAGCGACAAGTTTATTCTGAGGCGGGTGTATCTTGTTTTTGGATAGTCGATCCTCTTTCACAGTTGTTAGACGCTTTTAAGCTGCAAGATAGAAAATTGGCATCGCTAGGCACAGTTACTGCGGGTCAAGAGGTGAGTATCGTGCCTTTTGACGCTATTAGTTTTCCACTTTCTATTTTATTTCCATTTGATCCACCTAACATTTTATAAGGTTTCACATGTCTGCTAATATTCTTATGCCCGCACTTTCTCCAACAATGGAGAAAGGTAACCTTGCAAAATGGCTTAAAAAAGAGGGGGATGTCATCAAGTCTGGTGATATATTGGCTGAGATAGAAACTGATAAAGCTACAATGGAAGTTGAAGCCATTGATGAGGGCATTCTGGCAAAGATTTTTGTAGCAGATGGCACTTCCGATGTTCCAGTCAATCAGCTTTTGGCCATCATCGCCAGTGAAGGGGAAGATCCTAAAGTGATTGCAGCGTCTGGTGGGGCAGTATCTGCGCCTGCGCCGGCCGCCATTGCGGCTACAGTTTCTGCACCATCTGCTGCGCCTGTTTCAGCTGTGCCTGCTTCTGCTGGACATTCGAATGAGAATTCCGGAAGCCGTGTCTTTGCCTCACCACTGGCGCGTCGTATTGCCAAGGATGCGGGTATTGACCTTGTAAATGTTAAAGGTTCTGGCCCTCATGGCCGTGTCGTTGCAGCAGATGTTGAAACGGCAAAAGTTAGTGGCGCTGCAAAATCAGCTGCACCAGTTTCAGTTCCTGCAAAGACTGCTAATGCATCAGCTGGTACAAGTGCATCCTCTGGCGTGAGTGATGACATGGTCAGAAAGATGTTTGAAGCTGGAAGCTTTGAAGACGTGCCGCATGATGGTATGCGCAAGACGATTGCACGGCGTTTATCAGAGGCTAAGTCCACCATTCCACATTTCTATTTAAGCGCTGACATAAATCTGGATGCGTTGATGAAGTTGCGCGGTGAGGTGAACAAATCCGCGCCAATGATTGATGGAAAGCCAGCGTACAAAGTTTCAGTCAACGATTTTGTAATCAAGGCTTTGGCTTTGGCATTGACCCGTGTACCAGAGGCAAATGTGTCCTGGACAGAAAACGCGATGCTCAAGCATAAACATGCTGATGTTGGTGTGGCCGTTTCCATTCCTGGTGGATTGATTACCCCCATTATTCGCAAGGCTGAGCTTAAGAGCATTTCAGCCATTTCGATTGAAATGAAAGATATGGCGGGTCGTGCAAAAGCACGCAAACTAAAGCCTGAGGAATATCAGGGCGGTACTACAGCTGTTTCAAACCTTGGCATGTTTGGCGTGAAAGACTTTGCTGCGATTGTGAACCCGCCCCATGCCTCAATTTTGGCTGTGGGAGCAGGTGAGCCTCGCGCTGTGGTGAAAGACGGTGTGTTAGCAATTGCAACTGTGATGACTGTGACTGTTTCAACGGATCACCGCGCAGTGGATGGGGCGCTAGCAGCAGAACTTATGGCAGCGTTTAAGCAATTGATTGAAAATCCAATGAGCATGCTGGTGTAGGGTGATTTAATCACCTTTCAATGTTATATTGAGAGTTAAATTATATTTAGGAGATAAATATGGCAGAGCCGCAAGATATGATTATGCCTATGCTGCGTGAAATGCGGGAAGAGGCTCGTCAGTTCCGCAGCGAAACTACGGGTAACTTTGCAGACGTACGTAATGATATTGCTTCATTGAAAGACAAATACAAATCTCAATATGCTGCAATGGTTGCAGACACCTTCATGTCAAAATTAATTACTGGCGATTTTGAAATGCGTATCGAAGCTTTGGAAGCTGAACTTAAAGCTCTTAAAGCTGGGCACTAACCACAGCTTAGATTAAAACAGGTCTTCCCCATTGCCTCACACTCGTCTCGATCATCTTTTGCAAGCACCTGTTGAAGGATGGTTTCCACGTATGGCGGAGGAGGGTGATTTTGAGCAGATGGCAGAGCTGTTTGATATCGCCAACGCAAAAACGATTGCCACCCTGTGGAACAGGGATGCGCCAAAGGGGCAAACATGGGTGGATATGCTCAAACCCATGATGTTTGGAGAGTTTGGTGAGCTAAATTACAAGAATATTGTTGTGGCTGATGTCGGTGGCAGGGCTGTTGGAATGCTGATTGTCAATGTTAATTCTGATCCTTGGCCTGAGGAAGATTTTAGCCTAATGCAGCCTTATGCAGTTCCATTCAGCAAGCTGCGCGCAAGGCTGCCAGGCTATGGGTATTTGCGAATAATGGCAGTTTTTCCAGAATTCAGAGGCTTACGAATTGCGACCAATATGCTGGATATTGCTTTCAATCTGGCAATAAAAAGTAATTGGAAGGGTGTATGTGCTACGGTTCATGAGGGTAACACACTTTTGTTGAAACACTATCGCAAACGCGGTTTGAAAGAGGTTGCTCGGTCTGAGGTGGTTGAGCATGTAAGTTATGATTCAAAAAGCTGCTGGATTTTAATGTCTGTTGATACACCAGGCGGGTTTTTGCCTGTGTAGATTTAAATTTATTTGGTTGTTAATTTAAGGGAATACAATGTCTGCATATGATCTGATTGTTATTGGTGGTGGCCCTGGTGGCTATGTAACGGCCATTCGCGGCTCGCAACTTGGACTTAAGGTTGCGCTGGTTGAACGTGAACATTTAGGTGGGATCTGTTTGAACTGGGGTTGTATTCCAACAAAAGCCTTGTTGCGTTCTGCGGAGATTTTTCATTTTGCCACTCATGCCAAGGACTACGGTTTGACGCTTAATGGCACCATGACATTTGACCCAGCAGCAGTTGTAAAGCGCTCACGTGGTGTGTCTGGACAGCTGAATGGCGGCGTAGCGTTTTTATTGAAGAAAAATAAAGTTGACGTGATCTGGGGTGAAGCCAATATCACAAAGCCTGGTGAAGTTGTGGTTTCGCCGATGAAAAAAGAAGCAGTACAGCCACAAAATCCAATACCTAAGGGCATCCTACCAGCTGGAACATATACTGCAAAAAATATTATTATTGCTACAGGGGCGCGGCCACGCGTGCTGCCAGGCATTGAGCCAGATAAAAAACTGATCTGGACATATTTTGAGGCCATGGTGCCAGAGACCTTCCCCAAGTCCATTATAGTTATGGGATCTGGCGCGATTGGTATAGAATTTGCCTCATTCTATCGCACAATGGGTGCCGAGGTAACAGTAGTTGAGGTGTTGCCACAGATTATGTCCGCAGAGGATGCAGAAATTTCTGCTCTTGCCCGCAAACGTTTTGAAAAGCAGGGTATGAAAATCATGACCTCAACCAAAGTGACCAAGGTTGAAAAGGGTGTTAATTCCGTTACTGCCACCGTGGAAGACGATAAGGGTGTGAAGCAAACACTCACCGTTGAAAAGCTGATTTCTGCTGTTGGGGTTATTGGCAATGTTGAAAATCTTGGCCTTGAAAAGCTGGGCGTTAAAACAGATCGTGGTTGTATTATAACCGATGGTTTAGGGCGCACAAATGTTCCTGGTATTTTTGCTATTGGGGATGTGGCAGGCCCGCCCATGCTTGCCCATAAAGCTGAGCATGAAGGCGTGATTTGTGTTGAGGGCATAGCAGGCAAGCATCCACATGTAATGGACAAGCTTAAAATTCCAGGCTGCACATATTGCCATCCGCAAGTTGCAAGTGTTGGCTTGACAGAAGCAAAAGCAAAAGACGCTGGCTATAGCGTAAAAGTTGGAAGATTTAACTTTGCAGGCAATGGCAAGGCGATAGCCCTTGGTGAGCCAGAGGGTATGATCAAGACAGTCTTTGATGCTAAAACTGGACAATTACTAGGCGCCCATATGATTGGTGCAGAAGTAACGGAACTTATTCAGGGCTATGTGATTGCAATGCAGATGGAGACGACTGAAGAAGACCTGATGCATACGGTTTTCCCACATCCGACCCTGTCTGAAATGATGCATGAAAGTGTGCTGGATGCCTATGGACGGGTTATTCATGCTTGATTTATGCATTCATGTCTTAACCTGCCAAGAAGGAACGTCATTATGAATCCACAATCCCTTATTATTTCGTTGGTTATTGGTGCAATTGCCGGTTGGCTTGCCAGTATTGTTATGGGCGGCGGTGGACTGATCCGATATATAATTATTGGTATTATTGGTTCATTTGTTGGTTCTTTTCTGCTATCAATGCTTAAGATCAATCTGGGCATAACCAATCCTATTGTATCGCAGATTATTGTTTCTACAATCGGGGCAATTGTTGTGGTGTTTGTAGCTAGGTTAGTTGCCTAAAACTATATGAGTTAACCTGGATGGCTGTCGTACTAGATTTGATCACTAATCCACGGCAGCCTGCTGCCTCCATCCGCCATCCGGAAAAAGCGCATAGGCCTGATCAACCTGTTATGCGTAAACCTGACTGGATTCGTGTTAAAGCGCCTGGCTCACCCAAATGGGCGGAAACTAACCGTATAGTAAAAGAGAATGGCCTTGTAACAGTCTGTGAAGAGGCAGGCTGTCCCAATATTGGTGAGTGCTGGGAAAAAAAGCACGCCACATTCATGATTATGGGTGACACATGCACGAGGGCATGCGCATTTTGCAATGTTAAAACAGGTATGCCGGATGCGCTTGATGCGAGCGAGCCAACGAAAGTGGCAATTGCCGTTGCAAAACTAGGGCTTGAGCATGTTGTTATTACCTCGGTTGATCGCGATGATTTGAATGATGGAGGTGCACAGCATTTTGCCGAGGTCATCCATGCCATACGCAAACATAGCCCTAAGACGACAATTGAAATCCTGACGCCTGATTTTCTGCGTAAAGAAGGCGCACTGGAAATTGTAGTGAAAGCACGACCAGATGTATTTAATCATAATCTGGAGACTGTGCCATCCAAGTATTTGAAAGTGCGCCCTGGTGCGAGATATTTCCATTCCATCAGGCTGTTACAACGCGTAAAAGAACTTGATTCAACAATATTTACTAAATCTGGTATCATGGTGGGTTTAGGCGAAATCCGCAATGAAGTGCTGCAACTTATGGATGATCTGCGCACAGCTGATGTAGACTTCATAACAATTGGCCAGTATCTCCAGCCTACAAGAAAACATCATCCTGTTATTAATTTTATTCCACCAGATGAGTTTAAAAGCTACGAGACCATTGCCTACACAAAAGGCTTTCTGATGGTGTCGTCTACACCACTTACGCGTTCATCGCATCATGCAGGTGAAGATTTTGCGAAGTTAAAAGTGGCGCGTCAAGCCAGAACTCTTGTCAACATTCCTGTCAAAACTCTTGCTAAATGAACAAGCCTAGATAACTTGCCCAGTTTTACCACTACGCGCAGAGTTGCCCATAAGCCAAGTGATATGTTTGCACTTGTTGCGGACGTGGAAAATTATCCAGAATTTGTGCCTATGTGTTCGGATTTGCGTATCCGTCGTAAAATGGCGAGTGGCGAGGGGGTAGTAAGTTTGCTTGCTGAAATGAGTATTGGGTATAAGTTTATATCTGAGTCATTTTCGTGCCGCGTAACGTTGGACAGGCCACGCTTTAAGATAATTGTTGAATACATAGACGGCCCTTTCCGCTTTTTAGAAAATCGCTGGACTTTCAGCGATGATGGGGCGGGCGGATGTAATGTCAATTTTTACATAAACTATGAATTTAAAAACCGTGCTTTTGCCATGCTTGCAGGCGCAGTTTTTGAAAATGTTTTTCGAAAGATGGCTGAGGCTTTTGAAAAACGGGCCGATGAAATTTACAAATGAAATTTTTTACTGCCAATTTGTAGTTTACAGTTAAATTTGCACAATTAGCTCCTTATATCTTCAGAAAAATTTAAATGTAGGATTAATATGCAGCTTTCAGCATTAGAAATTGAACGTTACGCGCGGCATATTGTGCTGCAGGGCATTGGTGGGCCAGGCCAGCAAAATTTGAGATCTGCTAAAGTGCTTGTGATTGGGGCAGGAGGGCTTGGCTGTCCTTTGATACAGTATCTTGCTGCCGCTGGTATTGGACAAATTGGCATTGTGGACGATGATATTGTAACACTTTCCAATCTGCAGCGACAGGTTCTCTTTAAAACAACTGATCTTGGAAAGTCTAAGGTGGAATGTGTAAAACGTGCGACCCATGAGCTAAATCCGCACGTAGAAATCATTCTCCATAACACGCGTATAGATGCAATAAATGCCTATGAATTAATCAGGGACTATGATGTAGTGGCGGATGGTTCTGATAATTTTGTTACTCGTTATGCTGTATCGGATGCATGTTTTTATGAAAGTAAACCTCTTATAACAGCAGCTGTCAGCCAGTTTGATGCATCACTTACTACACTTCGGGCCCATGAAAAACGTAGAGATGGGACGCTGAACCCAACCTATCGCTGTCTGTTTCCGCAGGCTCCAACCGAGGGTTCTCAACCCACATGCGCCACTGCTGGAATTGTTGGCGCACTTACTGGAATAGTCGGATCTATGATGGCGCTGGAGGTGATACGTGAAATTGTGGGCGGATATGGCAGCGAAGATGAGGGACTGGTGGGAAAACTTTTGCTGCTGGATTATTTGAATTTAAGATTTGAGACAATCAAATATGGATGGGATAGTGAAAATCCACTTTCGGGAACGTATGCTGTATTAGCTAATACATAATTATTGGCTGCCAACACTTTATCTGGTGTCTTTTTCACCTTTTTTGAAATTACAAGGACATAAAAGGGAAAAAACATTCTTATTTTACGTGCAACATTTTATTAAAGCCTGAAGCGCTGCCTCCTCGGTTATTTCATGTTGGGCAACCTGCAGGGCAAGACAGCCTACATTTATACGACGTATGGAATCTGTTGTTATGGCCATCTCCTGTAAACTGTTTGCAAAAGCATATGTAGGATGAGTTTGATTCATATGAGCCGTTATGGCCCTAAATGTTCTTAGCCTGTAAGGATTGAACATTGCAGAGGGCAATCCAAGATGCAACGCAGAATATAACGATGATAATGGTGCAAGTTCGGTTGAAACAGCTGTTTCATCGTGAGTTAACACTACAATTTTAAATGTTGAATTACCATAGTTTTCAAGCAATGCTTTTAATTGCGGTGTGTAGTTGATGCGCTGTGCACCCCCTGCCTGAATATGTAAATCCAAACCATCATCAACGCTCATTTTTGCAAATTCGCAGTGCATGGCAGCGCGAAAATGCTCCGCTTCGGCTAGAGTGGATTTACCAATGCAGATTTTTCGGAACAGGGTCAGCATATCAGACTGGTCAAGATTGACTGTCTGGGCTGTTGGAGGATGATAAAGAACAGCTGTTGCACCATAAAGCTTGAATACTTCGCGGCGGATGCGATGAGCCTCCAGGTAGCCCTTCCATGTGTAGGCATCACAGTTTGTCTGTGTTCCAAATATATCAAGATTATTGACAAATTCTGGTGTGTGCGGGTCAGTAACGCAATCAGCTACATAAAGCGGTAAGAGCCTGCCTCCAAAATTTGCAGACTTCAAATCCTCAAATGTTTCAATATGGCAAAGTGGTGTTTGGTGAGTAATAAGCTGGGTAAAATTCAAGTGTTCAAAATCAGCGCGATACTGTGAGACTGGATCAAGAAACCCTTCTGGCAAAAAACCAGTTTCAGCTTTAATGGGTAAATCTTCTACATGTGCAAATAATCTGTGTTCTATGCAGCGCTGTTCTGGAATAGATGAAAAAAAACGGTCTGGATGCATGGTTTAACCTTCAACTTCCTCACGCAGCATTTCAAGGTTAAGCCATATTTCTTCTGCCTGTAACAAGGCCGCCTGCTGTTCACTCAATTTAAGGCTGAATTTGGCAAAATCATTCGGTTTCTTTGTATATAGATTTGCATCAGACAGCTTGACCTGTAACTGCTCTATATCAGCTTGTAACTGTTTCATTTTTGCGGGCAAAGTTTCAAGGGCATGTTTTTCCTTGAAGTTTAATTTTCGTTTTGAAAGCTTTATGTCTGCTTTTGGTGCAGAATTGCGTGTCTGCTGCGCCTGTTTTGTGCGCTTGGGACTAGTTATATCCTCTACAAGGGCACGCTGATTAAGCATATCAGTGTAGCCGCCTGCATATTCCTGCCAGCGGCCCTCGCCCAAACTTAAAAGTGTAGATGTTACGCAGCGATCAAGGAAATCACGATCATGGCTTACTATTAAAATTGTGCCTGGATATTCTGCAAGCATATCCTGCAATAAATCCAGTGTTTCCAAATCCAGATCATTGGTTGGCTCATCGAGCACGAGCAGATTTGAGGATTTTGCCAAGGCACGTGCCAGCATCAGACGTCCTCTTTCGCCACCTGATAATACGCTTACAGGTGTACGTGCCTGCTCTGGTGTAAAGAGAAAGTCTTTCATGTAACTGGCTACATGACGAGTTTCAGTGCCAACTGTCACGTAGTCTCCCCGCCCATCTGTGAGGGCTTCCACAAGTGTCCAGTTTGGGTCAAGCGTTTCGCGGCGCTGATCCAGTGTAACCATTTCAAGTTTGGTGCCAAGTTCAACATGTCCTGAATCAGGCTGCAGAATGCCTGTCAGCATATTAATAAGCGTTGTTTTGCCTGCGCCGTTTGGTCCAACAAGGCCAAGCCTGTCACCACGATTAATGCGAATTGAAAAATCACTGATTATAGGCTGGTTGTTATATGATTTGGAAATATTGACAGCATCTATTACACGCTTGCCAGATATTTCTCCCTCAGTCACAGTCATCTTTACAAGTCCAGTGGCGCGAACCTGATCTTTACGCTCCTGTCGCAGGCTCATAAGATCCCCAAGGCGACGTACGTTGCGCTTGCGCCTGGCTGTTACACCATAAGTGAGCCAATGCTGTTCACGCACAATTTTGCGATCCAGCTTATGGCGATCCAGCTCCTCTTTTTCTAAAATTTCATCTCGCCAGTTTTCAAAATGTGAAAAGCCCTGCTCGAGGCGCTTGGCTTCGCCTCGATCAATCCATACAGTCGCGCGGGACAGTTTTTCCATAAAACGACGATCATGAGATATGATGACCATCGCAGAGCGCAAGGAATTCAACTCGTTCTCAAGCCATTCAATTACGCTTACATCAAGATGGTTTGTAGGTTCATCCAGTAATAGAACATCAGGTTCAGGTGCAAGAACACGTGCTAAAGCTGCGCGGCGCGCTTCTCCACCTGAAAGATGCGCTGGGTTTTCAGTGCCATTTAGCCCCAGTGATTCTAGTAGATACGGCGCGCGGTACAAATCACCATTTGGACCAATTCCAGCTTCCACATATGCAAGCGTAGTGTCAAAGCCACTCATATCAGGTTCTTGAGGCAGGTACTGAATTGCAGTGCCAGGCTGAACAAAACGATTGCCAGAGGTTGGTTCAATCAAATTTGCAGCTACTTTAAGCAAAGTTGATTTGCCAGAGCCATTACGGCCTACAAGGCAGATACGTTCGCCAGGGGAAACGAAAAGTTCTGCTCCATCCAGTAAAGGTTGAAAGCCAAAGCGTAGGTGAATATCGCGTAGAATTAAAATTGGTGCAGCCATGAGGCATGGAATCACCTAAATAAGGCTCAAACGCAACCTGTTTTTAAGCTAAACTGAAATTTCTACACTATTTGATGCAGGGAACCCGTTGCAGGCCTTTGATGAAACGTGTATGAGATATACAAATGCTTCGTGCAAGCATTCCAGAGGCCTGTAGCTCAACGGTTAGAGCCGTCCGCTCATAACGGACTGGTTGGGGGTTCGATTCCCTCCGGGCCTACCAAACTACACGCATTAATGCTTCTTGTTGCGGTGCAGCGACGAATTTTCTTTTTATTAACCAAAACAAAGTCTAACTTGTATATTCTGATAAATCAGGCAAGGAGGAATAGCTATGGGACTTACATTCAAGCTAGATATGTTTGCTATTGGAATGGCCTTTATATTTCTTGCAGCTATTGTTTCAGGTGTATTTTAACCATGAATATCTACAAATCGTGGGTTAAAAAGTAATTTAAAATTATTTTCATGATTTAAATCAGGTCTTTTAAGCACTATGCTTTTTTATAATTCCTGATCTTTTTTCATGTGTTTGCATTTTTTAAAATCAAACTTTTGTTCTGGCTTATCACTCTAAATATTACATTTTAAAACTTCAGTACCTGCTGCGCATATTTTTTAACGTAAAAGTAAAGCGTTTTACCTGTTTATGAGCAAGAAGTCCGCATTCTTGCCCTCGAAAGGTATCAGGTTAAAATCAGTGCAACATTTGTTTAAACTTCACTGTTTAAAGCGCTTGTTGTAGAAAATGGCTAATTTGCGAAGCAGGCCA
Source organism: Hyphomicrobiales bacterium (assembly GCA_025351165.1). Lineage (GTDB taxonomy): Bacteria > Pseudomonadota > Alphaproteobacteria > Rhizobiales > Beijerinckiaceae > JAIELD01. The sequence goes on along the minus strand of JANXWK010000048.1, from coordinate 89,156 downwards.
TAGAAGTTGTTTCCATAAAGTTTAAAGCAGGGATTTGCCAAAGTTATGTGTAAAGGCGCATTATGAAAGGTTTTTTTGTAACATTTGAAGGCGGTGAAGGAGCCGGTAAAACCACACAGATTAAGCTTTTAGCTGCCAGGTTGCAGGAACTAGGGCATAATATTGTTGTTACGCGGGAGCCAGGAGGGACAAAAGGTGCTGAGGCCATACGTGAGCTTATTTTGAATCCTGCGGGGTTTAACTTTAGTTCCATGACAGAAACCATGCTGTTTTTTGCTGCAAGGTGTGATCATGTAGAAAAAATAATCATACCTGCACTTGAAGATGGAAAGATTGTTTTATGTGACCGTTTTACAGACTCAACTCTTGCTTATCAAAGTGCACTTGGTAAAGTTTCAGGCGATATAATCCAAAAAATGGCTAATTTGATTTTAGGCAACTTAAAGCCTGATTTAACATTTTTTATTGATATGGAGCCAGCGCAGGGACTGAAACGCGCAGCTACACGTCGTGGAAGCAGTGCAACTGACCGCTTTGAATTGGAATCCCTTGAGTTTCACAAGCGCATTCGGCATGCTTTTTTAAGGATTGCCAGCGCCGAACCTGAACGGTGCATGGTGTTATCAGGAGAGCAGGATTTGCATGTAATAAGTGATCAGGTTTTTAAGGTGTTCATGCAACGAGTATTCATTCAACGAACAGGTGTGAACTAATGCGCATATTACCACGAGCGCCAAGTGAGATTGATGAAGCTGATCGTTTGCTAGATTTGCCACATCCGCGCGAGGTAATGGACTTATACGGTCAGCAAGCTTCTGAAGCTGTGCTGCTGAATGCTTATAAGTCTGGAAAAATGCATCATGCATGGATTCTGGCAGGGCAGGAGGGTATTGGCAAGGCCACTTTAGCCTATAGGTTTGCGCGTTTTGTACTTGAAAATGGCGATTTTATGGCTGCTAACGTACAGAATGCACATTCACTCCAAGTTCAAGACAATAGCAAAGTAGCAAAACTTGTTGCAGCTCAGTCTCATCCAGATGTGTTTGTGCTGAGGCGTAACTGGAATGAAAAAACCAAAAAACTTCGTACTGAAATTCAGGTTGAGGACACACGCAACCTTGTGCATATGTTTCAATCTACTGCCAGTGCTGGCGGCTGGCGTGTAGCAATTATTGATGCAGTGGAGGATTTAAATTCAAACAGTGCAAATGCATTGTTAAAAATATTGGAGGAGCCACCGCCCCGCTCCATATTCTTGATTGTATCGCATGAACCTGGTCGTCTTTTGCCTACAATCCGCTCGCGGTGCCGCATGATGCCTGTACGTCCACTGGGGGCTGATGTTTTGGTACAAATCATGCGCGATCTAAGTACTGCACCATTGAATGAAGATAATTTAAATCTGATTAAGTCACGTGCCATGGGATCTGTAAAGCGCGCCTTTGCACTTATGGACAGTAGCTCCGTTGGGTTCAGGGGACGTTTAGAAGCCCTTTTGATAAAACTGCCCTTAATTGATTCTACTGCCTTGACTGCTATTGCCGAAGAGACAGCAAAGCGGGATGGGCTAACATTTGAGCGTTTTACAGAGATTATAGAGGATTATCTGCAACAGGCTGTCCATAATCGAAAAGGGCTGGGAACAGCAGGCTTAATACCATTTGCAGAAATTTCAGAACGTTTTGGTGTGGCGCGACGCGATGTAGATGCCTATAATCTTGATCGTCGTCCATTGGTGATGTCAGTTATTGGAGATATTGCACGGGCGGTATCAAATTAATCAGTATGCTGTATACATACTATTACCTGATGTAAAAAATAGAGAGACATTTATGATCCGAAATATAGCGACCGTAGCCGTTTTTGCCATTATTCCCTTTTTACAGGGCTGTGAATCGGTCAGTCGTTTTGGGGATTCCCTTGATCCACGATCCAGCCCAGCACCACGTGTTGTATCGAGTGCGCCCTATGAGATTAGCGCTACTCCAACACCATCCGTTACATCGCAACCATTGCCGCCTCCGCCACCACGTTTTTCACCATCTGCTCCAATTGCCGCTCCAAGTGCAGGTTCTGTAAATCCTCCAGGCATTTCTTCACCTGGTGATCTTGGGGCACCATTATCTGGCGGGGTATCTGCTCCCGCCGCCGGTGGGTTGACACCTTTACCGGATATTAAATCAGCTGCAGTAACGCCTTCTGCCGCCGTGAAAGTTCGAACAGTTGCGCCTACGGCCAATGATACAGCGCCTGAAAAGCCAACCCAGTCAAGACTTACTGGTGGATGGTCTGTGGCGCAGGGGTCTGGCAGCAAATGCCGACTCACGCTTTCAAATGCGCCTGCACTTGATTTATACAAAGCCCAAACAACTGGTTGCAGTACAGGCTTAACAAAAGTTAATGCATGGGAATTACGCGGTGATGAGATTTATCTGTATGAGCAGGGCGGAGGCGTTGCTGCACGCTTAAAGCAGACTGGAAATTCCAGTTTTAATGGTTCCACTGCAAAAAGCGGCGCACCACTGAGTATATCGAAGTAAGTTTTCGTTAGTCCTTTGCCACAATCCATTCAATCCAAATACCAGGCCTTAGTAGCGGGTCAGCATTTAACTGCTGATCCAGCACAAGCTGATATGGTTCAAAAACTGGGTGCTCTTGCCAGTGATCTGCATCAGCATAGGCTGTCCCGTAAATCCTCCGCACTTGGTTGGTTATTTGCACGTAAACCTCAAAATAAAAGCATAAAAGGTATTTATATTCAGGGTGATGTTGGGCGCGGCAAAACCATGCTTATGGACCTTTTCTTTGAATCTCTTGATATTAAACGTAAAAGACGGGCGCATTTTCATAGTTTCATGAGTGATGTGCATGAGCGCATTCATCTTTGGAGACAGTTAAGCAAAAAGGGAGGTGTGAAGGGCAGTGACCCTATCGAAGCTGTAGCTGACCAGCTTTTAAGCGAGGCTTGGGTATTGTGCTTTGATGAATTCAGTGTGACAGATATTGCGGATGCTATGATTTTGGGACGGTTATTTTCTGCGCTTTGGTTCAAAGGGGTAGTTGTCGTTGCAACATCTAATGTCGAGCCAGAAAATCTCTATAAAAATGGATTGAACCGTGCGCTTTTTCTGCCTTTTTTAACAATTTTAAAACAAAATATGCAAATTGTGTCCTTGCGGGCAAAGACTGATTACAGGCGGGAAAAGCTTGGGGGAAGTGAGCTTTATTTTTGCCCTGCGGATGCATATTCAGAGCGCGAAATTGATAAAATCTGGCAGCGTATGACAATAGCACATAAGCCATTGCCTGTAAAAATTCCATTTAAAGGACGTTTTATTGAAATACCATTTGCATCTGATAGCGTAGCACGATTTCAGTTTGAAGATTTATGTACAAAGCCGCTTGCTGCAATGGACTATCTTGAGATTGCGCGTCAGTTTCATACTATTATAGTTGAGTATATTCCTGTTATGACACTTGCGCGTCGTAATGAGGCAAAACGCTTTATCACATTAATTGATGTTATCTACGAAAATCATGTGAAACTGATTGCATCAGCTGATGCTCCAGTAGAGAGGCTTTACAGCAGCAGCGAAGGATTTGAAACGTTTGAATTCGAACGAACTGTTTCACGGCTTATTGAAATGCGCTCTGATGAATATTTGCAACAACCACATGGTTCAAAAGATAGCGCAGATAGTGGAAAAACGACAGGTTTAGTGGAAACATAAGAGGTTTTTACAGATTTAGGTTGACCTTCATCTCAACGTCATCTTTAGCAGTTTAAGAAGCGTGAGTGAGCTCTCAAAATTAGCATACGGATACTGCCATGATAGATATTCCTGATAATAATACTGCACAAGAGCCTCACGACCTCCACGATGAAATCATTGATACGCTGGATGCTGTTGATGAGGCGCTCGGCACAGGGCATTCAACAACTGCACTTCGCAATAAAGCCAAAAAACGAGGAATATGCTCGATTTCAGGTTTAGAGGTTGCAAAGAACGACTTATTTCCGGTGGCTATGCTTAGACCTGCGCTTGCGGACCAGCTGCGGGCTGAATATCCAAGCCTTGATGCAGATGCGCAGGTCAGCCTGAAAGAGCTTAACCGTATTCGTGGGCATTATGTAGGCAATCTGTTAAAAAGTGAGCGGGGTGAACTCTCAACATTAGAACAAGACGTTATTGACAGCCTGGAGCGTCATGAAACCCTTGCTGAGGACATTGAACGCGAGTGGGCAGGACATCGCACCCTGGGGGAGAAGCTGGCGGATGTTGTTGCTAGTTTTGGTGGTAGCTGGAAATTCATAATTTTATTTTTCAGCTTTCTGGGTGTCTGGATGGGCTTAAACGTATTTCTTGGTGAAAAAAATGCTTTTGACGTTTATCCTTTTATATTTTTAAATTTAATTCTGTCATGTTTGGCGGCTGTGCAAGCTCCAGTTATCATGATGAGCCAACAGCGCACGGAAGCTAAAGACAGACTCCGTTCTGAAAACGATTTTCGCGTCAATCTTAAAGCTGAACTTGAGATTAGACATCTTCACGAAAAAGTTGATCACCTGCTGAACAAACAGTGGGAAAGGTTGACTGAAATTCAGGAAATCCAGCTTGAGCTTTTGCAGGATTTGTCTGCACGTAAGCCTGTTTTGAAAACAACTATTAAAAGTAAGGTTCGCAAAAAGGCCAAACCAAAGCGCAAGGTTGTGGCTTTAGCTGTTCCTGCAGCCTAAACCAAAAAAAATATCATAAAATTATTCCCCACATCTTATGTCGCAGTGGGGTTTTAATTATATGGCAAGATGTGTTAGGAGAAGTCTATATTAATGACTTCAGTTTAGAATTTTTTCAAGGACACGTCTCATGGCAAATGTTTCAAATTTACATGCCAACCGCTCAAACAGCTTCTTTTCCGCCTCTTTAAAGGATAGCGATCCAGAAATAGCAGAAGCGGTCAAATTGGAGCTTGGTCGTCAACGTGATGAAATTGAATTGATTGCCTCTGAAAATATCGTTTCCCAGGCTGTTCTTGAGGCGCAAGGATCAGTTCTTACCAATAAATATGCTGAAGGTTATGTCGGGCGCAGGTATTATGGTGGTTGCCAGTTCGTAGATATTGCAGAAAAGCTTGCAATTGAACGTGCCTGTAAGCTGTTTGACTGTAAGTTTGCGAATGTGCAGCCAAACTCGGGCAGTCAGGCGAATCAGGCTGTATTTTTGGCATTGCTTCAGCCAGGCGATACATTTTTGGGCCTGGATCTTGCTGCCGGTGGCCACTTAACGCATGGCTCCAAAGTCAACATGTCTGGGAAATGGTTCAATGCTGTACATTACGCTGTAAGACCAGATGATCAGCGCATTGATATGGAGGCAGTTGAGCGCCTTGCTCATGAACACAAGCCAAAACTGATCATTGCGGGCGGTTCTGCTTACTCTCGTGTATGGGATTTTGCCAAGTTTCGTGAAATCGCAGATGCGGTTGGGGCTTATTTTCTTGTCGATATGGCGCATTTTGCCGGACTTGTTGCAGGTGGAGCGCATCCATCCCCGTTTCCGCATGCACATGTTGCAACAACTACAACACATAAAACCCTGCGTGGCCCGCGTGGGGGTCTTATTTTAACAAATGAGGAAGATTTAGCTAAAAAATTCAATTCAGCCATTTTCCCTGGGATTCAGGGTGGGCCGCTCATGCATGTCATTGCAGCAAAGGCAGTAGCTTTTGGAGAGGCTTTGCGTCCAGATTTTAAAGTATATGCACGTTCTGTTGTTGAAAATGCGCGGGCTTTAGCTGGATCACTTCTGTCTCATGGGTTTGCGCTGTGTGCAGGTGGTACAGACAATCATCTCATGCTTGTTGATCTGCGTCCAAAAGGCGTAACTGGCAATATTGCAGAAAAAGCACTGGGGCGTGCGCACATAACCTGCAACAAGAATGGTATTCCGTTTGATCCTGAAAAACCCATGGTTACATCAGGTATTCGGCTAGGTTCGCCTGCTGCAACATCGCGCGGGTTTGGCGTGGCTGAGTTCAGCCAGGTTGGTGATTTTATAACCGAGGTGCTTGAAGGTCTGGCTAAAAATGGTGAAGCTGAAAACGCTGCTGTTGAAGAAAATGTAAAAGCTAAGGTTAAAGCTATGACAGCACGGTTTCCGATTTATTAGTTATTGTTACAGCAGTCGTGAAACGCCCATCTTAGCTCATGTGAAATAGAATTGCCACACCTGTATGCGTTGCCCATATTGCGCTGGTCTTAATAGCCAAGTCAAAGACAGTCGTCCTGCAGATGATGACACATCTATTCGCAGGCGCCGTATATGTCCAGATTGCGGTGGGAGATTCACAACATTTGAGCGCATTCAATTGCGTGAGTTAAATGTACTCAAGCGCTCAGGCAAGCGCATTCCATTTGATAGAGATAAGCTGGAGCGCTCTATTTCCATTGCGTTGCGCAAACGTAATATTGATCAGGAACGTGTTGGCCGCATGATAAACGGGGTTGTTCGCCAGCTGGAAAACATGAGTGATGGAGAAATTACATCTGGCCAAATTGGTGAGCTTGCAATGGCTGGGTTAAAAAATCTTGATCCAATAGCTTATGTACGTTTTGCATCAGTTTATAAAAATTTTAGTGAGGCAAGCGACTTTGGAGCTATTGTAGACGAGCTTAAAGACGATGTTGCAAAGCTTGATGGAAACGAGTCTTGAGTAAAATTTCAAATGCGGAAGATAGCCACTTTATGCAAATGGCTATTGCACTATCGCGCCGTGGGGTTGGTCTATCAACGCCAAACCCATCTGTTGGCGTACTTGTAGTAAAAAATGGTGTCATTGTTGGGCGCGGTGTAACTGCCCAAGGTGGCCGGCCTCATGCTGAGCGTATAGCATTGAATCAGGCTGGCGAAGCAGCCAATGGTAGCACAATCTATGTAACCCTGGAGCCATGTGCCAGACGGAGCCAGCAAGGGGCAACGTCTTGCACTGATGCAATTATTCAAGCTTGTGTTTCACGCGTTGTAATTGGCGCGTCTGATCCCAGTGTGCTTGCGGCTGGACAAGGAGCTGAACGGTTAAGGGCGCAAGGCGTTGCAGTGGTTGCTGGAATTGAAAGCAAGGCTGCAAGATGGGTCAATCTTGGGCATATACTGCGTGTAAGCCAATGCAGGCCTATGGTAACGCTTAAACTTGCGCAAACCCTGGATGGATTTGCAGGCACCCTGGATCATAAGCCTCTTGCTATAACTGGGCAAGAAACACGCACTTACGTGCATATGATGCGTGCGCAATCTGATGCTGTAGCAGCTGGTATTTCTACAGTTTTAGCAGATAATCCATTGCTTGACGTTCGGTTGCACGGTTTGGAGGGGCGTTCTTCAGCAAGGGTAATATTTGACAGTAATTTGAAACTGCCAATTGATTCAAAACTTGTTGCAACTGCTGCTAAAGTGCCGCTTTGGGTTATTGCTGATGTAGAAGCGTCCGTTGATAATGAGCGGGCGCTAACTGCTGCTGGCGTAGATGTAATGAGGATCAAAAAGCACGATTTGAAAGCTGCACTTGAGCTATTGGCTAATCGAGGCATCTCACGACTTATGTTGGAAGGCGGCCCTACACTAGCCAACGCTTTTGCGTCTCAGGGATTTGTTGATGAATTTTTGCAGTTTACAGCACCTTGGAAAGCCAATGAAGGCATAAAAGCTATTGGTTCGTCGCTCAACAGCTTAACAAAAACATGCAGTCCAAATATTCAGATTGTGGGAAATGATCAGCTTCACCACTTTAAATTCTCGTATTAGATTAGGGAAAATATCATGTTTACAGGTCTTATTTCAGATATTGGGGAAATCACAGCCCTTGAGGATCAACCAAATTTGAGACGCTTGCGCATTGCATGTTCTTACAAGCCTGAAACTATTCTCATGGGAGCATCCATCTGCTGTTCAGGTGCCTGCATGACAGCCATTGAAATTGGCATGGATATGGATAAGCCATATTTTGATGTGCAGGCTGCTGCTGAAACGCTTAATCATACAACAGTGGGAGCCTGGACAGTTGGTCATAAAATTAACCTTGAGCGGTCATTGAAAATTGGTGATGAGTTGGGCGGCCATATTGTAAGCGGGCATGTGGATGGTGTTGCCAAGTTGCTGGAGCGCGCAGATTTTGATGGCACAGCGCGGTTTGATTTTCGTGCACCATCTGAACTTGCACGTTTTATTGCCAAAAAAGGATCCGTGACACTGGATGGTACTTCACTCACTGTTAATACAGTTGATGGGGATTGTTTTTCTGTATTATTGATACCGCATACACTTGAAGTAACAAGCTGGGGTAAATCGAAGGCAGGGGATGATTTTAATATTGAAGTTGATACGATGGCGCGTTATGCAGCTAGACTTGTGGAATATAGTTAGAGAAAGTTTATAGTTTGCAGCCTAGCCTTAGCACGCCAAAGACATTCAATGCAAAAGGCACTCGATTTTTAATCGTTGAAGGGCGTTTTTACGACCGCATCAATGATGAACTGGTAGCAGGTGCAAGTGAAGCTTTGCGCGATGCTGGGGCAGAGTATGATGTGATTACCCTGCCAGGCGCATTGGAAATACCTGCTGCAATGGCAATATGTCTGGATATGGCAGCTGCGCAAGGGAATTCTTACTCTGGTGCTATAGCCCTTGGCTGTGTTATTCGTGGTGATACTGGGCATTATGATATTGTGGCGGGGGAAAGCTCACGCGGGCTTATGGATTTATCCATTCAGCGTAAGCTGCCTCTTGGTAATGGTATTTTGACCGTGGAAAATGAAGCGCAGGCTTTGGAGCGTGCCAATCGTCACCAGATGAACAGGGGTAGGGGGGCGGCTGAAGCGGCTTTATCCCTACATGCATTACTCCTATGAGTGGCTTCAGCAGAGCGGAAAAGCGTGCAGCGGCGCGACTAAATGCAGTTCAGGCACTCTATCAAATGGATCTGACTGGTAAAGCCATTCATGAAATTCTGGCTGAGTTTGAAACCTTCTGGATGGGCAAGGAAATAGAGGGTGAAACTTATTTTCCAGCGGAAGGAAAACTTTTTAAACAGATAGTTGAGGGTGTGTTAAAAGAACAGCGTATACTTGATCCCAAAGTTGATATGATTTTATCTGACGGCTGGCCATTAAAGCGTATTGAAAGTGTAATGCGTGCCACACTCAGAGCTGGCTCGTATGAATTGATGTTTAAAAAAGATATTCCCTTAAAAGTTGTTATCTCGGAATATGTAAATATTGCCAACGCATTTTTTGGACGTGAAGAAGTGAATATGATCAATGCTGTGCTGGATAAAATCGGACATGACGTAAGGGGCGGAGAAGCTTTAGGCAAGTAAGTTGGTTAACCAGTTATTAAGATGTGAATTGCGTTTTTATTTTGCCTAAGTTACCATCATTCCAGTTAAAATATAAAAATAGCAGGAATGAAAATAATGGGAAGCGTAAGAGAAACAAACGATTCAGTTCGGCGCAACGTAGAATTAGATCGCAATTATATGCCTGATTGCGACCCAAAAAAAGGATTTGGTAATTTCTGCAATATTGATTCTGTCACAGCACAAAAACCTCAACCAATAAAAGAGGAGTATGGGCCTCAGCTTCCCAAACTTCCTGCAACCGTTGCTGCAACTGCTGCGACATCGGTAGTTTTGGCCGGCAGCAAAAAACCGTCTGATGTAGAGTTGTTCGCCATTGCAGAACCAGACCTTAATAGAAAGCTTGAAAACATAGCACTTAAAACAGGTGTGCAAGTATCGCAGTTTTTAAAGATGGCAACTCAAGAAGCTGGCACTCGTAAACTTTCTGGAGATTATAAAACTGCATTTATCAAAGGCTTTTTGACTAAATTTGAGGAATTGAACAATACTAGGACAACAAAAGATCTTGCTATAAAGACGTGGGAATATGGCGCTCTTGTAACAGCTGGTGGTCTAAGCGTGGCTATAGCCAAAGAAAAAAACAAACAAAAATTTGCCGCTACAGGATCCGTAACCCAGATGTTCGATACAAATTCTGGGCCAAAGACACCTGCTGCTGTTAGATATGCTGCTGAAAATCAATCCGATTACAAAAAACTAAAAGAGATTTGTCAGAAAAATGGTTTAAACAACAACAGCATACTTGATGCTGCGGAGTTAAACGCCGCCAGGATGAATGTAGCCGATGCGTATAAACCAGCCTATATAGCTGGGTTTATGTCCAAATTTTTATCTTTGGCAGAAGCTAATGGAGGAAAAATATCCAAGACTGCTCTGGTAGACAATAATACGGCATTAAACAATGCAGGTGAGCAAGCTGCTGCAAAAGCTGTTAGAACTGGCAAAAAGCCAGAGGTTGTTATAAAACCTGTAAAAATTAATACACAGCTTAGTGAAGCATCTGAAAATTATAAGAATTTAATAAATATATGTACTTTGAATAGCATTGATCCTAAAAATGTCCTGGAGAATGCTAATCTAGCTGGTCGAGAATTTGTTAAAGAAAAAGATGAAAAGGCAAGGCTAAAATTATTAGAAAACTACTCTAACAGCTATGTTGCTGCATTTTTAGAGATAGCTGGGCGTAGTGGAAAAGTAACCAAAGAAATGATGGCTCACAATTACAAACCTCTATTGGAATTAACAGAAAAAAATAACGCTATCTTCTAATTTTTTTTCCTGAAGGAGTCCAAGCTCACAACATCTGCTGTGGGCTTGGCCTCAGCCACTAAAGCAGGAGGTTCTACAGTCAGGGCTTTTGACTCTTTAGCTGGTTTTTTTGCAGTTTCTTTTTTGGATATATCTGGTTCAGGTATTGAAACAGATTTAATCTTTGCCTTCGATGCTTTTGTCTTTGGAGCGATGGACGTTACTGAGGCCTGTTCACTTGGCTCATCAGAAGAATTTGCAGCTTCCTGGTCAAACTCAGAAGCTTCCACTTCAAATTTCAGGCCAAACTGTACGGATGGATCATAAAAAGCACTTAAGGCATCAAATGGAACCAGTAAACGCTCTGGAATGCCGCCAAAGGCAAGGCCAACTTCAAACCCATGCTCTGTAACTGCTAAATCCCAAAACTGATGTTGCAGCACAATTGTCATCTCATTAGGGTATTTTTCACGCAACCGACTAGAGATGCGCACGCCCGCAGCATGAGTTATGAATGTTACGTAATAATGATGTTCGCCTGGCACGCCATCTCTGACCGTGTCTGTTAGAACACGTTTGACAACACCACGCAGGGCGTCCTGGACTAAAAGATCATATCGAATTAAATCTGTACTCATTATCTATCTCTAGCGCGATTCATGTTCAAAGAAAATACTTTTGAATGCAAAAGAATAAGAGAATGGAGGTTTCTGTTGCCAGGCACCTCCGAGCCCCGCCTTAAAGTGCAACCTCTAAGGACTTGTTTTGGGTTAGTTACGCAGCTATCGCTACGTTTTCGCCCATTGCAATGTTATCATTTGCAACTATCATTTTAGTCCGATAACGGTGGTACAATACCGAGCAAAAAATCACCCTTTACGCCCTCGTCGATCCTATTTCGCCCCCACCTAAATGATTAAATCTTATTATCACTTAGGTGGAGGCGCCGGGTACCGCCCCCGGGTCCGAAAGGTTTATTCCGATGTCCATTTATCGCCATATCTATCTTGCGACAGCGTGTCTAGTATAGTTCAGTTTGAAGGATTTTGCAAAGAGCATTCTTAAAATGCATCAGCATATTTTATCTCTTATTCTACTTGTTAAATTCTGTTTCAATTTCAGCCCAATACGCTACTAGCTTATTTTCACATTGTGGTTCTGTAGCGTTGTTGGATACAGCAATAATCGGCATTTCATGGTTGGCTTTAAAATGAAATATATTTTGTAAAGACTTTAATATGACGCGGTAAAACTGCTTTTTTGCTGGAAAACTAAGACTTGTTTTCCCGTCATATATAAACAAAATATCTGAGCCAATAGCACTTTGAAGAACGTTGCTTGTCGCTTCCCCAAAGTTTAAAAATGTAAGCAATAGAGGTTTTTCACAGACTTTTTTTTGATACTTAAAGATAGAAAGAGCCTGAGGTTTTTCCGCAGAGAATGTGGGTATCTCAGTCCATCCCTGTTTTTGCAATACACTTGTAACTATACTCGCAATGCGTAAGTTTTCGTCCATGTGTGAGATAATGTAGCGTTGAGTTTTTAATGTAATACTGACAAGGAACAGCGCTGCAATGGCAATAAAAATATAGTGGCTATGCTTCATTGAACAATAAACAATGCAGTCGTGAAGATGGCTATTACTCTTAATACATCGAAAATGCTTCGTCCTGTGTCACCATGAACTGTTTCGTGCCATTCAGGCGATAGGCTTATAAATGAAAGTCTGGCTAAATTTAGAATAATCATAAGAGGAATCATTATAAGTGTAGCGACCCATATACGTTTTGATCCAACGGATGCACCACCAAAAATGCAGACAGCTATAAAAGAAAGGATTTCCAACGGAAGACCTTTCCATGTTGAACAATCAGATAGTATGATGACGCTGAATCCTGAAATCTGGGTTAAGATATTTTCGTTGCGCTCAACAACAAACCCAAAAAACTGAAGAATGTGCTGAATTAAAACGGTATCAAGATTTGTTAATGGGATTACAAAAATCTTAAAGCCAAAATTTGTCCAGATTGCGCAAACAGCCAAAGCTGCAAATAATGTTGCTCCTATTTTTGCATTGTGTTGATAATTGAAAAAAAATATTCCTGCCAACAAGCCAACTGCAAGCCATGATACCAGGCTGCTTGGCGTTAAAATCATTGCGCAGAATATTCCGATACAGAAAATAGTCAGGGGTGCATGGCTTTTAACAGATTGATCATTTTCAGCCCATATTTTACTAAATGCTACACCCATAATTGCAGGAAAATAAAACCCTATTCCAAATAGACCAGCAGCACTATTCAATCCTTGTTCCTGTAAATTTCTACCAATTTCTGCGACTAACCCGTTCAAACAGCCGCATATCAAAAGCAAAGCTGTTATTTTATGAATAGGAAATGATTTTTTTGTATGAAGCCGGGCTACAGATAAGCTGCATAAATCTGTTGTTGAAGTAATCACGAAACACTCGTCTACTGAAGCAAGTTTTGAATAAAATTAGTGTGCAAATGATACTACTTTACTTTTTTTACGTTTTTTCCACATAAAAAACATTCCAATAAGAGCTGTAAAATTCCCAAACAATGTTGCACCCAGCATAGGAAATGGTGCAGGCGATGGAAGGCTTGCAACTGCAATGGCTCCGCCTGCAACGGTTGGTGCTGTAGCAAGGGAAGTCTGCAATGCGAATTCAAAATTACTGGTAGGGTTGCTAATTGCAACCCTGTCAAAAGTAACACCACCTGTTGTTGCAAGATTTGTAATTACAGTTGTACCTATTGTATTTCCAAAACTTGCACTTGCAGCATTTACCTGAGCGCCTGTAAACTGAGCAACCTGGTTTCCAGCACTGTAAAGGGTTACAGTATCTCCAAAACCAGGTGATCCCCACAAAAACTGAAAATTTGTTATGCTTGTGCTTAAATTAAGCATTATAGTGCCCTTGGCGGCAGTCAAGTAGTTGGCTGTAATCGGAGTTCCGCCAATTGCTGGTGCCCAGGCTCCTCCTGTTATACCACCTACGTTCCAGGCGATGTTAGCACCATGCACAATGCCCGATGCACCCGTAAAACCTATATCGGCATTAAAGCCTGAAAAATTTGCTGTAAACGCAGTGCCTGATACATAGCCATTTATGCCTGACGTACCCAAGTTCAATAGATTGTTTACAGTTGCTGGTGATGTATTCATCAGTGTCATAGTCTGTGACATTACAGGCGACGCAGATGCAATCATTGCAATACTGCAAAATGCCCTCTGAATGTACCTGCGCAACATAACCTGTTCCTGACCTGTAATTTGTTCGTTCAATGTAAATGTGAACCAGTTGAGTTTATGTAGACTTAAGATTACTTAGCTCGTACACTTCTTTGTTTTGTAGGTTATTGAATGCTTAATGCTTACTGTGAATTTTAACATAAATTTACGCACGTACATAAACATACTGTCGTTTTTTCCTCCAAATGGCAAACATGCCGATAAGAGCTGCCAAATTACCTATAATAGTAGTGCCCAGTGCTGGAAATGGTGCAGGCGATGGCAGGCTTGCAACTACCACAGCGCCGCCTGAAACTGTTGGAGCTGTTGCTTTTGAAGTCTGAAGAGAAAACTCAAAAGTACTTGTTGGGTTGGTTATCGCCAAGCTGTCAAATGTTACGCCCGTAGATGTTTGAAGATCTGCAATGACAGTGGTTTTTGCAGCATTTGTAAACGATGGGTTGGCTGCATTGACTTGTGCACCCGTAAATTGGGCAACCTGTTTGCCTGCACTGTAGAGCGTTACTGTATCTGCAAAATCAGGAGACCCCCATAGAAACTGAAATTGGGATATATTTTTGCTAAAAGTAAGTGTTACAGTTCCCAGTGCTGCAGCCATGTAATTGCTTGTTGTAGAGATGCCGCCAATAGTTGTTGAAACTGCGCTCGCTCCAATTCCACCCACTAACCAAGATGGGTTGGCCCCAGAAATAACACCTGATGCTCCTGTGAAGCCAACATCTGCTTTGTAGCCATTAAAGTTAGCTGTAAATAAAGCGCCTGAAACATAACCTGATGTGCCAGATGTTCCAAGGTTAAGTACGTTGTTCACAGCAGATGTTGAAGCATTTAGTAGTGTCATGGTTTGTGCGTTCAGCATAGTGGTTGAGATTATTGTTATGCCACAAAAGACTGCGTGTTTTAAATATTTAAGTGCCATGACACATTTCTGATGTCCGCTGATGCTAGCTCTGTAAATGCAAAGTATGCATATTTAAAAGCTAACAGACTATTATTTTAACATTGAATCTGAGATTACCTTTGGATCACGTTAGCAAACCATTACCAAAATATTTAAAGTGCTATGATTTGTCATTTAACTCGGATTGTTTTCTATTTGGCAGACTTTGAAACACCATTTTATACGACTGGCGGACGTAAGCTTTTAGCTCTTCATCATTAAGCCCATTATCCGCATAATTTTGGATCCATTTTAAGCCACGAGAGGCTAGATACGGGGCAGGGCGCAGGCCTTGCTGGTCTTTGAGCATTTCAAAAGATAACTCACTGGTTTTAAAGGTGAACGCGGGCGAGTTATTAACCTGTGTATTAATGGCAAATACCTTGCCAGCGACTTTCCAGACATGTGAGCCACCCCATTGCACCACATATGTCGCGTGGGGCAAGGATGCACAAAACTTGTTGAACTGGATATGGTTCATGGAGCTTACCTTTTGACACCTAGTTGCAAAATTCTGGTCTAACTTATAGACTTGAATTCAAGAACGGGAGCTGTTTGATGATAAGCATTGGAGCGTTTGAAGCCAAGACACATTTGTCCAGCTTACCGGATCGGGCTGCTAATGGTGAAGAGATTGTCATAACCAAGCATGGTAAGCCTTTAGCCAAGCTCATTGGGGCAGAAAATATTTGTCTAGAGCGCAGTATTGAAGCGATGAAAAAATTACGAGCTTCTCGCAAATTTTCAACGCTTGGCGGCATTTCGTGGCAGGAACTGCGTAACGAAGGGCGTAAATGAGTCTTGTTATTGATGCATCAATCGCCTTGAGATGGTGTTTTAAAGATAAAGCCTCGCCTCAAACAGATCAACTGGCAGAGCGTCTGGCTATTGAAGGCATCATCGTGTGACCCTATCACGAAAAAAATTGATGATGCAATTTTAAAAATAGAAGCTATTTGTCGTCCACTTTTGACTGAAGCTATTTCCTAATCAAACAAACTCGACACACTTGCTTCTGTGGCTGTTCTGCCAATAGCTTCGCCAAGCAGTGTTGCTACAGAGATAACGCGGATGTTTCTGGCAACGCGCACGGCTTCTGTTGGCTGGATTGAATCTGTAATTACAAGTTCTTTGAGTTTTGAGGCCGTAATTCGGGCAACTGCACCACCTGAGAGCACACCATGCGTGATATAGGCGTAAACTTCCTTTGCGCCTTTTTCCAGCAATGCATCTGCCGCGTTGCAAAGGGTTCCACCTGAATCAATAATATCATCTATAAGTATGCAGCTTTTGCCTTTTACCTCGCCAATAACGTTCATCACTTCGCTTTCGCCAGGACGTTCGCGGCGTTTATCCACAATTGCCAACTGGGCATCTATGCGTTTTGCCAAGGCACGGGCACGTACAACGCCGCCCACATCTGGAGAGACAACAACAGTATTCGATAAATCCATGCGCTCTTTAATATCTGCCACCATAGAGGGCTGGGCAAAAAGATTATCAGTTGGAATATCAAAAAAGCCCTGGATTTGGCCTGCATGCAGATCGAGCGTCATTACGCGATCTGCACCTGCACGGGTAATCATATTGGCAACCAGCTTGGCAGAAATCGGTGTACGGGGACCAGGTTTACGATCCTGCCTAGCATATCCAAAATATGGCATGACTGCAGTGATACGGCGTGCAGATGATCGGCGCAGGGCATCTGTGATGATCAGCAGCTCCATGAGATGGTCGTTTGTTGGAAATGAGGTAGACTGGATGATAAAAACATCCTCTCCACGCACATTTTCCTGAATTTCAACAAATATTTCCATATCTGCAAAGCGCCGTACCTGGCATTTTGCCAAAGGAACTGCAAGATAGGCAGCAATGGCTTCAGCCAGCGGACGATTGGAATTGCCCGCGACGAGCTTGATGCGATTGGTCATTACTATCTCCGGTGCCACACTTTAAAATGTCATGTTCTGACATACAGGCTGTTTCTAAGCAGAGATAGCATTCGGGTTCAATCCATAGTTACAAAATAGAACGAAAATTAAGTGTAAATAATTTTTAATGCTTTAAATCCAACGCAGAAAACTTTGAAAAACCCGTAGAGTGTAGAGAGTGTGTAAGGGCAGGGCGTGTCTTTGGTACATTTTGGTTCTGAGGGATTGAATCTCGTGAAATTTGGTTGTCTGGAATTATTTTTTCAGGCCGCTTTTTCCAGTCCTGTAATAATTCATCTTTTGCAGATGCAAGATATGCCACGATTTCATCCATGCTGTTTGATGCTACAATTTTTAACGTTGCATCATCTACAACCGACCAAGGGTCAATATGATTGCGTTTGATGAGTGTTGAACTTCCCAAGCGCTGTGCACGTTGTAAATGTGTGTCATACATATCCCATACCCAACTCATGACTGTTCCGCCTTCAACAGTGTAAGCAGACATATAACCTTTGATTTTAAAGCGTGGCTGGCCACTTTCCATGGTCAAAATTACATTTCTCTGCTTTGCTTCCTCTAGAAGCAACTCATTGAGCTGCTGGTTTTTTGAAACAGGTAGGCCATCCACTGATATTAAACTAACAGGGATATTGGGAGCCAATATTTGCTGCATTGTTGGTTTAGGGCGTACTGCATTAAGGTCAGACGCTGTTTCCATGCAGCCAGAAAGGATTAATGTAAGGATAGAAAATGCAGCAGAATTGAGTTTAGATACAGAGAAATAATTCATACGCCCTCACATAATTATTTACTTAATAAACAATTAATCAAAAATACGTATGTTGTCGAGTGGTGCTTAGATGTGCATTTTTTCCGATAAATTGTAAACTTAACCAAAAAAATATTCAGCCAAAATCTTTCACGGGATTCTTTGCAAAGCCATATTACAACATAATAAAGCCTGCTTTATGCAACAATTCTAATTTTTAAGTATTTTTAAATATCTGAAGCTATTAGGAACTAATACCCATGAAATTTGAGTGGCAAAAAGCAAAATGGGGTATTTTAATTCTTGTTAGTACAACTTTTATTCTGCTTTGTGGTTCTTTTTTATTCAACAGATTTGCCTCAAGCAGTGCTGAGATGGTTTTGCATACCATGGATGTTAAAGCATCTGCGGAACGTCTGATGCGAAATGTAGTTGATGCTGAATCCAGTCAACGGGGTTTCATCATCACACAAAATGAAAGATTTTTGGGTTTATACAAATTATCAAAAGATGAAAGTTTACACCAGCTTCAATATATTAAATTTTTAATAGCAGAAAATTATAGAAAAGGTGTGTGTCTCACTACTTTGAAAAATAATGTTGTTAAAAAATTTGCTGAACTTGATGAAACAATTTCTCTTGTCAAAGAGCAAAAACATAGTGAGGCCCTTACTATAATATCCAGTGAAAGTGGAAAACTGCTTATGGATGAAATCCGTAAGACGCTAGTCAGTCTTCTTGCTGAAGAAGACACGTTATTAAAAAGCAGAACTCTTGCAGCTGATCAGGATCAACAATTTGCCACAGTATTTCTATTGTTGAGCATATTTTCATTTGTTATTTTTGCTGCAAACCAATTAAGAAAATTTTATCAAAAAAATAAAGATCTTGTTGTTTCAAACGAAAAACTTGATGAAATTATTCGCGATAGAACTCAAGCACTTGAACAGGAAAAAAACAGAGTTACCGCACTTTTGCAAGATGTGACGCACAGGGTTGGTAATAATCTTGCCATGATTTCAGCAATTATTGGCGTTCAGATCCGTAAAAGTGATAATGATGCAGTCAAAACAGCTCTTTTGGATGCTCGAGTACGTATTTCTGCTATAGCTGCTGGACAAAGAAGGTTACAACTCGATCTTGATACAGATGAAATCAAGGCTAAGCCTTATCTAGAAAATCTTTTACTGGATACGCAGCAAATTGCGGATGAAAGAGGACTTACTTTAAAATATGTAATCGAAGATATTTTTTTACCCGGCAAAGATGCTGTATCCTACATTGTTTTAGCTAATGAACTTACTACTAATTCCTTAAAGCATGGGTTTCCAGATGGCATGTCAGGGGAAATTCTAGTTACACTCACAACTAAAACCAATTGTGATCAACCTTTTATTGAACTTTCTGTTGAGGATAATGGAGTGGGCAAAAGTCTCGAAAGTAAGTATGCCGGATTAGGACATTCCATTATTCAAAGCCTGCTTAAAAGTATGAATGCCACTTTGGAAACAAATTCTCTTTGGCCAGAAAAAGAAAGAAAAGGGTATAGATCAGTTATAAAAATACCTTTTTCTGAAAGCGTGGATTTAAAAAATTTATAAATAGACCCCGCCAATTTTTAAAAATGACGGGGTAAGGTTTTTAATCGTGATAAACAGCCTTTTTGACTGTGTCTTTAGTTTCACCCACAAGGCTTTCTACATTACCTTTTTGTTCCTGAACTACGCCTTCAGCCTGAAGTTTATCATTTCCAACAGCTTTACCTGCGGCTTGTTTAACGTTACCAATTACCTTATCAGCAGCGCCCTTGATTTTATCTGTCGTACTATTCATAATAATTCTCCATTTAAAGAAAGCCCCAGATTAAACTTTCTTAATTTTGAAACATTGAATAATTTAATTTGTTCCTCATTTTAATTTATTTCTTCTCCTGGTCCGTTTTTTCTTAATCTGTTTTTTCAATTTTTTAACTATCAACTCAAGACTTCTATTTAAGCAGATAAAAACTGTTTTTACTAAATTTGAAACACAAAAAATTACAAATGTGTTTTTTTAAGGAACAAATAGTTATCCATATCGTTCTTGTTTTGAAGACTGAACAAGTTTGTCAATATTACATGTTGATACTTGTTTGCAATTTAAGGAGAGAAATCATGGGTTACGAAGATCAAAAATCACGCACTATCGCTGCAGTTCAATCTACAAGAGATGACGCTGCAAATACATTACATCAAGCTTCCTCAACGGTTAAGAATGAAGCATCAAATCTTCAAGACAGCGTTACAAAAGGGGCAACTGAGCTTGCACAAAATGTATCAGACAGATTGAAATCAGTAGGCGTTGACACTGATGTCATCAAATCAGCAGCTAAAGATAGAGCTTCTGAACTACAAAAGTTAATAGCTGAAGAACTTAATGCTCGGCCGCTACGTTCATTAGGTATTGCGGCTGCAATAGGTGTGCTGTTTGGCATGATAACAGCGCGATAAGTTTATGTGGAATCCTGTAAACTTTTTATCGGAAACTCAAACTGGTAAGGTGTTTAAACAGCGTTTAACGGCGGCTGCTATATTAGCGGTCGCCTGTTTTGTGGGGTTTATTGCTTTATTTTTTGGTGTTTTCTCAGTTTTTATTTTTCTGTCAGACATGATGGGTCAGTTCAAAGCAAGTCTTGTAATTTTTTCTGCCCTTTCCTTGCTTGCTCTTATCCTTGTTTTATTTGCTAATTTTTATAAAAAGAGGCCTCAAACAGGATCAACACTAACGTCAACTGCTCTTTTTGCGGCGCCGATTGGTTTGAGAATGTTTAGAAAATACCCTAAAGCTGGTATCTACTCATTGTTAGGTATAGTTCTTGTAAGCGCTTTAGGCGGGCGGTATCTCAAGGGTTCAAAAGAGCATCCTTCAGATTAAATAATATTATATACATGGAACTATGCACTTTTATCATAGTTTGAAAATATGAACACTACGAACTTAAATAAGATCGGGAGATTAAAATGAACGGCATTGTATATTTAGTAGGTCTTGTTGTGATTGTTTTGGCTATACTTTCGTTTCTTGGCTTACGATAAAGTCTTTTAACCAATTTTTAAAGGAAATTGTACCAATGAATGACACAACATTGCCTCAAAGAGGCGCGTCTGCCTATAAATCTGATGCTGTTTTAGATAGCAAAATTACATATGTTGATTGGGGCGCAATATTTGCAGGGGCTATAATATCCATAGCAACTTTTGCATTGCTCTCAGCTTTTGGCACTGCAATTGGCTTGTCTTCTACTTCAGCCCTACCAAATAAGGGGTTTTCATCGAGAGCAATCGGCATAGCAGCTTCCCTATGGTTAGTATGGACAGTTATATCAAGCTTTATTGTAGGTGCCTATTTTACCGGAAGGTTACACAGACCTTCAGGGTTGAACACAGAGGAAACTGAAATCCAAGATGGTGCACATGGTCTTGTCGTTTGGGCTCTCGTCTCGCTATTCATGATTTATCTGGCGGTGATTTCTATTGCCAATGCACCTAAACCTTCACCAGCAAGTCTAAATAGTTCTGGCCAAATGAGCGAGATATCATCATTGCCAATGTCTGAACTCTCAGATCCCCTAATTTACACAGCTGACAAGATGCTCCGTCCTAACACAAGCGTATCTGGTTCTCAAAATGACATGAGAAATGATATTATGCGCATACTTGCTGTATCGGCTGCGAATGGAGCCATTACAACTGATGATAAAGCATATCTGGAACTTGAAGTAGCGGCTAGAACAGGCATTAATGCTCAAAGTGCAACTCGACGGGTCGATACAGCTTTGGCTGAAGTAAACCAGATAAAGGAACGCACAAGGGCTGGAGCAGAAACAGTTCGTAAATCAAGTGTCCTTGCAGGTTTTCTTACAGCTGCATCTTTGGTAGTTGGCGCAGCTGCATCTTGGTGGGCTGCAACAATGGGCGGTGAGCATCGTTCAGAAAAGCTTGGAGCAAATCATTTTTCCAGCTGGAACCGACGCAAGTCTGTCTAAAACAAAGGAGTTAACATGGGACGCGGAATAATACTTTGGATGCTCGGAATACCACTTCCGATTATCATATTACTGGCTTTATTTTCTCGATAGAATACAAACAGCCTCCTTCAGAGAGGCTGTTTTTACATGTAGTAGGATAGGATCGGTTGTATTTTTAAAATTTATTTTCCTCATGTAATGTTTATTGTATCTAAAAAAAAACAAAAACGATCTATTTTTTTAGCAAATATAAATATTACCTATCAGCTAAATTACGGGCGCCCGTTCAATTCTTTGCGATAATATTATATCATCACCGTTACAAATTGGTACAAAACTTTTTATCAGCAACATAAATGGGAACCTGTAAAATATTCCAAACGAAGAAATGCTGAACCAGTGGCGGTTTTAGGATTGTTTGCCTTTGGTGTTGAATCCGCTGTGGCATCTAATCGTCAAAAATATGATGATTACTGATATAATAGCAGTGACCATTATTATGGCGGCAGGTCATATTCCCAACATTCAATGAATAGAAATTATTATGGTGAATACGGTTATATCTGTCATTATCGAAAAAATAGCAGTTATCATGCTTATGATAATAGTCCGCGCAAGCATAGGTAAGGGGTAGACAGTTTGGAAGCAAATAAAGATTTCAATAAAAATTTTTTAGCAGATACATCCAGAAATTTTACTTTAAAGCAATGTTCTACACTGTTGGAACCACTTTATAAAAATGTGGATGACTATGAAAAAATCCTTGGTGATAACGTTAAAAAAATTTCCAACTTACAGGAGATGCTTTACGCCTCCCACTGCCACGCCGTTTTAATAATTTTTCAGGGGATGGATACAGCAGGTAAGGACAGTGTAATCAAGCATGTTCTGTCTGGTGTTAATCCTCAAGGATGCCAGGTACACAGTTTTAAGCATCCATCTCAAAATGAGCTTGACCATGATTTTTTGTGGCGTGCAAATATGTTTTTGCCTGAGCGCGGCAAGATCGGTGTTTTTAATAGATCCCATTATGAAGATGTCTTAATTGTAAGGGTTCATCCCGAGATTTCACAAAGTGAAAATTTACCGTCTAAATCTGAAAAGAATATGGATAAATGGAAACAGCGGTTTGAATCAATTAATAATTTTGAAAATCACTTACATAAAAGTGGTACTAAAATTATTAAATTTTTTCTCCATCTTTCAAAAGACGAGCAGCACAAACGTTTTTTAAAGAGGATAGATCAAGAAGATAAAAACTGGAAATTCAACAAAGGTGATATTAAAGAACGTGGATTTTGGGATGAATATCAAAAGGCTTACGAGCAATGCTTTCTACATACAAGTACTCAGTTTGCACCTTGGTTTATAGTGCCAGCTGATGATAAAAAAAACACAAGACTTATTGTCTCAAATATTATTTTGTATGAACTCGAAAAATTAAATTTGAAATATCCAGATTTCAATCAAACAAAAAAAGACGAGCTGGAAGAATGCCGAAAACGACTTATTTCTGAAGATTAAAAAACTGGCAGATTATTCTGCCAGTTGCTTCATTTAAGGTATTTACTTCTATTTTATTTAAAACTGTATAGCACAGACTGCGTAAATCTTTTGATGCAGCGTATTGTTGAAATTATTAAAAGAAAGCCTGTCCTTTTTACAATTTCAACATCCTAAAACACTTTGTTTCCAATGCGACTACACACTAAATACCTGTTTAGTCTTAGCCCACCAACCTGTACGCTTTGGTTTGTTAGGATCATCTGGTTCTGGTTCAGGAAGGTTTGCAGAAATCACAACAGGAGATGGTTCTGCTGCAAAAGTCTCTGTATGATCGGGAATTTTTTCTTCTTCCACCGCTTGTGCTTCTACAACCTTTGGCTTGCGTCCGCGTTTTGCAGGTATTTTGACTTCTGATCCGTCACCTTCAATCCCAATTTCTGTAGCCAAGGATGCTTTACTTGGCCTGCCACGTCTTGGTTTGGATACTGTTTCTTCAATTGCTATTATTTCATCTTTTTGCTCAAGTTCAGCTTCCGCCTCCACTAAGTTTTCATTTGTGGGAGCACTGAGTTGATATTCTTCCAACTCTTTATATGTTATCTGCACATTCTTTTCGCTGTATTCACCAATTTCTGTACCTGTTTTGGTGTCATCGCGATCACGTCGATTGCGGCGTCCACCGCGGCGTCTGCGTCTGCGACGACGTAAAAGCGCTTCTTCTGCTGTTTCTTCCCTATTTTCAGGAAGCGTATCTTCAACAGTTTCATCGCTGTTGTCAGTTTCGTCCGTAACAGGGTTATCCTCTTGTTTGTTAGTTATGCTTTGCTCCTCTACAAAACTGGCTTCACGATCGCGTCCACCACGTCTACGTCTACGCTTATTTTGGCGATGTTCATTAGTATCATTTAATTCAGATGGTGCATCTGAAGTATTTTGCTCAAGAACTTCTTCTTCAATGAAATCCTCATCAAACTCTGGATCTGGTTCTTCTATGATGTTGTTGGCTGTAAGAACGGGCAAAGGACGCAGAGATGCCTCTTCTACAAATTCACCACGCTCAACAACGTAGTGTATCGAACCAACAACTGTTTCATCAGCGTGCAATGTAATTGATACACCATAAGCTGCTTCTAAAGTAGACAGGTTTTTACGCTTGTGATTCAGCACATACAGTGCAATTTCCGTACGCGTGCGCACTATAATATTATGGTGCGGAACTTTTAAAAGGGCATCTTCAATTGCACGTAGAACCTGTAGTGCAATAGATGGGGTTGCCCTCATAAAGCCTGTACCAGCACAATGGACACAGGGCGTTGTTGAACTTTCAAGAACGCCTGCACGGATACGCTGACGCGACATTTCCATCAAGCCAAAAGGAGATATACGCCCTACCTGTATGCGGGCACGATCATCACTCAGACAGTCCTTGAGCTTCCGCTCCACCGCTCTGTTATTGCGGTTTTCTTCCATATCAATAAAATCGATGACAATCAGACCTGCCAAATCACGCAGGCGTAATTGCCTTGCCACTTCTTCTGCTGCTTCCAGATTGGTTTTTATTGCAGTATCTTCAATATTGTGCTCGCGGGTTGAGCGTCCAGAATTCACATCAATTGAAACAAGCGCTTCTGTTTGGTTGATAACAATATAGCCCCCAGAGCGAAGCGTGACATTGCTTGAAAACATAGCATCAAGTTGTTCCTCAATGCCATATTTTGCAAAAAGTGGTTGGCTTTCGCGGTAAAGCTGTACCATTTTAGCGTGGCTTGGCATGAGCATACGCATAAAGTCTTTTGCCTCGCGATAGCCTGCTTCACCTGCTACCTGAATATCCTCAATGTCTTTCGAATATAGGTCACGGATTGAACGCTTAACCAAAGATCCTTCTTCATATACCAGAGCTGGCGCTGAAGATTGAAGTGTCAGTTCGCGCACTTTTTCCCACACGCGCAGCAAATATTCAAAATCACGTTTAATTTCTGGCTTTGTACGAACAGCGCCAGCTGTGCGCAGGATAACACCCATGCCTTCTGGCACCTCCAAATCACTGACAAGCTCTTTAAGGCGTTTACGATCAGAACCATTAGTTATTTTACGAGAAATGCCGCCACCACGGGCAGTATTTGGCATAAGCACTGAATAGCGGCCAGCCAGTGACAGATATGTTGTAAGAGCGGCACCCTTGTTGCCACGTTCTTCTTTTACAACCTGAATTAAGAGGATTTGACGGCGCTTGATGACTTCCTGAATTTTATATTGACGGCGTGGCATGTAGGAGCGTCTGGGCACATCCTCCATTGCATCGCCTGCACCCACCTGCTCAATTATATTTTCTTCACTGTGGTCATCGTCCAGGTTATCATCTTGATGCGTATCTGCATTATCTGTTTCTGATGCAGCAACAAAAGCATCTTCCTGTTCATCTTTAAGATTATTTTCATTTTCCAGGTTGGATTCTTGAATATGAACTTCTGTATGTGTATCGGCTGCATTTTCATCCAGTGAGGCAACTTCGCTACTTTTAATTTCAGATGATTCACTGGATATGATTTCATCTGTTGCAGAACGTCGTGAGGCATTGCCATTCCGGTTACGCCCTAAATAGCCCCTGCGACTGCGACCCCCCTGTTCGGAACTGGCTGCATGTTCAGAATCATTACGCTCAGAGCGTCGAGGAGCATCTTCTTCTTCATTATCACGGCGTGCTCTGGCCGCTTCATCTGCTAATAAAGCTTCGCGATCAGCAACCGGAATTTGATAGTAATCTGGATGTATTTCAGAAAATGCCAAAAAACCGTGGCGATTTCCACCAAAATCTACAAATGCAGCCTGAAGTGAAGGCTCAACGCGCGTTACTTTGGCAAGATATATATTACCGCGCAATTGCTTGCGTGAAGCTGATTCAAAATCAAATTCCTCTACGCGATTACCGCGGGTAACAACCACCCTTGTTTCTTCTGGGTGGGACGAATCGATAAGCATTTTGCTGGCCATTGGGCAAACTTCCAGGACGGCTATAGGCATGTGCTTTCAGCAGGTGCAGGTCTGCGCCTTTTGTCAGGTAGACACATGAAATTCCGCGAATGAGTTGAGAAAATAGGGTGATGATCGGTATGAAAAAACGTGCAAGCAACTGTAATTGATCTTTGTTTTGATCAAGAACTGTTTCAGAACCCTGCATTATGTCCACCCAATCTTTAAGCTTATCGCTGGCATTTTAGAGCCCGCGTTTAAGACCTGACAGATTTAATTCGGGTTGGCTCAACCACAAAAACTGAATATGTTTGGATACATACTCGGTATTAAACTGATTTCAGCGCATTCTGCTGCCTGAGATCATCTCGAAAGAGCCGCGCCACAAGTTAATGGGCGCTGGCGAATAAAACTGTCCTGTATAGGTGTAAATGTCGTTTTAGTATTTGGCAAGTGGGATATTAATTAGGAACATCTAACAAGCCATGAAGTGTCAAAGGTGGCTTTAAGCTGCATCAAGCCACCAGTTTATATCGCTCTTGATGGTAGATTTTGGCTCCAACCAAAGTGGCACAGGTAAGTTATGAGTGCGTAAAAAAGCAGGGTTAAACAATTTAGACTGATAGCGCAGGCCAGAATCGCACAAAATGGTTACAATCGTGTGGCCTGGTCCAAGCTCTTGTGCAAGGCGAATAGCCCCCGCCACATTAACGCCAGATGAGCCGCCAACCATCAACCCCTCATATTGCAATAGATTGAAAACTTGCGAAATACCTTCGAAATCTGAAATGCGATAGGGAAAATCAACTGATAATCCATCCAGATTCCCTGTAATGCGCATTTGGCAAATGCCTTCAGTTACGGACGAGCCTTCGGCTTTAAGTTTTCCATTTTTATAATATTCATAAAGTGCAGCCCCCCAGGAATCGGAAAGGCCTATTTTTATGTCTGGGTTACGTTCACGCAATGCCATGGCAACGCCTGCCAATGTGCCACCTGTGCCAGCTGCACAGATAAACCCATCTATTTTGCCATTTGTCTGTTCGTAAATTTCGGCACCAGTTGTTGTGTAATGAGCAAGACGATTTGCGCGGTTATCAAACTGATTTGCCCAAATTGCACCATTTTGTGTCGTTTTAGCCAGCTGCTTTGCCAGCCTTCCTGAAATTTTAACATAATAATGTGGATTGCTGCTTGGCACGGCTGGTACTTCTATTACTTCTGCACCTGCAAGGCGCACAGCATCTTTTTTTTCCTGCGCTTGAACCTCTGGAATAACGATGACAGATCTATAACCCAGCGCATTGCCAATGAGTGCAAGCGCAACACCAGTATTGCCACCAGTGCCCTCCACAATTGTGCCACCTTTTTGCAGTTCGCCCGAGGCTTCGGCAGCACGTATAATGCCCAATGCGGCGCGGTCTTTAACCGAGCCACCTGGATTCATGAATTCCGCTTTGGCTAAAATAGTGCATCCCGTAAACTCAGATGCATATTTGAGCTTTATAAGTGGCGTGTTACCAATTGATTCGATAATTCCGTTTGAAAACATTACGTTACGCCAACCTATATGTGTAAAACACTACGCGTAGTTTCGCTTCAAATCATTAAATATTTGTGCAAGGTTTTATTCAAATGGTGCAATTAACGATGTTTTACTTGTGAGCCAAGAAGGCACAGGCAGATTTTTAGAACGCAAAAATTCAGGATTAAAGAGTTTGGACTGGTAACGCATTCCACCATCGCATAAAATGGTCACTATTGTGCTGCCTTTGCCCATTGTTTTTGCCATGTGGATTGCGCCAGCTACATTAAGGCCGGATGAGCCGCCAAGCATCAAGCCTTCATGCTCAAGCAAATCAAATGTAAGGGGTATTGCCTCTTCATCTGAAATTTGAAAGGCCATATCTACATTCAACCCTTCCAGGTTTTTGGTTATTCTGCCTTGCCCGATACCTTCTGTTATGGATGAGCCTGTCGCCTCCAATTTGCCTGTTGTAAAATAACTAAAAAGCGAGGCTCCAAAAGGGTCAGCGATACCAATTTTAATATGTGGATTTTGGGCGCGCAACCCTGTTGCTGTGCCAGCTAATGTGCCGCCTGTACCTACAGCACAAATAAACCCATCAATTTTTCCGTTTGTCTGGTCAAATATCTCACGAGCGGTTGTTTCAATATGCGCCTGTCTATTGGCAATGTTGTCAAACTGATTTGCCCAGAATGCACCATGGGGCAGGGTGTCATCAAGCTGTTTTGCAAGCCTCTCTGCCACTTTATTATAGTTATTTGGGTTAGAATACGGCACAGCGGGGACTTCAATCAGCTCAGCTCCGCATGTGCGCAAAGCATCTTTTTTCTCCTGCGATTGCGTATCAGGAATAACAATAACAGTTTTAAAACCAAGTGAATTGCCGATAAGTGCCAAGCCAATACCAGTATTGCCAGCAGTGCCTTCAACAATCGTGCCGCCAGATTTTAAAGCACCGGTGCGCAGAGCGTTTTGTATTATGAACTTTGCAGCACGATCCTTGACTGACCCGCCAGGGTTCATAAACTCGGCTTTACCCAAAATGGTGCAGTCTGTAAGCTCAGATGCCATTTTAAGCTTTACCAGCGGCGTATTGCCAACAGTTTCTATAACATCTATTTTAAAGTTCATGTTCTGCATTTCACAAAAAGACGTCTTTAATTCAAGAGGCAAATAAGAATATCAAGTATGATCTATAGTTTCTAATGTTTCGTACTATAAATGTGCTATAAATATAACAAGTTTAACAGAGATTTATGTTAATGAACCCTTTAAATCATCATTTGGTCAAAAAACCTGAAATGGGTGCATCAATAGACGAGCTCATTGCAAATTGTGCTTTAGGTCAGCTTCCCAGGCCACTGGACGTGCTTGTAAAATCCCACATTGCTCTTAAACCTGCATCACAAGCTTATTTCCATCTTTTAGAGACAAGTGCCGCAAACGAAATATTTTGTCAGGAAGCATCGGGTCAAGTTAGCTCTCGACAAGGTCGGCTTGAAAACATTTTTGCTTCTAAACCGACCCATGAACATCATGTAGGTGATGTGGATGAAGTTTTCCCTGGTGCCTTGTACAACTATGTAGGCAAGTCCCTTGCTGAAATACCTTGGCGCTGGCGTCTGCCGGGCATAAAACAGTATAAAATTGAAACCGCAGAGGGGTATGAAGCCTCTTTACTCTGGGTAAAGCCTGGACGCAAAATGCCAGCACATACACATGATGGGGTTGAAGCAACCCTTGTGCTTAAGGGATCATTTGGCGATGCTCATGAAAACTATGAACGTGGTGACGTTTCTATTGCCGATTGTGATGTAGATCATAGCCCAAAGGCTGGACACGAAGAAGACTGCATCTGCCTTATTGTGACTGACGGGCCTTTACGGCTAACTGGTAGCCTAGGGCATTTTTTTCACAAGATATTTGGTTAAGGTTTTTAAATGACAGCTCCACGACATGTTGTTCCAAGCGATGGGTGTGTGTGGGTTACAGGGGCCAGTTCTGGTATTGGGCGTGCTGTGTGCCTTGAGTTGGCAAAGCGTGGCTGGATAGTTGCTGCAACTGCAAGGCGGCAGGATGAGCTGGAATCACTCTCACGGGAGGCAACAGGGTTGCTTGGCCGTATTATTGCGCACCCATTGGATATTACAAATGAAACGGCAGTCAAGCAGGCAGTTCTTACTATTGAAATGGCACATGGACCCATTGCACTTGCTTTTTTAAACGCTGGCATAGCTCCTTATATTCGAGCACCCAACATTAATATGTTTGCAGTAAGGCAGGTATTTGAAGTCAATGTTATGGGTGTTTTTGCCTGTATGGCTGCTCTCATGCCACTCATGGCTACCCGTAAGCTTGGGCAGATTGCAGTTACTGGCTCCGTTGCTGGATATGGAGGCCTTCCAAAATCAGCAGCATATGGTGCTACAAAGGCAGCCATTATCCACGCCTGCGAAAGTCTAAAATTTGATTGTGACAATTTGGGCATCAAGCTTCAGCTTGTCAGTCCTGGTTTTGTTGCAACGCCTTTAACGGCCCAGAATGACTTTCCAATGCCGTTTTTAATGTCCGAGGATGCTGCTGCCAAATGTGTTGTTAATGGCTTGGCAAGCAAAGCTTTCGAGATCAAGTTCCCATGGCAGTTAGCATATATACTCAAGTTTTTGAACTTATTGCCATATTCAGTTTATATGTGGATTATAGGCAAGATCACAGGCGTGCAAAAAGGGTAAGATTACAGTTCGCTGTCTGTAAAACAATTTTGTGCCGTGACTACTGAGTTTGGTGATTGATTAAAAATTCAGAATGCTTTCTGCTTCATTTTGTACAGTTTTTACCTGTTGTTCGGCATGTTCTATTGATCGTTTACCCTGCGTCCCAGCGGCTGTGCGCATGGCACTTGCTTCCTCATCCAGATCATGGGCTTCAACATGGATAAGCTCTTTGTGATTTAGAATATATCTTTGGTTCGCAATTAATCTATTCTCAAAGTCTTTATCAATTTCTATTGGTAAGTGTTTTACCAAACTATCTAAATCACGTTTAGCATCACGTAATTTTAATGCTGATATAAAATGATCAAAGCAGCGCTCAACATAATTATTTACATGTTCAAATTGAATCGAAGGAAAGCGTGCCCTCAGTTGCCAGCCGTATTGAAGTTTCTTCTCTATGTCTTCGCTTCCGTGGACAAAATTTAGAACATTAAAAAACTTATCTGTCATACGAGTGTACAGTGTAAGCATAGTAATATTTTCATTTTCTGCGCCAATTATAATCATCATATCTTCAAAAAATTTCAAATAATATTGTCCGTTAGTTCCTCCAATAAATCCTATGTTGTACAGTCTATCAGTGTATTTTTCTGCAAAATCAGGACGATGTACACACAAGCCCAGTAAAATTGTTTCAATTCTAACTCCCGCATCATTAGTAAATAAGTTATCAGAAATAGTGCCCTTTTTAGTATTTTTCTTATTAGCTTTCCAGAATAAATCAGCAAGCATCAAGCGAGCGGTAAGCTGGTATCTCCGTTTAACCGCGCTATCGCCAATCTGATTTACAAGATTGTTAATTTTAGCTTCAAAGCTTGCCTGCCCATCTGGGCCTGATACGTTAGCCAAACCAAGTTCACGCTCCCAAAGCACATTCCAGAGGGGGCTGGACAAATCCATTGCAGCGCGAAAGGCATCAACACCCTGTGAACGTATAAAATCATCTGGATCCTGACCTTGCGGCAGAAACGTCAGTTTGAACGAATGCCCAACATTAAGCACTGGCAGAATACGGTCAATTGCGCGATAGGCAGCGGCGCGCCCTGCCTTATCGCCATCAAAACAGATGATTGGCTCTGGGGCAAAGCGCCAAAGCGTTGTAATCTGCTCTTCTGTAAAAGCTGTGCCAAGGGTTGCCACCACCGCCTCAATGCCTGCCTGATATACGGCGATTGCATCCATATATCCTTCAACCACAATGACAGACTTTGCCTTGAAAGCGGCTTCTCTGGCGCGGTGACCATTGAACAGCATCTGGCCTTTTTTGAAAACATCTGTTTCATTGCTGTTAAGGTATTTGGGTTTTGCATCTGCCGCTAATCCACGACCTCCAAAAGCCACAACACGGCCTTTGGTATCCTGAATGGGAAACATGAGGCGGCCTCGAAAGCGATCATATAAATCCCTCCCGTCTTCTGGTCTTATGGCAAGGCCAGCGGCCTCTATCATATCGTCCCGAATGCCTTTGCCCCGTAGATGTTCCAGCAGGGCATTACGACCATCTGGTGCATAACCTATGCGAAATTCACGAACTGTTTTGTCTGAAAGATGGCGTGTTGCAACATACTCTCTGGCTTTTACGCCATTTGCACCCGTATACTGGCCTTGAAAAAATTGCGCGGCAAGTTCCAGCGCATCATAAATATCCAGTCTTTTTTGTGTATCTTCCGGCTTATAATCTGCAGCTTTTGGCAAGGTTACGCCTGCATCATTTGCAAGGCGTTCAACGGCCTCCATAAAGCTGGCGCCCTCAGTTTCCATCAAAAAGCGGAAAATATCACCATGTTTGCCGCTGGAAAAACAATGATAAAACCCCTTTTGATCGTTCACATAAAAAGAGGGTGTTTTTTCTGTGTTGAAAGGTGACAGGCCCTTCCACTCACGACCAGATTTTTGTAATTTGACGCGCCGACCAACCACCACGGAGCAGGGCAACCGCGTGCGGATTTCGTCGAGGATGTCATTTCCAAATCGCATGAACAAACTTTCGAAAGCAATTGCCAGCTTTCAAGTTTAAGTATGGTGCAACCTACACCATATACGTAAAACGTAAAATCTTTTAGCGCACAACTATTTTTGCATCTGATGCGCCAAGTGCTTTTGCACGATTATGCAGGTTGCTGGCCTCAAAAGTATTGGCAAAAGGCCCAGCTGTTACTTTATAACTTGATTTAAAGATTGTAAGTTTGGTTTTTGAGCCAGTTCCCAATGCAGCGATGATGCGGTGTGCATTGGCTTCTGTTTTGAAAATACCGACATCTATGTAGGAACCAGACTTGATGAGTTTATTTTCAGTTTTCAGTTTTTCAAATGGATCATTTTTAGTAATGTTGGTACGTAAATCATCTTGCTGCGCATAAAATGATGCCATTTTTGTGCCTGAGCCAGCTGCCCGTGGTAGAATAGCTTGCTGCTGAGGCAGAATTGATGCAGGTTTGATGTTCTGAATTTTTACCGGAGCTGAAATTGCGCCCAGATTGTAGGGACGCTGTGGTGGTAGAGGTATGGTTGTCTCGCTTGCCATCTGAACAGGGGCTGGTGAAGTTATTTCAGGGCTTGCAGCTTCAGTGGTTACAGCTGAAGCAGTATTTGCAACTAGTACAGGCGCTTGAGCTGCATCGCTTTCACCATCCATGTCGGCCTGTTCAATAACAGGTTGAGGAATTGTTGATGGAGTTGAAACTTTTGGTAGAGGGGCCTTGTAAACAGGCGCTGTTGAAACAAAAGCTGGTGCAAATGTTGGGTCGTTAGAGGCAATCTGCACCTGCTGGACAGTGCTTTGCAATTGGGCAGGCTGACCTGTTGTCAAAGAAGCAAGCAATTTTCTATCATCGCTACCTGCAAGGCCAGCAGGGCCTAGATGATCAACCTTGATGCGCGCGGTACCGATGTGCTTAAATTCCAAAGCTTCAGCCACGCGCTGTGATACATCCATAAGGCGGCCCCCGTGGTAGGGTCCGCGGTCATTGACCCGCACAATGATTGAACGGCCGTTATTGGCGTTTGTTACACGTGCATAACTTGGCAAAGGCATTGTGGGATGTGCAGCAGTAACTGAGTCTTTATCATAGACCTCGCCATTTGCTGTTTTGCGGCCGTGAAAAGCCTCACCATACCAAGAGGCCATACCCGTTGATGTGTATTTCCCATTCATTTCCTGTGGCACGTAGCTGCGGCCAGCTACGCTGTACGGCTTGCCAATTTGATACCGTCCACCGCCCTTGGGCACAGTTTCACCATCGGCAATCACGCGTTCGCTTGCTTTACCATATTTTGGGTGAGAAAAAGCACCAACCTCTGAACTTTTGCGCGCTGCCTGACGCTGGTTGTTGCCTGCGCAGTTTGCTGTTCCCAGACCAAGGCCTATACATATGAATCCCTTTACCAATCTAGAAAGTGGCATTGCAGAAAAATATGGGCGGAATAGGTCCTGGATAAATGCATGCATCAATAAAATACCTGGGTTTTCGCTTGGAACTGTGCAGACACTAAATCTGCCGTTAAAAACGGATTTACCATCTATTGGTTAACTTTCACGCGTGCAATAACTTAGGCTCATTAGCCTTAGCACTTAGTTAACGTAAAGCTCAGGATCCAGCAAATTGGTTAAGGCTTTCTTAAGACTGTAAGATGATTAGCCCAAACGCAGGTGAAATGCGACAATCATATGACGTTAGACACACAAAAATAAAGCGCCAGAAATAAGCCTGACGCTTTTTGCATGTTTTTTGTTTATATATCAATTACCTATGCGAGCTGTTCCAGAATAGCCATCATCTCGTGTCCAGGCAATTTTAGCTTCAGCAGTTTTGGTTATTGTGAAACAAAAAACTTTACCGTCGTACCAGGTCTTCCATTTCTGGCAGAGATTT
The DNA here is from genome assembly GCA_025351165.1 of Hyphomicrobiales bacterium. Classification (GTDB taxonomy): domain Bacteria; phylum Pseudomonadota; class Alphaproteobacteria; order Rhizobiales; family Beijerinckiaceae; genus JAIELD01. Next base: position 54,916 of record JANXWK010000048.1, on the reverse strand, counting down.
GGACCTTTTACCCACCATTTGCCAGAGTCATTTGGCTTCATTGTGCGCCCTAAACCTGTTGCCTCTCCAGAGCCGTCAACAGTCCCGCCTTTTTTGTAGTATAATGGAAATTCGCCACCAAGCGGTACGCTCAGGTAAATCCTTTTCCCATTGATCAGATTTCTAAGTTCAGCACCTTTCAGCGGTTCGGCGCCTGCATTGTGCGGTAGTGACGCAAGTGCGACAAGGCATAAAAAAATTGATCTAAGTTTCATAAAATACCTCTGTTTTTTAATTTGAGCTAGAAAATTAACTATTTTTGTTTGGTCAAACCCAAAAATGTATTTTTAAGGATTGACACATGATCTCTTTACGGCGAAACGGCACACATGGATTGTTGATTTGTTATTTTAATATAACCATGATCACACAATATTTGGAAGGGTGTCCGAGCGGTTTAAGGAACTGGTCTTGAAAACCAGCGAGGGTGAAAGCTCTCCGTGGGTTCGAATCCCACCCCTTCCGCCATAGTTACGCAACAACAAACCTGCTTTATTTATACGGGTCTTCCACCCTAAAGACGTATGCCTCCGTGTTCCCAAACCAAGAGCTTACTTTTTTAAACTCAATTTTATGTGCCTCTACAAAAACCGCACCAATTCATTTGTGTTGAAGGTCTGTTTTTGCAAAAGACCTCGTTGGAAAATAGCCCGACATTAATGTCATCCTTTTGTCTTGCAGAATAGAAACTAACCATCTCAGCGCCGCTCGCCCGAATGGCGGTGCCTAGCGTTTGAGATATGAAGCAAGGCGCAATATCGTTTTGTAAATGAGTGATATGCAATTTAAATCTTTTCATTTCTTATGTGTAAATATATCTGTATAAATGGACTGCAATGGTTTGATAGAAGCCAAAAATTCGGGATGAAAAATGCGCGTTAAATATTTGAATCTCATATTTTTGTTTTGTACGTTTTTCCTTTCAATTTCAGCTCATTCCATGACATTCAAGCTTGCACCCATCGATACGAGCGCACGTTGTGGTAATGCATGCCCACTTGTTGTGCAGGCGGAGGGATCTATTGGTAAGGATACAGCAACTGAATTTATAGCGTTTTTGAAGTCATTGCCTCGGACTCGTCAGCTTAAGGCAATTGTCTTCATGAATTCGCCAGGAGGAGTGCTGGAAGGCGCTATGAAGCTGGGATTTGTGTTTAGACAGCTCAAACTCACGGTAGTTATTGCAGAGGCTGGACGGGCAGGAGAGGGATCAGTTACGTCTGCCCAATGCTATTCTGCCTGCGTGTATGCTCTCATGGGTGGCAAAAAAAGAGTGGTGCCCCCTGCAAGCAAGGTTGGTGTCCATTCCATTTTTACAAATAAATTCGAGTTTGATCCCCTTCATGCAGAGCCTCCCTTCCGCAAGGTTCCAGCGCCAACTAGTATTAATGATGCCGCCCGCAAATATACAAAATACATGGGTGTATCGGAAGATCTTGTCAACCTGGCTGAAAATGTCTCACCCAATACGATTTCAATCTTAACTTCAGCGCAAATTTCTCAATTTAGATTAGGTGTGCAGCGCCTAAAATAAGTGTGTTGTTCAGCTGTTTAGGGTTGACGCTTGGCGCTCTATCGCTTAGCACACAGACAAGGTTGATGGTTTGCTTATGTGCTTGCCTCAATTTAAAATGCGCGGGTGTAGCTCAGCTGGTTAGAGTGCCGGCCTGTCACGCCGGAGGTCGCGGGTTCGAGCCCCGTCACCCGCGCCATTTATATATTGTTATCCTGGTAGCTTGTTTTGCTCGTAAATTCGTCCGAAAAGACCAGATAAAATCCAGTGTTAAATTTTAGATTTAATTTTAAATTATCTGAGGCAGTCTCGTCTTCCAGATGCAACACAATCCTGCAACGCAGACGATGATTGAATTTGTTTTGCAACAAATATCATTGCCATAAACACAGCAGCCAATAAAGCAAACCCTATTATCTTTCTGTTTAGAATGACTTACGTTCCTTATTACTCAGCGGCAATGCGTGGGTGAGTTTGTGTAACAGGTTTCTCTTCAACCCTGTCTTCGTGGGCTTTCGTGCCGCTCAGCCAGTTATTGACCCTGTCTAGATAGAGGTAAATTACTGGAGTGGTGTAGAGGGTCAGAATCTGGCTCAGGATAAGTCCACCCACCATTGCATAGCCAAGTGGACGGCGAATTTCTGAACCTGTTCCATGTCCAAGCATTAAGGGGATGCCGCCAAACAGGGCGCACATAGTTGTCATCATGATAGGGCGAAAGCGGAGTAAGCAGGCTTCATAAATAGAATCACGTGGTGACAATCCACGCTCGCGCTCACTATGCAGTGCGAAATCTATCATCATAATGCCGTTCTTTTTCACGATACCAATAAGAAGCAAAATTCCAATGATCGCAATAACACTCAGATCATAACCAAACGCCATCAAAATAAGCAGTGCGCCTGCGCCTGCTGAAGGAAGAGTCGACAAGATTGTAAGCGGATGGATGAAACTCTCGTACAAAATTCCAAGAATGATATAAACAGATAAAAGCGCAGCCGCAATTAAGTAAGGCTGCGATGCCAGAGAGGATTGAAATGCCTGAGCAGAGCCTTGAAACGCACCACTTATAGTTGAGGGCACACCAAGTTCCTCTTTTGCCTTTTGAATGGCAATAACAGCGTCACCAAGGGCTACATTTGCAGATAAGTTAAAGCTCAGCGTTATTGCTGGAAACTGCCCCTGATGGCTTACAGATAAATAATTCGTTTTATTGGTATCAATTTTTACCAGTGATGAAAGTTGAACCTGTCCGCCTGTTACAGGAGATGTAATGTACAAGTTGTTGAACAGGTCAGCACTTGTCTGCTTGTCTGGGGACACCTCAAGTATCACGCGGTAACTGTTTAGCTGTGTAAAATACTGTGCAACCTGACGCTGTCCCACAGCATTGTAGATTGTTGCATCTATCAAAGATGGCTGAATGCCAAAGCGTGATGCCTGATCGCGGTCAATTGTAAGGGTTGCTGTTGCTGCATTTGTCTGTTGGTCGCTCGCAATATCAGTTACCTGAGGTAGCTTGCGCATAGAGTCGGCCAGTTTTGGTGCCCATAAATTCAGGTCGTTCAAATCAGCGCTGGTAAGGGTATATTGATACTGTGTGCGTGAAAGGCGTCCACCTACGTTAATATCCTGCCCCGCCTGCATAAAAAGGTTTACGCCTTGAATGCCTGCAATTTTTTGACGTGTGCGACGTATGACTTCATCAATACTTGTGGTTCGGCCCGATTCTTTTGTGTTTAAGAATATAAAAAAGTTGGCCGAATTGGCATTTGCAGCCCCGACATTAAAGCCAAAATTATTAACATCAGGGTCCTGTTTGATAACCTCAGCTATTAATATAGCGCGGTCTTTCATACCACCATAAGATAGATCCTGAGACCCCTCTGCAACACCAAAAATAAAGCCTGTATCCTGCTGTGGAAAAAAACCCTTTGGTATAATGATGAATAGCCAGGCTGTTATGCCAACAGTTGCAAAAAAGACCATTAATGTTACAAATTCGTGATGTAGAACAACTTTAAGGCTACGCTCATAGCTATTTTGCAAAGCATTGAATCCCCTTTCAAATAAGTTCAATATACCTTTTTTATTGTCGTTATCATGATCAGGTTTATTGAGATAAAGAGAACACAGCATTGGTGTTAACGTCAGGGAAATAAATACCGAAACTAATATTGTTATCGAAACAGTCATCGCAAATTCGCGCAGCAGTCTTCCTATGATACCACCCATTAATAAAACTGGTATAAAAACCGCAATCAGTGATACCGAAATGGAAATAATCGTAAATCCGATTTCAGATGCCCCTTTGAGCGCCGCTTCCATGCGCGGCATTCCTTCCTCCATATGTCTGTAGATGTTCTCAAGCATTACAATTGCATCATCAACAACAAAACCAACAGCAATGGTCAGTGCCATCAGTGAAAGGTTATCCAGACTGTAGCCCACCATATACATAACGGCTGCTGTCCCTAAAAGGGCAAGCGGAACTGTTACACTTGGAATGATGGTTGCACGCAAATTACGCAAAAATACAAAGATCACCATTACAACCAGGGCAATTGTAAGTATCAATGTGAACTGCACGTCGTCCACGCTGGCCCTTATGGTCTGGGTGCGATCTATTAGAACACTCACATCAATTGCCTGCGGAATGGATTGGCGTAAATTTGGTAGGGCTGCTTTGACCTTGTCAACAGTTTCAATAACGTTGGCACCTGGCTGCTTTGTTATTGCCAAAAGTATAACCTGCTCACCACCTGAAAATGCCCCAACTTTAGCGTTTTCAGGCCCATCTACTGCTTTACCAATATCGCGTATGCGAACAGGAGCGCCGCCCTTGTAAGCGATGATGACGTTATTCCACTTATCTGACGCCAAAATCTGATCGTCAGTGTAAATGGTAAAATTTTGTCGCCCGTTGTCAATTGAGCCTTTTGGCTGATTGACTGTAGCGCTTGAAATCTGCGCTCTAACTTCTTCCAAACTAATGCCAAGAGACGCAATTTTGTTGGGATCAATCTGAATGCGTATCGCTGGTTTTTGCGCGCCAGCCACAAACACCAAGCCCACACCATTTATCTGAGAAATCTGCTGCGCCAGTATGTTATCTGCGTAATCACTGACAACTGTAATTGGCAAAACGCCTGAGCGCACCTTAACCACAAGTATGGGAGAGTCGGCAGGATTTACTTTTCGATATGTTGGAGGGCTTGGCAGATTTGCAGGTAAGGAACCAGAGGCGGCAGTCACTGCGGCCTGTACGTCCTGCGCCGCTGCATCAATGTTGCGATTAAGATCAAATTGAAGTGTAATGTTTGTATTACTGACAGCGCTGTTGGATGTCATTAATGTCAGGCCAGAGATAAGCGAAAACTGCCGCTCCAGAGGCGTTGCTACATTGGATGCCATTGTTTCAGGACTTGCACCTGGCAGGCTTGCTGTAACCTGAATAGTTGGAAAATCAACCTGTGGCAGTGGAGCAACTGGCAGCAGGGGATATGCAACAATACCCATGAGCAAGATTGCAGCACTTAAAAGTGTTGTTGCAATTGGACGCTTTATGAATCCTGTGGAAATATCCATTACTTTTTATCCGTGAAATTTATATTATTAAGTGCAGTCTTTGCTGTCTGGGCTTTTACTTTTACACCAGGTTTAAGGCGATACTGTCCTTCCGTTACAACTGTTTCTCCTTCTTGAAGCCCCTTTTCAATAACGGCAAGACTGTCTACCGCGTGTGAACTTGATATAGATCGAACTTCAACGGTCTCATCGCTTTTGACGACATAAACGTAAGGACCGTTTTGACCCCGCTGAATGGAAGCAGCAGGGATGACAAGGGCATTTTTTTCAGTTTTAAGTAATAGCTTGATGTTTACAAATTGCCCTGGCCAAAGAGCATGATCTGTATTCTCAAATGTACCTTTAAGATTAAGGCTACCAGTTGCAGCATTAATCTGATTATCAATCAACAGTAGCTTACCTTCAGCGCGTGGAGTTGTGTCTGTGCGTCCATAAGCGAGTAATTTCAGGTCATCAGATTTCATGGCGGTCCGTATGCTGTCCAGTGCATCTTGAGGCACAGTAGCCAAAACTGAGATTGGCTCAATCTGGGTAACAACTACAATGCCATTTGTGTCTGAGGCCCGCACAATATTGCCAACATCTATCTGCCTTGTGCCTGTTATGCCATTTATTGGGGAGCGTATGGTAGCATAACCAAGCTGGGTCTGTTGATAGCTGATCTGCGCCTGATCGCTCTGGACAGCGGCAGAATATTGAGCCACCAGAGATTTTTGCGCATCCACACTTTGACGAGATGCAAATTCATTTTTGAGAAGACTGGAGGATCTGGCAAGATCTGCCTTTGCATTTGTCAGTAAAGCTTCGTTTTTAAGCTTTTGAGCCTGAGCCTGTTCAAGTTGTGATTGAAAAAGGCGAGGATCAATCTGTGCAATAATGTCTCCTTCTTTAACCAACGCACCTTCTTTAAAGGCAATCGTGTTGATTTGTCCATCAACTCTTGCTTTCAAAACAACGCTTTGTGAAGCTTGAACTGTGCCTAAACCGGTTAAGTAAACTGGCATATCCTGTTTTGCAACCAACGCCGCTGTTACAGGAACAGCTGGTGCATCTGCAACAGGGGATGTTGCAGCCTTTGGTTTAGTTTGTTGCCAAAAAATATAGCCTCCCAAGGCAAGTCCCAGCACTAAAAGCCAGCTGTAAAACCTGCTTTTTAGGGGTTTTATGTTGATGTCTGATTTTTTGTCTACTTTATAAACCTGTTCCAAACAAAGCCCCTTGATGAAATTTCAAAAGTATAAACGCATGTGCGAGCACTTTGTGCCAATAACTAACCATGCAGGATTAATTAAGTACCATGACCACAGTTATTACAGATTATGTGCCCTGAATAGCAGTTCGCAATTCAATTTAATGTGTCCATGCGTCGCACAGGGCATATTTTGAATTAAAAGCCAGCGTTGCTTGCAGCCACCATTGCAAGGGCTTTAGGGTAAATAATGTGTTCCTGCTCTAGAACTCTGGCTCCAAGAGTTGCTTCTGTATCATATTCATGCACAGGAATTGACGATTGCAGAATAATTGGTCCAGCATCCATTTCAGGCACAACAAAATGTACTGTGCAACCGTGTATTTTAGCTCCATCTTTTAGAACGCGTGCGTGCGTATCAAGGCCCTTGTAATCTGGCAAAAGTGCTGGATGTATGTTGATCATGCGGTTATGCCATTGCGCAACAAACCAAGGCGACAGCAATCTCATGAAGCCAGCAAGACACACAATGTCGATACGGTTTATTTCCAATACACGCTGCATAGAGCGTTCAAAATCCTCGCGCCCAGCATAAATTTTATGATCAACAAATGCAGTGGAAATTCCAGCAGATTTTGCTGTCCTCAAACCAATCGCTTCAGCTTTGTTACTTAAAACGAGCGCAATATCTGCTGGATAATCAAAGCCTTTTGCGGCTTTAATCAGCGCACCCATGTTTGATCCACGGCCAGAGATTAAAATTGCGACACGTTTTTTGCTCATAATTTCAGATGTCCATTGTAGATAACCTGTCTATCTCCTTTTGCAGGCTTTATCGTACCAAAAGCTGTTACTGTTTCACCCAATATGGTCAGTTCTTTTATAATGCTGTCTGCCGCTGATTTATCAACCACCAGTATCATGCCGATACCACAGTTGAATGTACGCAGCATTTCAGTCTCTTCAACATTGCCAACCTTTGCCAGCCAGCCAAAAACTGCAGGTAAATTAATTGAGGCAAGATCAAGATGTGCTGCAAAACCATCTGGTAAAACGCGCGGAATATTATCAGGAAAGCCACCACCTGTAATATGTGCAAGCGCCTTGAGCTTGGTCGCGTTTGGTCCACGCAATATTTCAAGAAGCGGTTTGACATAAATGCGGGTGGGCATGAGAAGCGCCTCTCCCAAACTTATATCTGGTGCAAACGGGCAGGGATCAGCCCACATAACACGCGAGAGATCAACAATTCTGCGCACAAGCGAATAGCCGTTGGAATGTACGCCAGACGAGGCGAGGCCAAGAATAACATCACCCTCTTGAATTTCATTCAGGCGTGGCAGCAGGGTTCCACGTTCTGCCGCTCCCACTGCAAAGCCCGCCAGATCGTAATCGCCGCGCCCATACAGGCCAGGCATTTCTGCAGTTTCGCCGCCAATCAAAGCGCAGCCTGCCATGCGGCAACCATCTGCAATGCCCCGCACAATTTCAACACCAATATCAGCGGCAAGTTTACCTGTGGCAAAATAATCCAGAAAGAATAATGGTTCAGCACCCTGCACAATAATATCGTTGACACACATTGCGACCAGATCAATGCCAATTGTGTGGTGCTGATCCGTATCAATTGCAATTTTGACTTTGGTGCCAACGCCATCATTGGCAGCTACCAAGATTGGATCCTTGAAGCCAGCAGCTTTCAAATCAAACAGGCCGCCAAAACCGCCAATCTCCGCATCGGCGCCGGGGCGACGTGTTGCGCGAACCAGCGGTTTGATTTCATCAACCATAGCATTGCCAGCATCTATATCGACGCCAGCCTGTGCATAGGTAAGTCCGTTTTGTGTTGGTTTGGTCATTATTGTGCTCCCACTGCTCGGTTACACGTTAAGAAGGGGAATCCGCAAGAGGGTAAGCCAAGAAAAAAGCCAAGAAAAAAGGTAAGAGAGTTAAAAAGAACAGGTTGACCACAAAATAGTGCCTAAGCTAGGCTTTGACAGGCTCTGCAACCGCATAATATAGTACAAAGAGTATCAATGTGTCTTTAAATACTGTTAATATACCAAATTTCCTTACTCTTGCACGTCTTTGTCTTGTGCCTGTTGTTATTGTTATGATTACATCTCATGCCTGGATCAGTGCATTTTCCGTTTTTGTAATAGCTGGTATTACAGATGCGGTAGATGGTTTTATTGCCAGGCATTTTAATCAACGTACAGAACTTGGTGCCTATCTTGATCCATTGGCAGATAAAGCGCTTCTTGCATCAATCTATATAACCCTTGCGATTGTCAGTGTTATCCCCGTCTGGTTAGCTATTATGGTTGTTGCCAGGGATGTTATGATACTTGGTGCAATCATACTTTCGCAGCTGCTTAATAATCCAATGACTATAGAGCCACTTAAAATCAGCAAAGCAAATACTTTCGCACAGATTGCTTTTGCGGCAATGATGCTGGGTACGCTGGCTTTTAGTATTAGTAATCCTGTCATTCAGGATATTATGACAATTTCTGTTGCTATTCTGACCATAGGCTCTATGGGAGCATACTTGTCACTCTGGTTAAAACACATGACAAAACAAACTGAGCGATAATTTTTTGGATGGCTGAGTTTTATGGATAATATGCGTTTTACGTCTATAGCGGTTAGAAAGCAGAGGCTCCTATTCTGGTGCTTTGCTTTTATAGCAGTTACAGCTATTTTATTTTTATTTCGTACCGTGCTCATGCCTTTTGTAGCTGGTATGTTCATTGCCTACCTGCTGGATCCGCTTGCAACACGCCTGCAACGAATTGGTCTTAACAGACTGGGTGCCTCGCTGGTTATACTGGTGCTGTTTATTGTTCTTATTATTACAATGCTGGTATTTGCTCTTCCGCCGTTAACTGCACAGATGACAAGCCTGTTGGAAAAACTTCCCTTGTATGCTGCGCGGCTACAGGCATTGGCAATTGAACAGGGTGGGCCTATGCTGGAACGTATTGCTGGGCCTGGTGCAATGCAGGATTTTGAAAAGTACCTTGGCAACACAGTTGGGCAGCTGGTTAACTATGTAGGTGCATTTATAACATCGCTTTGGTCAGGCGGGCAGGCTATAATCGGTGCGTTTTCGTTGTTGATTGTTACGCCCGTAGTTACGTTTTATCTACTTCTGGACTGGCAGGATATTATTGATACAGTCGACGGATGGATACCAGTTTCACAGCGTGAGACCATGCGCGCCATAGCCAATGACATAAACACTGCAATTTCAGGATTTTTACGTGGGCAAGGTTTAGTCTGTCTTATCCTTGCACTATACTATGGCATTGGACTTTCACTTGCACATTTGAATTTTGGTTTTTTAATTGGTTCAATTACGGGTATTTTGGCCTTTATTCCTTATGTTGGTGCCATAACTGGTGCGGTTCTGGCTATTACAGTTGCCATCGTTCAGTTCTGGCCTGACAGTACGTCCATTCTGCTTGTTGTAGGTATTTTTGTTTCTGGTCAATTTCTGGAAGGCAATATTCTTTCGCCCAAACTTGTTGGAGGTTCTGTAGGGTTACATCCTGTATGGCTAATGTTTTCCCTATTTGCTTTTGGCTCGTTATTTGGTTTTTTAGGGCTTCTTGTTGCTGTACCATTGGCAGCAGCTGTTGGTGTACTGTTAAGGTTTGGTCTTAAGCAGTATCTGCAGAGCAGTCTTTATAAAACTGAATTATCAGGCTCATAAATGGTTCATCAACTTGCTTTTGATCTGCCTTTTGTTGAAGGACTGGGAATAGAGGATTTTCATCTTGGCCAGTTCAATCAGTCTGCATTTGCAATTGTTTCAGCCTGGCCCAACTGGCCTGATCCTGTTGCCATAATTACTGGGCCAGAGGGATGCGGAAAGTCACATCTTTCTTCAATCTGGGCGCGTAAAACATCTGCTGAAGTTCTCAAAGCTCAAGATTTTCATGTAGCTGATATTCCAATCATCAAATCCTCTGGCGCTCTTTTGATTGAAGACATGGACCGTTTGCAGATTAATGAAAATGCTGTTTTTCATATGCTGAATCTTATTCGTGAAAGTGGCGGATATTTAATGATAACGGCTCGCAAACCACCTGATTGCTGGGGCATTAAACTTCCAGATTTATTGTCACGCCTTCGACTTGCGCCAATGGTGGAGATTGCGCCTCCAGATGATACAGTGTTCAGGGTGCTGCTGGCTAAACTTCTTCATGATAGGCAATTAAGCGTAGAACCGAATGTTATTGAATATCTGACCTTGCGGATTGAGCGCTCTTTTGCATCTGCAAAAAATATTGTGGCAGCACTTGACAGATACAGCCTTTCCAAAAATCGCGCCATTACGCGTGCTGTTGCAGCAGAAGTCCTGAGTGATCTTAAAAGTATAGACATGGCGGTAGAAGAGTAATATTGAAAATTTATACTATTTTTATAAAATCAGTGCCTTAGCAGAAGTTTTATGCATCTGTGATAGATGATGTATTTCTTTTAAAGGTACAAATAAAGATACAATAGTACACGCACCTACTGTCAAATACTATTTACCGTATTTTTCAGCTTCCAGTATATACAGAACCAACTGTTATAACACTGCCAATGATTGTTACATCCTGCGCCTGTCCATTTTTACTGAAATGAAGTGAGTATTTTACATTTGGATCAGTAACAGACACGTTAAATCCACCTAGTGTACCAGCATTTTGCTTGATGGATGCAGTGAACAATGTGGCACTCGTTGTTGTATCGCTGTATAATAGGCCCGATAAATTTATTTTATTGATAGGCGGTGGTGTAATTGCTGGATCAGATAAGCCAATTGCAAGTGCATTTACTTTGCCACCAATTGCATAGTTTATAGTGCCACCTTGACGAAGTTCAATATCATTTGCGCCGCTGCCAATGGTAATATCTGCCCTGGTGCGAGACACGATTACATTATTGCCATTACCAGCTATTATAGAGCCGCCTTTTACAAGGTGAATATCATTATTACCATTGCCAACGGTTACTTCTGCCAGCTCCTCGGCCGAGATTATATTTTTACCATTTCCACTTGAAGCTGAACCGCCTTGGCGCAAGATGATGTTGTTATTATCTTGTCCACCAATTACATTGGCTTTGATGTTTGCCAATATGGTATTGTTACCGCTGCCACCAATTGCAAGGGGAAGCGGGGCTTTTGGGTCGGTTTTGCTGGAAGGATTAAACAGAACAATGTAATCATCCCCTTTACCACCATAAGCAAAGCCGGATGAAAAAATTGTATCATTACCAGTGCCACTGATGACATTTTTACCGACCAGAATACTATCGCCTGTGCCGCCGTAAATGGTTGAATTGCCTTCAGCCACAACGAAATTACTGCCAGAGCCTGCTCGAATTGTTGAGTCATTGGAGCCAGACACAAAAGCAACATTTGAACCATTGCCTAAGTTAAGATTCAGGTTTGTTGTGCGTGTGTCATCGCCCAGAGGATCATTCGTATCGACAGCAACAGTTGTATTCTGATTACTTGTTGTGATTGTAGACGATATGCCCTCGCTTAAGGCGCCACCAGTATTATCTGAAGTTGTGGTTACGATCTGATATTTATTTGCAGGTAGCAGACCCTTAGCCAGAGGAATATCAACAATTTGTGATGTCAAGGAGGAGACTTTCACATCTATTTTAGTAGAACCATTTGCGCTGTATTTAGTGGGTTCTCTTCTAGCGTAAGGGTCGGCTGTTTTATTTTGATTGTAGACACCTAGTAAATGGAGTGCTGCATTTGTGCGCACATTCTGCTTTTTAAGAGCATTTCCAATTGCTGTAAAGATAGCATTTCCACCAGTTTCGTTACCAAATACATCATATTCCTTTTTGTTGTTTGGCGTTTTCAAGTATGAGCTTACAACATCAGAAATGTTGGATGCACCCCCTAGCAGGCCAGCCGTTGTGCGTCCAGCATTTTGCTGAGTGTTTGCATTTAGGCCTGCAACAGTCAGGCGGCTGGACGCTGTTTTATAGGCTATGGCAAAATCTGCCTGCAATTTTGATACTGTTGAAAGACCGCGCGTGTCTTCAAAAGAAGAGTTTGACGCTGCTAATGTGTCGAGCGTTCTGCCAAAGCCAGCAAGCTGTGCTGCCTGATTGCTTAGAGATATTTGTGTTGGCGGGGGTGTTGTACCAGCGTAAACTGCAAGCTTGTTTAAAGTAAGCTGGTAAGCACTTATTGTTTCTGGTGCAATAACACCATAACTTTGGCCCAGATTCGAAATTGTAACCATGACGCAACCCTAACACAATAGCTGTAGCCGCAGATTTGGCTACAGGACAAGCTGTTACAGGTTAGCTTAAAATCTCTAAAGCAAGATTTAATGAATTGGCTCTAATTGTGCTTATTGTAAGTTTTATTAGCTTTGACGCGTTAAAATGCTGATGAAAAATCCATCAGTACCAGTTCTGTATGGCGTTAGTAATATGCCAAGGCCTGAAACATCAGTGTATTGTGCAAGCTGTGGCAGACCAGCTTTGGTTGCAACATCTGCAGGTGGCATTACCGCAAAATCATGTTCGCCATTTACGAAATCCTTGATTTGGTCGCCATTTTCTTCTGGCAGAAGTGAGCATGTAATGTAAACGATCCTGCCACCAATGCGGACAGATTTTGCAGCAAGATCAAGTACATCACGCTGGTCCTTAAGGCGCGCGTCCAGACTGCCAGGGCGTATGCGCCATTTTGCATCTGCATTGCGGCGCCATGTACCGGTGCCGGTGCAGGGTGCATCTACCAATACCATATCCATTTTGCCATTTAGATCCCCAATGGCCATGGATTTACCTTGTGGTGTGCGAACCTGAACATTGCGAACACCTGCTCGGGTCAAGCGATCGTGAATAGGTGCCAGACGTCTTGCATCGTTATCAGCTGCAAATATCTGTCCTTTATTATTTGTTATTGCTGCCAGCGCTAAAGCCTTACCACCACCCCCTGCGCATAAGTCCAGAATTTGTTCACCAGGCTGTGCACCTGACATGAGTGATACCAGCTGTGATCCTTCATCCTGAATCTCAATAAGGCCTTTCAGAAAGGCAGGCTCTGCCTGAATGGATGGGCTTCGTCCATCGGCTCGAGCAGGAACGCGCAGGCCAATAGGAGAGTGAGGTGTTGCATCTGGATGAAAATGTGAAAGAGCAGCTATGGCAGCAGGGCGAATGGCTTTAAGTGTATTAACGCGCAGATCCATTGGCGCACGCATACACATCGCCTGAAGCTCAGCTTCACGGGCATCTCCAAATGCATGAACTAAAGCTGGTTCCAGCCACTCTGGATAGTTGGCAATTATATGGGATGGCGCATCTTGTGTATTGCCACTGGTCAAGCGCTCCCGTTCGTCCTGTGTCAAAGGCTCTGGTGAAAAACGATCACCGCCGCAGAGTGTTTCGATTTCCTCCACGCTCATGCCTCGAATATCGCGTAATGCACATAGCATAACGGCACGAGGGGTATCATTACCCATAACCCAGCTTGATGAATTACGTTTACGCATTGTGTCATAGACAAGGCTTGCAAGCGCTGCTCTATCACCAGAGCCTGCAAAACGATGGCTCAAGCCCCAATCACGCAGAGCTTCTGAAGCTGGGCGTTTGCGAAGTTCAAGATCTGCCAGTATTTCTATGGCAGCGGAAATGCGGGCAGAAGGTGTCATAGTATCGTATTCCAAAAAGGTGTAGGACTAAAATTCTTTACAAATAAAAAAGGACGACTACATAAGCCGCCCTTTGAAAGAGTGTATTGAGCTAAATTAAAATCAAGCTGCTGCTGCAACTTGATCGGCGGCAGCACGCGCACGATCAACGGCACCCTTTGCATCAACATCACGTTCAACAAGTTCTATGACCGCAAGAGGTGCATTATCACCAAAGCGAAAGCCTGCTTTCATGATGCGTGTGTATCCCCCGTTGCGATCTTTGTAGCGCGGACCAACAGTATCAAATAGTTTCTTGACAACTGATATGTCTTTTATCTGGGCAATTGCCTGACGGCGTGCATGAAGATCACCACGTTTGCCCAGTGTAATAAGCTTTTCTACAACTGGACGAAGGTCCTTTGCTTTTGGCAAAGTTGTCACAATCTGCTCATGGGTAATGAGAGACTGACACAGATTTGCCAGCATTGCTGAACGATGATCTGAACGACGGCCGAAACGACGGCCTCTAAAACCGTGGCGCATTGTCCACTCCTGATTTTTGTACTCGGTGGTTTACCGAAGGGTGATGAAATTAGTAATGTTCTTCGAAGCGTTTGGCCAGATCGTCAATGTTTTCTGGCGGCCAGCCAGGAACATCCATACCTAGATGGAGGCCCATCTGTGCCAGTACTTCCTTGATTTCATTTAATGATTTACGACCAAAGTTTGGAGTGCGCAGCATCTCGCCCTCGGATTTTTGTATAAGATCACCAATGTAGACAATGTTATCGTTCTTGAGACAGTTTGCGGATCGAACAGAGAGCTCAAGCTCATCAACTTTTTTAAGTAGGGCAGGGTTAAAGGCAAGCTCAGGAATGCTTGGCTCAAGCTCTTCTTTTTTAGGCTCTTCAAAGTTAAGAAACACGTTAAGCTGATCTTGCAGAATACGCGCGGAATATGCCAATGCATCTTCTGGAGTAACCGAACCATTGGTTTCGATTGTCATTGTAAGCTTATCGTAGTCAAGAACCTGACCTTCTCGTGTATTTTCTACACGATAAGACACTTTTTTAACTGGAGAAAATAAACTATCGACTGGGATCAGTCCTATTGGAGAATCTTCTGAGCGATTTTTATCCGCAGATACATAACCTTTGCCATTATCAATGGTAAACTCCATGCGAAGCTCTGCGCCATCATCCAGATTACATAGAACCAAACCAGGATTTAAAATCTCTATGTCACCAACGACCGTTATATCGCCTGCGGTCACAACGCCAGGACCTGTTTTGCGTAAGGTCAGACGTTTGGGACCCTCTGCATCCATGCGAATTGCAATATCTTTTATGTTTAAGACAATATCTGTCACATCTTCGCGGACGCCGGGGATGCTTGAAAACTCATGCACAACACCATCAATCTGAACAGCTGTTACAGCTGCGCCTTGTAGAGATGACAGGAGAATGCGGCGAAGAGCATTTCCAAGCGTCATGCCGAAGCCACGTTCAAGCGGCTCTGCTACCACAGTGGCTGTAGACTTGATATCATCGCCCGGGATCACCTCAAGCTTATTTGGCTTGATGAGATCCTGCCAATTTTTCTGGATCACTATCTAACCCCTTTAAGGTCTTGCGGCTATTTTAAATTAAACAGCCTGTAATTGAAATAATGGGTGAATATTAAAAAATTAAACGCGACGGCGCTTGCGTGGGCGACAGCCGTTGTGAGGGATAGGCGTTACATCACGAATTGATGTGACCTGAAAACCTGCAGCTTGCAGTGCACGAAGTGCGGATTCGCGGCCGGATCCTGGACCTGTAACCTCAACCTCAATCGTGCGCATACCATGTTCAGCTGCTTTGCGAGCTGCATCCTCGGCGGCCATTTGAGCCGCGTAAGGAGTTGACTTGCGCGAGCCTTTAAAGCCCATTGTTCCAGCCGATGACCAAGAGATGGTATTACCCTGAGCATCTGCAATTGTAATCATTGTGTTGTTGAACGAAGCATTGACGTGAGCAACGCCAGATACAATGTTTTTTCTCTCGCGTTTTTTAACGCGTGTTGCTTCTTTAGCCATAATGTCTTTCCTTCAAGCGCGTCCGTTTTGCCAGACGCTGGGGATTACCAATGAAAACCACGATTCTCAATACCGTGGTTTATAGATGTGCTATTTCTTTTTACCAGCAATTGCCTTTGGTTTGCCCTTGCGTGTCCTGGCGTTCGTGTGTGTGCGCTGACCACGTACTGGCAGTCCACGACGGTGACGAAGGCCACGATAACATACTATATCCATCATACGCTTTATGTTCATTGAATTTTCGCGACGTAAGTCACCTTCAACCACGTAATCACGGTCTATTGTTTCACGAATCTGCAAGATTTCAGCATCAGATAGCTGGTTTACGCGACGCTCGTGGGGGATGCCCACCTTGTCACATATTTCAACTGCATTCACCGGACCAATGCCGTGGATGTAGCGTAGCGCTATGATTACACGCTTTTGTGTTGGGATATTGACACCAGCAATACGAGCCACTTTAACTTTCTCCTTATAAGTTCAAACAAATGAACCTACACAATTTAAAGATTGTGATTAAAGCGTCCCAGCAAGAAAGGCCTTAAATTACACAAATAATAAGTTCGTGTACTGTTTTGGACAGCACACTGCATGCTGGTCGATAAACTACCTGCACACGAGTCGTCAAGTCGAAAAAGTCAACATGGTATCAAATATGCATTCAATTCATCAAAATATATTAGTAAAACACAATATGCGTTGGTTTTGACATAAAGGCATGTTTTAAATCTTATAGAAAAGCGCCAGCGTTAATTGATCAAAGCTAATATTTTCTGGAAACATTTACTAAATACAAGGTTATAGTTTGCGATACCAACTCTCAAGACCTCTGCAACCGTTTGCCTCGTACTTTGATCGTTCGCGTGGGCGGCTGGTGGAGGAAGCATCATCTCCCACGCGCAGCGAGTACCAGCGCGACAGGGATCGCATTATACATTCTTCGGCCTTCAGGCGCCTAAAGCATAAAACGCAGGTGTTCGTGGAACATGAAGGTGACCATCATCGAACACGACTTACCCACACATTAGAGGTTGCCCAAATTGCCAGATCCATATCGCGGGCGCTGGGCCTTGATGAAGATTTGGCTGAGGCTTTGGCCCTTGCGCATGATCTAGGACACACGCCATTTGGGCATACTGGCGAGGATGCACTTCATGATGTCATGAAGTCCTATGGAGGGTTTGATCATAATGCCCAGACATTGCGCATAGTTACAAGCCTGGAAAAAAGATATGCAAACTATGATGGGTTGAACCTTACCTGGGATACGCTGGAAGGTTTGGCAAAACATAATGGAGCTGTTCTTGATAAACATGGGCTTCCAGCAGGTCGATATGCCTGTAACGGACTGCCGATGGCTATTAAATCTTACAATATGCGCCATAATCTACATCTTTCAACACTGGCAAGCGCTGAGGCGCAGGTTGCAGCGCTTGCAGATGATATAGCCTACAACGCACATGACATAGATGATGGTCTGCGGGCAGGACTTTTTACGTTGGATGAACTAAGAGATGTGGCTCACGTTAAAAGGTTGCTTGATAACATATACTACCTGCATCCTGAGCTTGAGCTCTCGCGTGTTGTTCACGAATTGCAAAGGCGCGTCATAACCCAGTTTGTTGAGGATGTTATTGTTACCAGTGAGGACAGAATTTTTGCGCTGCAGCCAAAAAGCTCGGATGATATACGAAATGCCAGTGAGCCTGTTATTGCATTTTCGCCGCCGCTTGCCGCTGCGGACAGGGCCATAAAAGGATTTTTGTTTCCGCACATGTATCGTCACCCCAATATCCTGCGCATTCGAGAGGGCGCTACAGAAATTGTGCAGGGGTTATTTGAGAAGCTGTTGGCTAATCCTTACCTCTTACCAACAGAGTGGAGACTGGACGACAAGGGTGATAGTGCACGGCAAGTGGCGGATTACATAGCTGGCATGACCGATAGATATGCTATTCTAATGCATCGCAGACTGTTTGACGTAACGCCTGATTTGCGTTAGGCGCGGCTCTTAGGAGTTTTAAGTCAGATGAACATATTCAACGACTTCCACAGGCGCATTGCAGTAATACTTGGTACACTTGTAAAACAAGGTCATCTACCAGCAGATATCGACCTTTCCCGTTTTGCAGTGGAGCCTCCGCGCGACTCATCGCATGGGGATATTTCAACAAATGCAGCAATGGTTTATGCCAAGCAGGCAAGCTGTAAGCCGCGTGATATTGCAGATAAAATTGCTGAACACTTACAGCGCGAAGATGGCATTTTAAGCGTAGATATTGCTGGACCTGGTTTTATAAATATTAAAATTGCACCCTATTTTTATGAAAATGTTTTGCGCTTTGTTATGGCGAACCCAGATGGATTTGGCTCTGGAGAGCGCCGACTTGAAAAAATCAATCTAGAATATGTATCCGCCAATCCAACGGGCCCCATGCATGTCGGGCATGGTCGAGGCGCAGTGTTTGGAGATGCACTTGCCAGATTGCTTGATTTTGATGGAGCAGACGTAACGCGGGAGTATTACATTAATGACGCTGGTGCGCAGGTAGATGTATTGGCACGTTCTGCGTATTTACGGTATCGCGAGGCGCTTGGAGAAGATATCGGAGCTATACCTGAAGGATTGTATCCAGGAGAATACCTTATACCAGTTGGTGAGATGCTAGCTGCAAGATACGGAAGTAGTTTGCAAAATAAGCCTGAGGTTGAATGGATATCCGACATACGTGTGATTGTGATCAATGCCATGATGGACATGATCCGTGAGGATCTTTCGCAGTTACAGGTGAAGCATTCTGTGTTTTTTTCTGAGCGATCATTACAGATGCCAGTAGATACAGTTGGTGCTTTAATTACGGATCTGGAAGAAAAAGGCATTATTTACAAAGGCCGTTTGCCACCCCCCAAAGGACAGGTTGATGAGGATTGGGAAGATAGGGAGCAGGCGCTTTTTGCATCTACAAGATATGGTGACGATGTCGACAGACCCCTTGTAAAATCCGACGGGAGCTATACCTACTTTGCATCCGATATTGCCTATCATGCCTCAAAATTTAATCGTGGCTACACCAGGTTGATTGACGTTTGGGGTGCAGACCATGGTGGGTATGTCAAGCGCATGGAAGCGGCGGTAAAAGCTGTAAGTGGGGGGAAGGCGGTGCTTGATGTCAAGCTTTGTCAGCTTGTCAAGCTTATGAGAAATGGCGAACCTGTCAAAATGTCCAAGCGCTCAGGCGATTTTGTGACATTGCGAGAAGTGATTGATGAAGTTGGCTGCGATGCAGTACGTTTCATGATGCTGTTTCGCAAAAATGATGCAACTCTGGAGTTTGACCTAGCCAAGGTTATTGAACAGTCCAAGGATAATCCAGTTTTTTATGTGCAATATGCACATGCGCGTTGTAATTCTGTTTTTAGGCAGGCCGCCGCCGCTTTTCCAGAAGCAGATTTTAGCGCTGAAACTCTAGCCACTGCTGATTTAAGCCTTATAAATGACGAATCAGAGCGTGGAGTCATGCGTCTATTGGCTGAATATCCAAGAATGGTTGAGGCAGCAGCAACCTCTTGCGAACCGCATAGAGTGGCTTTTTATCTATACGATCTTGCTAGTTCTTTTCATTCTTTATGGAATCGTGGAAAAGATCATCATAATTTGCGCTTTGTTAATCAAAATGATGGCATTTTAACATACGCAAGACTTGCACTTGTCTATTCGCTCAAATCTGTTCTGGCATCTGGATTGGGAATCCTAGGTGTTAGCGCCCCCCAAGAAATGCGATAAAATCAAAATTGAGCCGATTTTATAGTAAAAAGGGCGTAAAGGGGAGATTAAAAGCCTTTAAGGACGACACCCATGACTGATAATTCAACATCAAGGCCACGTGCACCAATAGATCTCGATGAGTTTGAACGCCAGCTTCGAGAGATGCAGACGCAGCCAAAACATACTATGTCAGACCCTTTGGCTGAGCTTGCGCGCATTGTGGGGCAGGATGATCCTTTTTTGCTTTCAAGAGATAACAAAAAACAACCTGAACAGGCCTTAAACGCAGGTGATTCCATCAAATCATCTGTAGAAGAAAAATTGCCTACCCAAGAACACGCGGCATCTATCTTTGATGAGCTGACTAATTTACGCAGACAAACTACGCGCGGGGCTACAGACCAAGGGACATTTGAACTTGATGCGCTGCCTGCTGGTTATCAGTCACACATGAGTGAAGACAACCTTCATGAACAGCCTTTTTCTGGAGAACCACCAGAATTTTTGGCTGGAAGCCATGTAGATTATAGTGATAATTATGATAATACTCAACCTTCCAGGTCTGGGTTAAAGATTTTTGGTGCGATGGTTGCCCTTGGAAGTTTGGCAGTGGCAGGCGTATGGGGCTATTCGGGCCTCAATAATGGCCCTGTAAAAATAGCTGACAATACCCCTGTTATTGCAGCAAAAGCAGGCCCGGTGAAAGAAAAGCCAATTAATCCAGGTGGAGCAGAAGTTCCTAATCTCAATGCAGATATTTTGCAGAAAAATAGGGATGCGTCCAAGGAATTTCCCAAGCTCGTGCCAAGAGAAGAGCAGCCAGTTGATCTTTCGCAAGCCATAAAAAAAGATATTAGACGTGTTGACCTGGGACAAGTCAGCGAAAATGGCGCCGCTCCTGTTGTACTGGTTCCTGTACCCAATGCACAGACAAACGCAAATACCGTTAATCTGCAAGCTATTTCAAACCCTGTCTCCCCACTAGCTGTTATTGTCCCTGCACCAAAGCCTCAGGCTGTTGCAAATTCATTGCCAGCAACCGCTGCACCCTCAGCTGCTTCATCAGTCACAGCAACTGGGGCTGTAGTATCTGCGCCTGCGATACCTGCTATTTCTTCAGGTTCTGTGCCATCTTTACCCAGCCTGCCTGTGCCTGAAACTTCAAGTTCCTTGAATGGTGGACCCAAGAAGGTAAAGAGTGTTCGAATAACAACAGGGGAACCATCTGTTCAGGCGCCTGCAAAAACAGATACTCCAGCGCCAAAGACTGTTCAAAAAGCTGTGGCTCCTAAACCCGCCAAAACAACACCTGCACAGCAAAAAACCATGTCAGATGTTGCCCTTAGAAGCGATGTGCCAGAGATAAACAGTGAAGCCCCTTTACAGATTACACCCCCTGCTGGCGTAAGCCGTAAAGGACAAAAAATTGCAGCCAATACAATGCCAATAGTTGCATCTCCAGCTGCCAAGGCACCAAAACCTGTTAAAGTTCCAGTTGAAGATGCTGAAACTGCTGTAGAGCCTCAAACTGAAACGGCACCAACGCGTTCAACTGGAGCAGGTAAATTCTCTGTGCAGTTTGGCGCACCAGGTAGCACTACAGAAGCACAGAGTTTAATATCCAGGCTCAAATCAAAGTATCCTTCAGTGATGGGATCAGTCGATGCACGCGTTGTTAAAGCGCAAGTCAATGGACGAGATGTTTACCGTGTGCGTTCTGGTGCTGTTAGCAAGGATCAGGCAAACGCGCTTTGTGCAGATTTGAAAGCTGCTGGCGGCAGCTGTTTCATCAGTGGTGGGTAGGCTTTAAATGGGGGTTCATTCTTTTATTGTTGGCTGTTCGGGCCTCGTTTTAAACACCGAGGAGCGAGACTTTTACCGAGACTTCAATCCGTGGGGATTTATACTTTTTAAACGCAACATTGACACACCAGATCAAGTTAGGGCCTTAACTGCCGAGATGCGCGCCTGCGTTGGCAGAGACGATGCGCCGGTGCTGATTGATCAGGAGGGCGGACGTGTTCAGCGCCTTGGTCCGCCGCACTGGCCTAAATACCCCTCAGGTCGTGAGCTGGGTGAAATTTACCTTCAAGATGCTGTCAAAGGCAGAGAACTGTGCCGGTTGAACTCCTTAAAAATGGCTCATGACTTATTACAGCTGGGCATAAATGTGGATTGTCTGCCAGTGCTGGATGTACCTGTAAAAGGCGCTCATGATGTTATTGGCGATCGTGCCTATTCGTATGATGCAGAGGTCGTCGCTGTGTTAGGTCGTGCCGCAGCTGAAGGATTACTCGCTGGTGGTGTTTTGCCTGTTATCAAACATATTCCTGGCCATGGGCGTTCTGGAGCTGACAGTCATCATACTTTACCGATTGTGACAGCCTCGCGCAAAAAACTTGAAGCCCAGGATTTTTTACCATTTAAAGCTTTAGCAGACATGCCTGCTGCAATGAGTGCACATGTGGTTTTCAAAAGTATAGATGGTGATAATCCAGCCACTACATCTCGTAAAATTATCCGTACAATTATCCGTAGTAAGATTGGTTTTGATGGGCTTTTAATGAGTGATGATCTTTCAATGAAGGCACTCACAGGTACATTCCGCGAACGTACGGAAGCCTGCTTTTCTGCTGGTATTGACGTTGGCCTGCATTGCAATGGAAATATTGATGAAATGCGGGCAGTTGCCGAAAGTACACCATTATTAGCTGGTAAAGCCAGACGCCGCGCGGAAACTGCCTTGGCTAGAATTAGGCACAGGGTAGAACCATTGTAATTTCAGATATTTTTCACTTTATTGTGCACGTCATCTTTTTCATCAAACCCGTGAAGTTTCAATGCCCATTGGTAACCAATTGTGGCTCCTTTTATAGGCTGTATCAACAATAAAGTCATAATTATGGTCAATACTGGCCAAAGCACCATGTGGATCCAGATTGGCCAATCTGAACTGCGTTCTATTGCCAGATTCAAACCCACTATAATGTGACCAACTATTGTAATTGTGATATAGGGTGGGAGATCATCAGCACGTTGACCTTCAAAATTCTGGTTGCATATTGAACATACAGGTACAACTTTCAAAAATTTACCAAATAGTCTGCCCTCACCACAATTTGGACATCTGCACTTGAAGCCTTTCCAGAGGGCTTGAGATACAGGCCGATGTGCAGATACGTGATTATCCATTTATATCAAGCCTTTACCTTTAAAACTAAAATGCCCTTTACGACCGATGATTACATGATCATGAACAATAATGCCAAGCGGCCTTGCTATATCAATAACCTGACTAGTCATTTTTACATCTGCATTTGAAGGCGTGGGATCGCCAGAGGGGTGATTATGAACAAGAATGATTGCAGTAGATGATAGTTCCAGAGCGCGTTTTACAATTTCACGCGGATAAACAGGTGTATGGTCCACAGTTCCACGCTGTTGAACTTCTGCAGCTATAAGTGTGTTGGATTTGTCCAAAAACAAAATGCGGAACTGTTCCTGCATCTCGAATGCCATGTCAGCACGGCAATAATCCAGTATCGCATTCCAGGATGATAATACTGGTTTGTTCATAACTTCTATGCGGGTCAGACGCTGGGCGCTAGCGGCCACCAGTTTTAAATCTGTGACTGTAGATTGTCCAACGCCACTGGTTTCCATCAAACGAGCAGGAGGAGCAGCTATAACTTCAGCAAATGTGCCAAATTTGGCGATAAGATCTTTAGCCAGTTTTTTTGTATCGCGGCGGGGAATGGAGCGAAACAACAGCATTTCCAGCAATTCGTAATCAGGCATTGTGTCCGCACCACCAAGACGAAAACGCTCTTTGAGACGCTGGCGATGGCCCTCGCGATGGTCTTTTTCTTTTGGAGGTGCTGGTATCATAGACTGGAGTAGGGGGGCTTATGCAGTTGTTGTGGTGAAAGTGTAAATATTTCGCAGCCCGTTTCTGTTACGCCTACCATATGCTCAAACTGCGCAGAAAGAGACCGATCACGCGTGACGGCAGTCCAACCATCCGAAAGCACTTTTACATTGGCTTTGCCCAGATTTATCATTGGCTCAATAGTAAAAATCATGCCCGCCTGAAAAACTGGCCCTTCACCTGGCTTGCCAAAATGCAGGATGTTAGGCTCATCGTGGAACAGCCGTCCAATACCATGACCACAAAAATCACGTACAACACTACACCGCTCAGCCTCAGCAAAACTTTGAATGGCGTGAGCCATATCTCCCATTGTACTGCCGGGTTTTACCTCCGCAATGCCGCGCATCATGGCTTCGTAGGTTACATCTACAAGACGGGCTGCCTTGCGAGAAACATCACCCACCAGATACATGCGGCTGGTATCCCCATGCCAACCATCGACAATGAACGTAACATCAACATTGACAATATCACCATCGCGCAATGGCTTGTCGTCTGGAACACCATGACACACCACATGATTAATTGAGATGCAGCTTGAATGCGTGTAGCCGCGATACATGAGCGTTGCAGGCAGCGCGCCATGATCCATAGCGAACTTAAAAATCAGCTGATCCAGCTCAGCTGTAGTTACGCCAATTTTTACAACATCGCTTATCATATCAAGAGCAGATGCCGCAAGACGTCCTGCCTTGTGAGAGGCTTTAAATGCCTCGGGGCCATGGATTTTGATGATACCGCGCTGACGGCGCTCTGATAATTGTGCTTCGGTCGTTGTCATTATTTGTATCTGTAGTTCGAGGCAGATTAATTAAACCTGACTCTATGTAATGATGATTTGCCTAAACGCCAATAGCTAATTTGCATCCAGGGGCGCTGCATAAACGACGTTTAGAATGTGTTAGTTTGTAAGGCGCACGGGCCTTAATATATTGCCAAATATGGCAGCCACAGCAGACTTGATTTCAGCAGGCGTGTTTGCAGAGTAGTAATCGCTTGAGTTTGAGGCGCAGCCAGCAAGGGTTGTTGCTTCCTGGCCAATGATATTATTACCAATATGGTCAAATTCGTCTGCTGCCCCTGACGGATTTTTTGGCACAATATATTTTACGTTCAGTACAGTCACTTGAGCACCTTTTGCCTTAACAGCATCACAAATACGTGGATTGAACGCCTGGATGTGATCGCCGGTTGAAGGTGTAACATATTGCGTTGTACTGCTTAGCCAATCTGTAAAATTTGGATCACCAATGCCGCTTCCAAATGTAGTTTGAAAACGGTTATTCTCAACACCATCTGTGATGATGACAATATGCGTTTTACGCTTTAGCGCCGAGCTACCATCTTGTGAACTGGGTACAAGGCCTGGAAGCTGAGTGCCTATTGAATAATGAAAATTTGTGCCGCCATTGCGATTATCCAAATCAAGACTTGCAATACCAGTATTGAGCTGAGCGTAATCTGTTGATGCAGATTGCAAAGGCACAAGATCATTTGAAAACGCAAGCAAGGTGAACTGAAAAAGGTCGTTTGTTGTTTTTATAGCATTTGCCTGGCTTAGCATGCCTGTAATTGCATCACGCAGTACATCAATACGCATTGTTACCTTGTTAGCGCCTGTCAGGCTTTTGAGCTGATTGTAACTTGGATATCCATTTGTATGGCAAGCCACCTCACAGCCAGGATTGGCAGTATTAAGATCTTTTATTTTAGCAATATTGGAATCATCAGCCCCAATACCCATAGATCCCGAATTATCCATAACGACATAGATGTCCAGGTAAGTTGGTAAATTGGCTTGAGCCTGTATGCCCTCACTTCCGTTTGTTACATGAAAATTATTGATATTAACAACGGGAGCTACAGATAAAGCGACATCTGCGCCATATTTCACATTTGCGTTTACTGTTCTGTTTTGCGTGTCTATCTCGATTTCAATGTTTCTTGTAACATTGCTGGTGTTTACAAGTTTTGTCAGACTTCCATCAAAATGCTTTTCAGCTTCCTTTTTTGCTATTACCTTGGCCTGTGCAATGACGACACTGTCAGGCAGGCCGCGACCCTGGTTTTCAGCCAAATATGTTTTTGCTCTGATAGCGCCTGCAAGCGCTGCTGCGTCTGCTGCGCTGTCAAGCTTGGACTTATTATCAGACGTCACACTGTAGTCAACAGCAAGGCCTACTGCCATTAAAATCGGAATAATGGTGATACCAAAAATAATCGCAACTGCGCCTCTGGTATCTTTAAAAAACTTTTTAGACAGGGCGTTAAATCTTGTTTGTATTTTTAACATTACGCGCACTCCATACAACTACTCTGAAACCGTTATGGAAGCTTTTACCATAGACCTGTGGACTAGGCTAAATATTACGTAAATTGTCGTTAATTCGTTAACCATAACAAAGTTTTAGACTTCGTTTATCAGATGTATTCTCAAAAACCTTCAAGCTTTAACTTGATGTAAACGTTTAATAAATTGATCTAACGTTCATGTCAGTTGTTAAATTTAAAAAACACATGTAATAAATCTTTCAACCCAGAGAAGTTTTAATCATACAAACTTGACGTAAAAGTGACACCCTTATGGTTGAATTGCCTTTAGACGAACTTTCAGAAGAGAGCAAAAGACTGCAAGCTTTGCAGAACTATGAAATTTTGGATACGCCTCGTGAAAAGTATTTTGATGAAATGGCGGAAATTGCTGCCAATGCCTGTGAAACGCCAATTGCAGTTATTAATTTTATAGCAGATAATCGGCAATGGTTTAAAGCGGAGACTGGGATTGGTCAGCAAGAAATGCCCTTTGACGTTTCTATCTGTCGTCATGCAATTCTGGAAAACGATATGCTTATCGTTAAAGATTTATCGCTCGACGAAAGATTTACATGCAATCCACTTGTTGCACAAGACAAGGGTTTAAGGTTTTATGCAGGGGTTCTTATAAAGACCCCTGAGGGGGCTGTAATAGGAACTGTCTGCGTTTTAGATAAAAATCCAAGGCCAGAGGGTTTAGCCTTAAATCAACAGCGAATTTTACGTTCATTGTCTTTGCAGGTTACAGCTGAATTGGAGCTTAGACTGGCTAAAAGGCGACTTCAGGCGGAAAACATCAGCCTTAAAAAAAGTGAATCCAAACTTAAAATAGCAATTTCTGTTGCAAATTTTGGCTTGGGCGATGTTGACTACAAAAAAAATGTATCAATTTTTGACAAAACTGCTGCAGAACTTTATGATTTGCCTGCCGATACACCCCTTACCGAAGAGGAGGTCAATGCGCGTTTCCATCCCGAAGACGCGCCTTGGATTAAAAAAGAGATGGAAAGCCTATCCCATCACGATTCTTTGGGGACAGTCACATTTGAACATCGCGTTGTTCACTCTGATGGACAGGTTCTTTGGTTGATTTCTAACACCAAGGCTGAGTATACTTTAGATGAAAACAATTTAAGAACACTCAAAAGCGGTATAATTGCTGTAAGAGATATTACCTACAGAAAAAAAAGTGATGATGAAAAAGCGCTTTTAGTGCGAGAGCTCCATCATCGCGTTGGCAATTTATTTGCGTTGGCGGCTGGTATCGTAAATATGAGCGCCAGAACCGCGGTAAATGTTTCAGAACTTGCGCGGGCAATAAATGGTCGGCTTCATGCTCTTTCTGCATCTCATAGTCTAGTTCATGCATATAGCTCTGATAATATGAGCCAGTCACATAAAGTTCAGTTATCTGCCACAATATCTACAATCCTTGCCCCTTACATAAGCATGGAGTGCAATGCCGTTGAAATGATTGGGCCAGACCTGCTGCTTGACCAAGAAATGCTTTCTGCGCTCTCGCTTGCGCTGCATGAACTTGGTACAAACGCCATGAAATATGGAGCTTTTTCTGCACTTAATGGCTCTGTCAAGGTAAGCTGGAGCACTGAAAAAGGATCGCTCTATCTTGACTGGCAAGAAAATGATGGACCTAAAATCAAAGCACCGCCTACGAGCAAAGGCTTTGGAACAAAATTAACAGAAATAGTCATTGAGCAGCAGCTCAAGGGATCGGTAAAGCGTGAATGGCACAAGGACGGCTTGAAAGTACAGTTAAGTGTACCGATAAAAACTGTTCAGACAGGAGAATCTGCAGGTTAATCGTCGTGCCGACAAGCGTTTGTCCAGCCTTCACGTTAAATACCAGTTTCCAAATGGATGAATGTTCTAGTTTTAAAAAACTTAAATATTTGCAAGAGAGTGTTAGGACGTTTTTATAAATGTGCCAGAAACGCCATTGTCTAGGGTAGCGGTTCATTTTTACTGCGGTAAAAATCTAATGGTGCCGGCTGCAGGAGTCGAACCCGCGACCTGATGATTACAAATCAACTGCTCTACCAACTGAGCTAAGCCGGCTATTTCCACTTTC
Organism: Hyphomicrobiales bacterium; assembly: GCA_025351165.1. GTDB lineage: Bacteria > Pseudomonadota > Alphaproteobacteria > Rhizobiales > Beijerinckiaceae > JAIELD01. The sequence goes on along the minus strand of JANXWK010000048.1, from coordinate 26,741 downwards.
GTGAACTCTAACATTTAAACAAAAATCCAGCCAGATGATTGACATGGGCAATAATGTTTTGTTGCGTCTGTCTAGCATAGTTATCTGTTCTGTGAAGCCCTTTTTTGCATAAAAATGAAAAATCTAAAATCTATATACAAGACATAAAAAAGAGGGGCGTTTTAAGCCCCTCATGTATTCAACGCCTTAATAAGTTAGTTTTCATCATAGGTGTAGATGTCACGATCTTTGGTCTCTGGTACAAAAAATATGCCAATTACAAGGGTCATGACTGCCACGATAATCGGGTACCAAAGGCCGTAATATATATCGCCTGTCGCAGCAACCATTGCGAAGGCTGTTGCAGGCAGCAATCCACCAAACCAACCATTACCTATGTGGTAAGGCAAGGACATTGATGTATAGCGGATGCGGGTTGGAAACAGCTCTACAAGGGCCGCTGCAATTGGCCCATAAACCATGGTAACCAGCAGAACCAAGAAGAACAATATACCAATCAGCGTTGCAATCTGGGGACGTGCTATATCGAACGGGCCACTCATTTTAGCGATCCCAGCATCACCAGCCTTTGGATAACCAGCAGCCTGAAGAGCTGTTGTAATATCCTTGTTCAGATTGCCAGGTGTTGTTTCCACATCCTTGCCGTTGACCCTTACTTTTACAGATGTTCCAGCTGGACTCTGTTCAAGTGAGTATTTAATGGATGATTTAGACAGGAAATCACGCACGGTATCACATCCGGCAGTAAATTTCCGTGTCCCAACAGGGTTGAAGAGCGAACCACACTCAGCAGAATTTGCAACAACTGATACTTTGACCGTTTCAATTGCTTTTGCCAGAGCCGGATTTGCAGTTTCAGACAACATCTTGAATGCTGGAAAATAAGAAATTGCTGCAATAAAACAGCCTGCCAGAATAATTGGCTTGCGGCCAATTTTATCAGACAACCAGCCAAAGAATACAAAGAAGCCAGTACCCAATATAAGAGACCAGGCAACAAGATAGTTGGTTGTTGGGCCATCAACTTTTAGAATGGAGCCTAAGAAGAACAGCGCATAAAATTGCCCTGTGTACCAGACAACACCTTGACCAGCAGTTAGGCCAAACAGCGCCAGAATAGCATATTTAGCATTGCTCCACTTACCAAAAGAGTCTTTCAGGGGTGATTTTGAACCAGTGCCCTCATCCTTCATCTTTTGGAATGCTGGCGATTCGCTTAATTGTAGACGTATCCACAAAGATACACCTAAAAGAAGAATGGATACGAGGAATGGAATGCGCCAACCCCATTTGGCAAAATCTGCTTCACCTACGTATGTACGAGTTGTCAGAATTACTATAAGAGACAGAAACAGTCCTAAAGTTGCCGTAGTCTGTATCCAAGATGTGTAAAATCCGCGACGCCCATGAGGTGAATGTTCAGCAACATAAGTAGCTGCACCGCCATATTCCCCACCCAGTGCAAGACCTTGCAACAAACGAAGAATTATAAGGATAACTGGAGCGGCAAAACCTATTTCCTGTGAACCAGGGAGTACACCAACTATGAATGTTGAGAGTCCCATAAGCATAATGGTGACCAGAAATGTGTATTTGCGACCAACAAGATCTCCAACACGTCCAAAGACTATTGCTCCAAAAGGACGAACAATAAAGCCCGCAGCAAATGCTAAAAGTGCGAAAATGTTACGCGTTGTTTCGTCATACTGACTGAAAAACTGTGCCCCAATAATCGCAGCCAGTGAACCATAAAGGTAAAAGTCATACCACTCAAAAACCGTGCCCAGAGATGACGCAAAAATTACTTTACGCTCTTCTGGTGTCATAGGTCTGCTTGATGAGACCCCATCATGTGTTGTTGCAGTCATATTGCACCTCCCAGTTTGCGATTTTGCTACATGAACAATCTGCTTGTCGGTATTTGCAGAATCTTTGTTATTGGATTCAGCCTCGCATGTTCCCCAAATATTACCAGCGTAATTTCATGTTTTCAAAATATAATTGTTTCGAAGTGAACGATTTATTTTTTTCGAGGTTTTTGGCCTATTATTTTGCAGTTTTCCTTTACAGAATTTAACGATCTGTTAACTTTAATTCTATGCTTACTGCTTAGGACAAGTAAAATGCCAATTGCTTCCTCAAAAATAGTTAAATTTACGTTTTTAATGTTATCCTTTGCAATTATGCCACTTGTTGCAAATGCAGGTACACCAGGGCGGGGCTCAGGATCGGTGTCAGGCCAAATTAACAGTAATCGCGTCTACACTAAGCCAGTGATTAATAGTGTGCCCTTGCTACAGTTTAGTCCAAGGGTAGCTTCTACAAAAGCATCAACACAACCATTTCATAGTGCAGGCAACAGTCATGAGCCTAATCTTCACCCAAAACGCGGGGATGTACGTGCATACAATCGCAATCTCATTCCGGGCAGCTTTGTAAATAATGGATATGTGTACCAGCCTCGTTCGTACTACCAAACTTCAGAGCCAGTCTACAGCAATGGTTTTACACACTCTGCTGCTCATCCTAACACTGATTATGTGTTTCCAAGATATGTTGCAGCTCCCAAGCTTATCTATGTAGAGGCCGTGAAAAAACGGCATTTAAAATCTGGTGATTCCATGCCCAAAGTTGTCCACGGCAATAATTCAATAATCACAGATTATAATGAGACATATCAACCAAATATTGTGCGTGTACGGGTTTTAAAAGACTAGCATACAAGGAAAAAATCCAACGGCTTTTACCGTTGGGTAATCTCACGAATTGGTATTTTATACAATTGAATTTTCGTTCGTATTGTATTGGTTCTGGCCCCCTGGAATTATCAGACCGCCCCTTGCACCAGACAGATTATCAACAATTACATTTTGTCCGTTGTAGGATATTTCCATCCTGTCTATGCGTTTTTTATCAGCAGAAGATATAAAAGTTATAGTTCCTGCTTGATTGTCGCCAAACGGGAGCCTTACAGCTTGGCCATTAGCCAACATCTGCTGCTCTTTTGCTGAAAATCCGTTGAAACCCTGATTGCCATAACCATTTCCGCCAAAAACTTTAGTTTGTCCAGTTGAGTGGATTAAATCTGATATTGTGCCATCGGCTTGATTGTAGCTTATCAAACGACCACCAATTTCAACGCTGCCCCGATCTGTCCCATTACCACTTGCAAATGTAGTATTACTGTAAGCTGTGTTGCAGTTTTCAGTCTGGCTATTTGGATAGTTGTAAGGTGCTGGATAATTTCCAGAATAGTTGGGAATGTACCTGGGGCAGGTGGAATAGTTATCAATATTACGATGACGGCGAGGCCTATCCCAACGATTATTTCCATAGCATCCCTCAGAGGTAGATGAATAGACAGGAGCTGGTGGCACATATACGGGCGGTGAATAAATTATGGGACGGTTTGATATGCATCTGTCCCATTTATTATGGTATGAGCCTGTGCCATAACAATTGTTTTGATTATTAGAATCTGCAATTGCGGTGAATATCGCTCCCGCCACACGAGCAAAATCATTAAATGACATCTCAACTCTCCAATTTTTTTTAATGAAGGCTCAAATAAATCCTTGCCACAAAATAAAACATGCCAACCTTACATGAGCCTTACAAGATGAAAAAAATAAATTTTATTTATGGCTGTCACTAAAGTACGTAACAGTCATAATTATACAGTGGTTGCTTTTTAAAATAATACAGTGCGGGCCCTGTTCGTATCATATTGCTCTGGCGTTATTTGTAGACCAGATTTATCAGAATTTTTTGAAGATGTTTTATTGGGAGTCGCAATATTATCTACAGTTATCCTGTTTTCAAGCCTAGCTCTCATAATGGTCTGCATGCTTTCAGCCCGTGTTAATGGTCTACTCTCGGGCCATGTAATTTCGGCTTTTGCTGTGTGTACACCGTCGGGTGCTGGATATAATGTTAGTGTCCCGTTGCGTGAGCTACCTAGCTTTATACTGACCCCTTCGCCATTTTTAAAGTCGTCCTGATCAAAGCCTGATAAATCTGCTATAGTTGAAAAAGTTTTTTCAAAACCCGACTTAGTTTTAACAGTTATCGAACCTGTAGTTTGGTTAACTATAAATGTTTTATCTTTGACCACGAAACTGCCTGTTGTGCCGTTATTGAAAATTTTTACATTGGGTAACGAGTTTAATTTGGATATTTTTTTGTTTTGAAATATTTGTGGCAAAGGCTTTAGTTTTGGTTTTTTGATATCTCCAAAACAGCCAGGCAGAAGTCCGTTGTCCAAATCGCTTAGGGCCTTGCCTATGTTAAAAATGGCTGCGCCTTTATCATCATGTTTGATGTACTTGTTTTTGTCCAAACCTGGCAAGATAGAATTTATCCAAGACATATTGGAACGCTCCCTTTAAAACTTTGTAGTTTATTGTTTGACTGACTTAATTAGCAAAACATGCCAACCTTACATGGGCCTTACAAGATAAGAAAAAAACACACTTTTTAACATTTAATTTAAATTGAACATAAATCATGCTCTCTAAGCACAAAAATATGCACTCTGCGTCATGAGTTCTCTTGCGACTATGGATTTGCTAGTTTAGACAAAGCTTTGATAAATACAAATTTTGCTGAGATTTATAATCATGTTCCATATTCAAGGAGTGCTTGATGCATAACCTGTTGAGTGATTACCTGCCATTGGTCATTTTTATTGGCGTCTCAACTGTAATTGGGCTTGGACTTCTGGTTGTGCCATTTATAGTTGCCTATAAAAGCCCAGATGCTGAAAAGCTTACCGCCTACGAGTGCGGCTTTAATGCATTTGACGATGCACGCATGAAATTTGACGTCCGCTTTTATCTTGTGGCTATTTTGTTTATTATATTCGATCTTGAAGTTGCATTTCTTTTCCCATGGGCTGTAGCTTTTGGCGACATTGGACTATACGGCTTCTGGTCTATGATGGTGTTTTTGGGCGTTCTGACCATAGGTTTTGTTTACGAGTGGAAAAAAGGAGCACTTGAATGGGATTGACCGCAGCTGACCGTGGTGATGCTCTTGTTGCGCCAGCTCCACGCGGGCTACTTGGTGCTGACGGCAGGCCCCTGGGCTCTAACGATGCGCAAATTCTTGCCATGAGCGATGAGCTTGCTGATAAAGGCTTTTTAATTACATCAACCGATGATTTGATTAACTGGGCACGCACTGGCTCGCTCATGTGGATGACGTTCGGCCTTGCCTGCTGCGCTGTAGAAATGATGCAGCTTTCCATGCCACGCTATGATGTTGAACGGTTTGGTTTTGCGCCACGCGCTTCACCCCGTCAGTCTGACGTGATGATTGTTGCTGGTACTCTAACAAATAAAATGGCACCCGCGCTTCGTAAAGTCTACGATCAGATGCCAGAACCACGCTATGTCATTTCTATGGGCAGCTGCGCGAATGGCGGTGGGTATTATCATTACAGCTATAGTGTGGTACGTGGGTGTGACCGCATTGTACCGGTGGACATTTATGTGCCTGGCTGTCCACCAACAGCGGAGGCTTTGTTGTATGGCGTGCTTCTGCTCCAGAAAAAAATTCGCCGCACTGGAACAATTGAAAGATAAATCATGAGTGATTTGCAAAGGCTGGGTGAGCATATCAAAGCCGGACTAGGCATAAGCTGCATTGGCTTTGAGATTGCTTGTGGGGAACTTAATGTTTACACGCAACCAGCCGATATTGTTAATGTTATCAAGTTCTTGCGCGATGATGATAAATGTCAATTTTTTAATTTTATTGATATTTGCGGTGTTGATTACCCATCGCGCGAAAAGCGTTTTGATGTTGTCTATCACATGATGTCACCAAGCCTTTTACAGCGGGTTCGCATTAAATTGCAGGTTGATGAAATGACAACTGTACCCTCCATTATCGACGATTTTCCTGGCTCGGACTGGTTTGAGAGGGAGGCTTATGACATGTACGGCATAGTATTTACGGGTCATCCCGATATGCGCCGGATTTTGACGGATTACGGTTTTGAAGGTCATCCCTTGCGCAAGGACTTTCCCTTAACTGGTTATGTTGAACTGCGTTACGACGATAAAGAAAAGCGTGTCGTTTATGAGCCCGTAAAGTTGACTCAGGAATTTAGGCAGTTTGACTTCCTGTCTCCTTGGGAAGGTGCGAATTACGTGTTGCCAGGGGATGAGAAGGCTAAGGTTTAAGCAAATGACCGAACAACCTAATTTACGCAATTTCCAGATCAACTTTGGCCCGCAGCATCCTGCCGCGCATGGCGTTTTACGCCTTGTGCTTGAGCTTGATGGTGAAGTGGTTGAGCGCGTTGATCCACATATTGGTCTTTTGCATCGTGGGACTGAAAAGCTGATTGAGCAGAAGACCTATTTGCAGGCGATTCCCTATTTTGATCGTCTTGATTATGTCTCGCCCATGAATCAGGAGCATGCTTTTGCGCTTGGGGTTGAAAAGCTCATGGGTGTTACTGTGCCAAAGCGTGGGCAGTTGATTCGTGTATTGTACTCAGAGATTGGCAGGCTGTTATCGCATTTGCTGAATGTAACGACGCAGGCAATGGATGTTGGTGCGCTTACACCTCCGCTATGGGGCTTTGAAGAGCGCGAAAAACTCATGATATTTTATGAACGTGCATCTGGGGCCCGTATGCATGCATCCTATTTCAGGCCTGGGGGTGTTCATCAGGATATTCCTAACAAACTGGTGGATGATATCTATGCATTTTGTGACCCGTTCCTAAAGGTGCTGGATGATCTTGATAATCTGCTTACACCAAATCGCATTTTCAAACAGCGTAATGTCAATATAGCTGTCGTAAAGCTCGACGATGCATGGAAATGGGGATTTTCTGGCGTAATGGTGCGTGGTTCGGGTGCTGCGTGGGATTTGCGCAAAGCCCAGCCATATGAATGTTATGATGAGATGGAATTTGATATTCCAGTGGGGAAAAATGGCGATTGCTACGACCGATATCTGTGCCGCATGGAAGAGATGCGTCAGTCAGTTAAAATAATGCGTCAATGCTGCGATCAATTGCGTTCGGAAAAGGGGTCAGGCCCTGTATCAAACACTGATAACAAGATCGTGCCTCCAAAACGCTCAGAGATGAAGCGATCCATGGAAAGTCTAATCCACCATTTCAAGCTTTACACTGAAGGCTATAAGGTGCCAGCTGGAGAGATATATGCTGCCGTTGAAGCGCCAAAAGGTGAATTTGGGGTTTATCTGGTGTCAGACGGCACGAATAAACCCTATCGCTGCAAGTTACGCGCACCTGGTTTTGCGCATTTGCAGGCAATGGATTTCTTGTGCCGTAAACACATGCTGGCAGATGTAAGTGCGATTTTAGGCTCTATTGATATTGTGTTTGGTGAGGTTGATCGGTAGATCACGCTTTTAGGAATTAATAATGTCCGTTCGTCGTTTAGCTGCTGAAAATCTTCAACCAGCAACATTTGCCTTTTCCAAGGATAATTTGCCTTGGGTTGAAACGCAGATTGCCAAATATCCCGTAGGACGCCAGGCCTCTGCTGTCATTCCGCTTTTGTGGCAAGCCCAGAAGCAGAATGCCTACTGGCTGCCACGTGTAGCAATTGAACATGTAGCTGATCTGCTTAACATGCCGTACATGCGTGTGCTTGAAGTTGCCACTTTTTATACTATGTTCAACCTTGAGCCTGTGGGTAAATACTTCATTCAGCTTTGTGGTACTACGCCATGCCGTTTGCGCGGAGCGGGTGACATTGTAAAGGTTTGTGAAACCCGTATTGGTGCACAAAATCAGATAACGGCTGATGGGAATTTTTCCTGGCTGGAGGTGGAATGCCTTGGTGCTTGCTGCAATGCGCCAATGGTGCAAATAAACGATGACTATTATGAAGATCTGACGCCAGAAAATTTCAATATGTTGCTGGACAATCTCGCTGAGGGCAATCCCGTTAAGACTGGTCCTCAAAATGGGCGCAAGTCGTCTGAGCCTGAAAACGATGTCAAGACTCTGAGTGATGGAAATTTGTTTGATGGTTCTGCCATAGGAGCCTGGAAAAAGAACTTTGAAGAGCGCAGGCAAAAATCAGAGGGGGCAAAAGCAGCTATTGTTGCCGCAGCCAATATCGCGGGCGCAGCAGCTGCAAAGCAAACACAGGCAACATCTCCCTCAGCTCAAGTGTCTCGGGCACCTGTTGCAACACCAACTGCAACAAATCAGGTAAAACCAGTCGAAGCTGATAAACCATCCTCATTGAATGGGGATGCTGGAAAAAAATAACGATTCAGTCTAGAGCTATTTTTAAAATTAAAATGTATTGGGTAGTTCAACATGCTCGCAGATAAAGACCGTATATTTACAAACCTTTATGGGCTTCACTCGCCAAGTCTCAAGGCTGCGCAGATGCGCGGGGCCTGGGATGGTACTAAATTTTTGATGCAGCAGGGACGTGACTGGATTATTGACGAAATGAAGGCTTCTGGTCTTCGCGGGCGCGGCGGGGCAGGGTTTCCAACAGGGCTTAAATGGTCGTTCATGCCTAAAGTATCTGATGGCAGGCCGTCTTATCTGGTGGTGAATGCAGACGAATCAGAACCTGGCACATGTAAAGATCGTGAGATTATGCGGCATGATCCGCATTTGCTGATTGAGGGCTGCCTAATTGCATCTTTTGCGATGAATGCGAATGCCTGCTATATTTACCTGCGTGGCGAATATATTGCTGAACGTGAAGCTCTCCAAAAAGCGGTTGATGAAGCTTATGAAAACAAGCTTGTAGGCCAAGCCAACATTCATGATCATCCTTTTGAAATATACGTGCATCACGGGGCAGGTGCCTATATTTGTGGCGAGGAAACAGCGCTGCTTGAAAGCCTGGAGGGTAAAAAGGGAATGCCGCGCATGAAGCCGCCATTTCCTGCCAATATGGGGCTTTACGGTTGCCCGACGACTGTAAACAATGTGGAATCCATTGCTGTTGCACCAACAATCTTACGCCGTGGGGCAGGTTGGTTTTCGGGTATTGGGCGTCCAAACAATGTTGGTACCAAACTATTCTGCATTTCGGGTCATGTAAACAAACCCTGCAACGTTGAAGAAGCAATGGGTTTGACCTTTCGTGAACTCATAGATACACATTGTGGCGGCATCAGGGGCGGCTGGGATAACCTGAAAGCAGTTATACCTGGTGGGTCATCTGTGCGTATGGTACCAGCTGACCAAATTATTGACACGCCTATGGATTTCGACAGTCTGTCCAAGCTCAAATCTGGCCTTGGAACGGCAGCAGTTATTGTCATGGATAAATCCACAGATATTATCCGTGCAATTGCCCGTATAAGCTATTTTTATAAACACGAGAGTTGCGGACAATGCACACCTTGTCGTGAAGGCACTGGTTGGATGTGGCGTGTGCTTAGCCGCATGGCAGAAGGACGTGCACAAAAACGTGAAATTGACATGTTGCTTGATGTTACAACCCGCATTGAGGGGCACACTATATGTGCATTGGGGGATGCGGCTGCTTGGCCTGTACAGGGTTTGATTGCACATTTCAGACATGAAATTGAAGCGCGTATTGATCAATATGCTGCAAATCCGCACAGTGATACTGTATTAATGGCAGCGGAATAGGATAAATTATGAAAAATGCGTCACATATCTTAGCTATACTAACCCTGGCATCTTCTTTAGGGGGGTGTGTTTACGGCACGGCGGGCATCTACCCTATTTCTGTTCCATTACAACAACCCGTTGCTAGAGTACCTGTTTCACAGTCACAATCAAATATTCAAACTCTTGCAAATATTCCAACTCTTGAAGTAAATGCACCTCTTAAAGATGTACGTGATGCAATCATAAGCCGTGCAAAAGCAAGAGGTACATCTGTTGCGTCTGTCGAATCATCGGGGGTTGTGCTTGAAAAAGTTTTACAGCAATCACCGCCTGCCCTGGAAAACTCTTGTGGTCCACACAAGGCTGGCCGCAAAATCAGGGTTTTACTAGGTACAGCTGACCAAGGGCCAACAACTTTGGTAAGCGAGCAGCGTTTTGTAGTGGATGATGGGGCAGAATGCCGTATTCAACTTACACAGGATGTAGTTGATGATGCAAAGCGTTCCTTGAGAGAGCTAAAAAGCGATGCAGAAAATCGCATTGCGCGCCGCTAGTTTAAAATTTTACGGATTGAATTATGACCAAACTCATTATCGACGATATTGAAGTTGATGTGCCACCGCATTACACTCTTCTTCAGGCAGCTGAAGAGGCTGGTGCAGAAATACCGCGCTTTTGCTTTCATGAACGGCTATCCGTTGCAGGTAACTGCCGTATGTGTCTTGTTGAAGTAAAAGGTGGACCGCCAAAACCAACAGCATCATGCGCCATGGCAGTTCGGGATTTGCGTCCAGGCCCTAATGGAGAGCTGCCAGTTGTATTAACAAAATCACCTATGGTTAAAAAAGCCCGTGAAGGTGTTATGGAGTTTTTGCTTATTAACCATCCGCTTGATTGCCCAATTTGCGATCAAGGCGGTGAGTGCGATCTTCAAGATCAAGCCATGGCTTATGGTGTGGATAAATCAAGGTTCGAGGAAAACAAGCGCGCTGTAGAAGATAAATACATTGGGCCATTGGTAAAGACAAAAATGACCCGCTGCATACATTGCACACGCTGTGTACGCTTTACAACAGAGGTGGCAGGTGTTCAGGATTTAGGTGCAATTGGGCGTGGTGAGGATATGGAAATTATTACATACCTTGAAAAAGCCATGAGCTCTGAAATGCAGGCCAATGTGGTAGATCTTTGCCCAGTTGGAGCGCTTACTTCCCGTCCTTATCAAAGCAAGTCACGGCCCTGGGAGCTGTCAAAAACTGAATCAATTGACGTGATGGATGCAGTTGGTTCAAATATCCGCGTTGATTCACGCGGCCGTGAGGTTCTTCGCATCCTTCCACGCCTCAATGAGGGTGTAAATGAAGAGTGGATTTCTGATAAAACAAGACACATTGTAGATGGTCTGAAAACACAGAGACTGGACAGGCCGTATATACGTGAAAATGGCAAGCTTCGCCCTTCAAGTTGGCAAGATGCTTTTGCAGTCGTTTCATCTAAAGTAAAAGGTGTCAGCATTGGCGCAGTTGCAGGCGCGGTTGCGAGTGTTGAAGAAATTTTTGCCCTCAAGATGTTTATGCAAATGCTTGGTTCAAACAATATGGACATGCCAGGGCGTGGTGGTCATCATTCTAAAAACGGTCGTTCCTCCTATATTTTCAATTCAACTATTGCTGGAATCGAAGACGCTGATGCGCTGTTAATCATTGGGTCTAACCCCCGCATTGAAGCTGCTGTTCTCAATGCCCGTATTCGCAAGGTCTGGGGAAAACGCTTTTTCCCAATTGCAGTTATTGGTGAACAGGTTGATCTTACATATTCATATGAATATCTAGGAGCTGGAGTTGAAACATTAAATGACCTTGTAAATGGGTCATTAAGCTTTGGACATATCTTAAAACAAGCCAAAAAACCTATGATTATTGTAGGGCAGGGCGCATTTGATGGCGAAGATGGTGCAGAAGTTTTGGCATTGGTTGCCAAACTTGCAGTTAATACTGGTGCTGTAAAAGACGGCTGGAACGGGTTTAATGTTCTGCATAACAACGCAGCCTTAGTTGGTGCCCTGGATGTTGGCTTTGTACCAGATGAAGGACTTGATGCCGAAAGTATTTTAGCTGGAAAGACAGATGTTGTTTTAAATCTAGGGTTTGACGAAGCACAAATAGAGGCTGGCCCCTTTGTTGTTTATATTGGCACACATGGTGATTTGGGTGCGAACAGGGCTGATGTCATATTACCAGGAGCTGCATATACTGAAAAGTCTGGCACATATGCCAATACTGAGGGACGTATACAAATGACAAACCGTGCGGTTTTTGCGCCTGGTGAGTCGAAGGAAGACTGGTCAATTTTGCGTGCCCTTTCAGATGCCTGTAGTGTACGCCTTCCGTTTGATACGTTTTCCCAGCTTAGAACAACACTCTACGCCAGTTACTCGCATTTTGCACAGATAGATGAAGTTCTAACAGGCAGTTCAGATAGTATAGAAGCTTTGGCAGCGGGTAGCTGTTCACCAAAAGCAAAAAGGTTTAAATCCCCAATCAAAGATTTTTATTTGACCAATTCAATTGCAAGAGCTTCCAGCATCATGGCTGAATGCTCCGCGCTGAGTGTTGGTCGTGCTGCTGCTGCAGAATAAGGGTATATTATGGTAGATATTTCACCTGTGGATAAACTTTCAATTCAAAAAATGCAGACGCAGGGTAAAGCCGGTTGGGTACTGGGCATTTTTGCGGTGATTGCATTAGCCACTATTTTTGTTCTTTTCAAAGCTATAAAATTTCTGTTTACAGAAACAGAATGGTTTGTTCCTGTTTTAATTATGGCAGGTAAAAGCCTGCTCATGTTAGTGTGTCTGCTCATTTTTGTTGCTTATGTTTTGTTAGCAGATCGAAAAATATGGGCCGCCGTACAGTTAAGGCGAGGCCCAAATGTTGTTGGGCCTTGGGGGCTTTTTCAGTCTTTTGCAGATCTCCTAAAATTTGTACTCAAAGAGCCTGTCATCCCATCTGGTGCTAATAAGGGCGTTTTTTTACTAGCACCGCTAGTCTCATGTGTATTAGCGCTCGCAGCCTGGGCTGTTATTCCTGTTGCAGATGGCTGGGCTATTGCTGATATAAATGTCGGTATTTTATACATATTTGCTATATCGTCGCTTGGAATATATGGTGTCATCATGGGAGGCTGGGCATCCAACTCCAAGTATCCCTTTCTAGGGGCACTCCGTTCTGCTGCTCAAATGGTGTCATACGAGGTTTCTATTGGTTTTGTAATCATTACAGTTCTGCTTTGCGTAGGTTCTTTAAATCTTACTGACATTGTTGAAGCGCAGCAGACCAAAGGCCTGGCTCATTTACTTGGTGTTCCCAAGTTTACCATGCTGAACTGGTTTTTCATCCCGCTTTTCCCCATGTTTGTAATTTTCTTCATTTCTGCACTTGCTGAAACAAACAGGCCGCCCTTTGATTTGCCAGAAGCAGAATCAGAACTCGTTGCAGGCTTTATGTCAGAATATGGCTCTACGCCTTACATGATGTTTATGCTTGGCGAATATGTTGCCATTTTAACAATGTGTTCACTCACAGTTATTCTATTTTTAGGCGGTTGGTTACCTCCAGCAGACATTGCCCCTTTTAACTGGGTTCATGGTGCTTTCTGGTTTGTCTTTAAAATATCAATGGTATTTTTCATGTTTGCAATGGTTAAAGCCTTTGTACCACGCTATCGGTATGATCAACTCATGCGCTTAGGCTGGAAAGTTTTTTTACCTATCTCTCTTGTGTGTGTCGTTGTGGTTGCAGGCGTTCTTGTAACATTGCAAAGCTATGGTATTCATCGTTAAAGGAACAATTCATGTCACTGGCACAAGCTGCAAAAGGGCTGCTTTTAAAAGAATTTGTTGGGGCTTTTGCTCTATCAATGCGATATTTTTTCAAGCCAAAAGCTACGCTCAACTATCCACATGAAAAAGGACCACTATCTCCACGGTTTCGGGGGGAACACGCTTTGCGCCGCTATCCAAATGGTGAAGAGCGTTGTATTGCCTGCAAATTATGCGAAGCGATTTGTCCTGCACAGGCTATAACTATTGAAGCTGGACCCCGTCGTAATGATGGTACGCGCCGCACAACGCGTTATGATATTGACATGGTAAAGTGCATTTACTGTGGTTTTTGTCAGGAAGCCTGTCCGGTTGATGCTATTGTCGAGGGGCCAAATTTCGAATTTGCAACCGAGACGCGAGAAGAATTATATTATGATAAAAATAAACTTTTAGAAAATGGCGCGCGCTGGGAACGTGAAATTGCACGAAATATTGTAATGGATTCGCCTTACAAGTAGTTTTAAGAATTTGTTCGTTGTTTCTCGTCAAGAGGATGGCTATAGAACTTGTGCGGACTTGACCAAAGCTGAGTCCGCTTGATTATTTCAGGATGAAAATGAACGCGGTAACATTATTTTTCTATTTGTTTTCAAGCATCATGATTGCGTGCGCCTTTATGGTGATTGCCTCTCGCAACCCTGTGCATTCTGTTCTTTTTCTTATCCTTACATTCGTAAATGCTGCGGGATTGTTCCTAATTCTTGGTGCTGAATTCCTCGCAATGATTTTAATTGTTGTGTATGTTGGTGCCGTAGCAGTTCTTTTTCTCTTTGTAGTCATGATGCTGGACGTAGATTTTGTGCGATTAAGGCAAGGCTTTTTGCAGTATCTGCCTTTTGGAGCTTTAATCGCAGCCATTTTTCTTCTCGAGCTCATCCTTGTTGCAAGCACATGGACACTTGCTAAAGAGGCGCTTCCAGTTATCAAAGCCAACGCAATGCCAGAACCCATGAATACGAGGCTTTTAGGCCGTGTTCTTTACACACAATATATTTATTTTTTCCAAAGCGCAGGTTTTATACTTCTTGTGGCTATGGTGGGCGCTATTGTTTTGACCCTGCGTGATCGTGTTGGTGTGAAAAGACAAAATATTGCCGAACAGAATGCAAGGGTACCAGCGACCGGTATGGAGCTGCTTAAAGTTCAATTACGTACTGGCGTTCCTGCTCCTTCAGTAGAAAAGAGAGATGCGTAATGCTTATCGGTATCAATCATTTTCTGATCGTTGCAGCTATTTTATTCACAATTGGTGTTTTTGGCATTTTTATAAATCGCAAGAATATTATTGTCATTCTGATGTCAGTCGAGCTCATATTATTGGCGGTTAACATAAATCTTGTTGCATTTTCCAGCTATCGGGGTGACTTAACAGGACAGATATTTGCGCTATTGATATTGACTGTTGCCGCAGCAGAGGCAGCTATTGGCCTTGCAATTCTGGTCGTCTATTTCCGTAACCGCGGATCAATTGCGGTTGAAGACATCAACACAATGAAGGGCTGAGCATAGTATCATGTATCAGGCAATCGTATTTCTTCCATTACTGGGTTTTCTGCTAGCAGGTGCAGCAACTATCTTAGCTCATAAACCAGGCTATAATGTTGTTGCTTTTGGAGATGCTGATCATTCACAGGTTAATGTTCATGCCAGTTCAAGCAATGATGATGACCATCACCATTCAGACGCCAGCCCACAATCTCAAAACATTATCCGTTTTGCCGAATTTACAACAACTGCCCTTTTATTCATATCTGCTTTCCTATCCTGGATTGCGTTTTTTAAAATCGCCCTTGGAAATGGTGAAGCTGTACGAATTACGGTTGCACCCTGGATTTCTGTAGGCGCACTTCAGGTGAATTGGGCTTTACTGATTGACCCTCTGACAGCTGTAATGCTTGTGGTTGTTACGTCTGTTTCAAGTCTTGTTCACTTATACTCTATTGGTTACATGGCAGATGACCCGCATCGTCCACGTTTTTTTGCCTATTTGTCTCTTTTTACTTTTGCCATGCTCATGCTTGTTACGTCTGATAATCTGGTGCAGATGTTTTTTGGGTGGGAAGGGGTAGGGCTAGCGTCCTATTTACTGATTGGGTTCTGGTACTACAAAAAAAGCGCAAATGATGCCGCAATGAAAGCGTTTATAGTTAACCGTGTTGGCGATTTTGGTTTTGCACTTGGTATATTTTTGGTTTTTGTTCTATTCCAGACAGTATCACTTGATCAGATTTTTGCAGCAGTGCCTTCACAGGCTAAATCCACATTTACATTTATTGGTATTACAGCCAATGCAATGACCATAACCTGTCTGCTTCTTTTTATGGGAGCCATGGGTAAATCTGCTCAGTTCCTGCTTCACACGTGGCTGCCGGATGCCATGGAGGGACCTACGCCAGTATCGGCTCTCATACATGCTGCCACAATGGTCACTGCAGGGGTGTTCATGGTTGCGCGTCTGTCTCCTTTGTTTGAACTATCTCCTGACGCGTTGAGTGTTGTTCTGGTCATTGGTGGGATGACAGCATTTTTTGCCGCCACAATAGGCTTAGTACAAAATGACATTAAACGTGTCATTGCATATTCTACGTGTTCGCAGCTTGGATACATGTTTGTGGCTCTTGGAGCTGGTGCGTATTCGGCAGGTGTATTTCATCTCTTTACCCATGCTTTTTTTAAGGCGCTCCTGTTTCTGGGTGCAGGATCAGTCATTCATGCAATGCATCATGAGCAGGATATCCGCAAAATGGGTGGGTTAGCGAAGCATATTCCCTTTACTGCAGGCATGATGGCCATTGGGACTTTGGCACTTACAGGTTTCCCGTTTCTCTCAGGGTATTTTTCCAAAGATGCGATTATAGAAGCAGCTTATGCGTCTCATAGGCCAGGCCATATATTCGCATTCATCTGTGTTCTTAGTGCCGCTTTAATGACATCTTTTTATTCATGGCGTTTGTTTTTCATGACTTTTATGGGTAAATCACGTGCAAGCGACAAAACATTAGCTGGTGTGCATGAAAGCCCTTTGTCAATGACATTGCCTTTAGCCCTGCTGGCTTTTGGTGCCATATTTGCTGGTTATCCACTTGCTGACTATTTTATCGGGAGCGGCTTTGAGGGTTTCTGGAAGGGAGCTGTTTTCGTAGGTGCAGATAATCACATTCTTCATGACATTCACAACGTTCCTGCATGGCTTCATTTTGCACCGTTTGCTGCCATGCTGTTTGGTTTTGGATTGGCTTATTTTTATTACATTGTAAAACCTGAGCTTCCTGCAAAAATTGCCTCAGAACATCCTGCATTATACAGATTTTTACTCAATAAATGGTATTTTGATGAGCTATATGACATCCTGTTTGTAAAGCCAGCCAAAAAATTAGGCTTATTGTTGTGGAAAGGGGGCGATGGAAAAATTATAGACGGTTTTGGGCCTGATGGTGTTGCCGCTGGTGTTTTAACTGTCACAGGTCGTGTCATGAAGATTCAGTCTGGCATGATTTATCATTATGCTTTCACGATGCTGATTGGTGTTGCCGCTCTTATTTCATGGTATATGTTTGGGGGAGCGCGTTAATGTACGGTTTTGGACTTTTATCAGGCCTTACAATCTTGCCACTCATAGGCGCAGCCTTTATTTTGGTTATGCGCAACGATGAACATGGAACGCGCAATGTCAAATGGATAGCTATTTGGACAACCCTTATTACCTTTGGGCTTTCTCTGGTTGTTGCCAGTCGGTTTGACATTACTAAAAGTGGTTTTCAACTCATTGAAAAGAAAATGTGGGTTGGAGAAGCGATAACTTATCAGATGGGCATAGATGGTATATCATTACCATTTATTATCCTGACTACATTCTTGATGCCATTTTGTATCCTTGCTTCCTGGAATTCAATCCGGTTTCGCCTCAAAGAATACATGGCTGCATTCCTAGTGCTTGAAACCATGATGATCGGGGTTTTTACCTCTCTTGATATGGTCCTGTTTTATGTGTTTTTTGAAGCTGGACTGATTCCAATGTTCCTGATTATCGGAATATGGGGTGGTAAACGTCGTATTTATGCCAGTTTTAAGTTCTTCCTCTACACACTGCTGGGATCGGTTCTCATGCTTCTTGCCATTATGACAATGGGGTATGCAGCAGGTACTACAGACATAATCAAGCTATTGGCATTTAAATTTCCGTCACACATGCAAACATGGTTGTGGCTTGCCTGCTTTGCATCATTTGCTGTAAAAATGCCTATGTGGCCAGTTCATACATGGTTGCCAGATGCGCATGTAGAAGCGCCTACTGCTGGATCTGTTATTCTTGCCGGTATTCTTCTTAAAATGGGTGGTTACGGATTTTTACGTTTTTCATTACCAATGTTTCCTGATGCAAGTGTTTACTTTGCACCATTTGTTTTTACGTTGTCTGTCATTGCAATAATATACACGTCCCTTGTTGCCATGATGCAGCAGGATATCAAAAAACTTATTGCTTATTCTTCTGTGGCACATATGGGATTTGTCACAATGGGCCTGTTTACCCTCAATTTGCAGGGTGTGCAGGGTGCAGTGTTTCAGATGGTGTCGCATGGACTTATTTCAGGGGCCCTGTTTTTGTGTGTTGGCGTTGTTTATGATCGTATGCATACACGTGAAATAGCCGCCTACGGTGGACTGGCACATAAAATGCCTATCTACGCAGTTGTTTTCCTTGTATTCAACATGGCTAACGTTGGCCTACCAGGGACATCTGGATTTGTAGGAGAGTTTCTTACTTTAATGGGGTCATTTTCGGCTAACAACAAAATTGCATTCTTTGCAACAACTGGTGTCATTTTATCTGCAGCCTATGCTTTGTGGCTATTTGCCAGAGTTGTTTATGGTAAACTTGAAAAACCTGCTTTAATGCATATTCCTGACCTTGATGCGCGTGAGATGGTCTTACTCTTCCCACTTCTTGCCCTTGTCATTTACTACGGAGTTCAGCCAAACGCCATTCTTGATGTCAGTGCAGCTTCTGTAGATGTTCTCATCAAGCAAGTTCAGGCAGCAGTTGGTACAAAAGTCGGGTTGGTCTTGCCTTGAGGTTGACCTTGCCTTGAGGTTGACCTTGCCTTGAGCAAGTTAATTAATGGATGTAATTTTTATGTTTGAAACTACCGCCCTGCCAAATTTAATGCCAGCCTTGCCAGAACTTATTCTTGCATGTGCAAGTCTTATGCTTGTACTTATTGGCGCAATTGGTGGAGAAAAATCACTTAAAACAATTAATCTATTGGCTCTTTTTACGCTTACAGTTGCACTTTATGCAGTCGTGTTCCAAACGCCTGAAAAGGCAGTAACATTCAATGGCTCGTTTATTATAGATAATTTTGGTCGTTTTATGAAAGTGCTGACGCTGCTTGGTTCAATTGCAGCACTGCTTCTGTCGTGGACATTCATGAGCCAGGAAAAAATTGCACGATTTGAATACCCTCTACTTGTTGTGCTTTCAAGCCTTGGCATGATGATGATGATTTCAGCTAATGACCTTATTGCACTTTACCTTGGTTTGGAGCTGCAGAGCCTTGCGCTTTATGTGCTAGCTGCCATTAACCGTGATAATCTTAAATCAACTGAAGCTGGTCTTAAATACTTTGTTCTTGGAGCGCTTTCTTCTGGAATGCTGCTATATGGTGCCTCCTTTATCTATGGATTCACTGGCTCCATACAGTTTGATACAATCGCAAAAGCTGTACAAGGTCCTCAAGGTACAATTGTTATTTTCGGCTTAGTATTTGTCATTGCAGGTCTTGCCTTTAAAATTTCTGCAGTTCCGTTTCACATGTGGACACCAGATGTTTACGAAGGTGCACCATTACCTGTTACGGCATTTTTCTCAGGCGCACCCAAAATGGCTGCCATGGCGCTTATTGTAAGAGTTCTTGTCAGTGCATTTCCTGGCGTTACCCATGACTGGCAGCAAATTATAGGGTTTATTGCAATAGCATCCATGCTGCTTGGTGGATTTGCAGCTATTGGTCAGTCAAATCTCAAGCGGCTTATGGCATATTCCTCCATTGCCAATATTGGTTATGCTCTTGTGGCTTTGTCCAGTGGTACAGTTGCTGGTGTAGAAGGGCTATTGGTATTCATGGCAACATACCTTGCAATGACGCTTGGCGTTTTTGCCTGTATCCTTGCCCTTAAACACAGTGCTGGACGGGCAGAAACAATTACTGATCTGTCAGGTCTTTCAAAATCCAGCCCTGGAGTTGCCGCACTTATGGCGGCAATCATGTTTTCTCTTATAGGCATCCCACCTCTTGGTGGTTTTTTTGCAAAATACTATGCTTTTAGCGCTGCGGTGCAGGTTAATTTGTGGCCTTTGGCAATTATTGGCATGTTGGCAAGTGTTGTATCTGCGTTTTATTATCTGCGTATTGTCAAGGTTATGTATTTTGATGAGCCTGTCTATATTTACGGTACTATTCCAGCAGAAATAAAAGTTGTCATGGCAGTTACGTGCGGCTTTGTTATACTACTTATGGCATATCCGTCACCTCTGATTAACTCAGCGCGCATTGCCGCAAAGTCTTTATTTTAGTCTATGGAACTGGGGAAAACTGCATTTAGTTCAGGTCATGAACTTATTGTCCATGACAGTATTGATTCAACTAATACTGAGGCAATACGGCTATCGTGTACAAGGGATAATCCCGATCCATTATGGGTTTTGGCTTTACGACAAACAAGTGGCAAGGGTCGGCAGGGTCGATTATGGTCCTCCCCACCTGGTAATTTTTACGCATCACTCCTTTTAAAAAATCCGTGCAAGATCCAACACGCCTCCCAGCTTGGATTTGTAGCAGGCGTTGCCCTGAATACTGCTTTAAAAAAAATTGCACCCAGCTTAAGAACCATTATTCTTAAATGGCCTAATGATGTACTTTTAAATGGTGCCAAGCTTGCTGGTATTCTTCTTGAATCTTCAGGTTCACAAATTTTAGACAAGAGTTTTTCAGTTGCGATAGGTGTTGGTATAAACTTGGCTTTTCACCCAGATGATACACCTTATCCCGCTACAAGTCTGGCAAGTCATGGTGCCCCTACATCTGTTTCAGAATGTGTAAGGCATATATCAGACGCTTTTGCCCAAAAGCTTAAAATTTATGATAATGGGAAGAATTTTCAAGACATAAGGTCTGAGTGGCTAGAAGCTTCCTATAAAATTGGTACGCCAATAAAAATACGCATGAAAAGTATTTGTGATAGCGAGAACATGATAGGGAATTTTGGGGGAATTAATGAGACAGGGTCCCTTATCCTCAATCAAGGTAAAAAAGAACAGCTAATCCATTCAGGCGATGTTTACTTTGCCTGCTAAATTGTAACATGGCATGTTCAATTCAATGAATATAAAATATTATTTTAAGTATTTGTTTGTCGCATCTCCAATGTAAAAAATTACTCACACTTTTTTGCAACATGCTTTAGAGATGTCATAATTATTGCAGAGTCTCAAACATGTTAGGTTTTAAATATAATGGCCACTAAAAGTGAGCTGGTTTTCGTTGCCCTTGGTGGCTTAGGTGAAATTGGTATGAACTGTGCCATGTATGGCGTAGGGGGTGCACAAAAATCCTGGTTAATGGTGGATATTGGCGTATCCTTTGGCGGGCCAGACACACCTGGTATAGATCTTGTCATGCCAGACGTCTCCTTTGCAGAAGAGCAGCGTAAAAACTTGGCTGGCATCATCATCACCCATGTGCATGAAGATCATTATGGTGCATTGGTCGATCTTTGGCCCCGCTTGGGTTGCCCTGTTTATATGACACAGTTTGGTGCTGACCTACTTGAAGCCCGCCGCTTGTCTGAAGCTGGCGCACCGCGTATTCCTGTTAAAATAGTCAAGCAGGGTGATCGCATCAAGATCGGCAAATTTGATGTAGAGTTCATACCAGTCGCGCACTCTATTCCTGAATCCTGCGCCCTTGCCTTACGCACAGAGCATGGCACAATTGTACATACTGGCGACTGGAAAATTGATGCAACGCCTATGGTTGGTTTGCCTACAGACGAAAAGCGCCTTGCAGAGATTGGAGAGGAGGGTGTTCTTGCCCTTATCTGCGATTCTACCAATGTTATGCGTGAAGGTGAAAGTCCTAGCGAGACGGAAGTCTCAAGCCATTTGGCCAAGCTTATTATGGATGCACCAGGGCGTGTTGCAGTAACAACCTTTGCATCTAATGTTGCCCGTATAAGGGCTGTTGCAGAAGCAGCAGTCGAGTGCGGGCGTGAAGTCATACTTGCAGGGCGTGCCATGGACCGTGTTGTAGGCATTGCACGTGAGCTTGGCATGATGGATGGGCTACCGCCGTTTCGTGCCCAGGACGCGTATGGATATTTGCCAGCGGATAAAGTTGTTGTCATCCTTACAGGTTCCCAAGGCGAGCCCCGGGCCGCTTTGGCGCGAGTATCGGCTGATCAGCATCCAGATATTACACTGAGTGCTGGAGATCGGGTTATTTTTTCTTCACGTACTATTCCAGGTAATGAGCGTGAAGTTGGGCGTATACAAAACGAGCTTGTTAAACAGGGTATTGAAATTATTACTGACCGTAATGAGCTTGTACACGTATCTGGACATCCACGGCGTGCTGAGCTTGCCAAAATGTATGGCTGGATCAAGCCACAGATTGCAATACCTGCCCATGGTGAGGCATTACACTTAACAGAGCATGAAAAGTTTGCCCTTGGGATGGGCGTGCCTTATGTCCTGCGCCCCTTTAACGGGAATATGGTTCGTCTAGCGCCTGGTATACCCGAAATTACGGAAAATATTCAGGCTAGCCGTGTTTATAAAGATGGCCGTATTCTGACGCTGGCCAAAAGTAACGCTATCTCCGAACGAAAAAAGTTATCTTTTTCTGGTGTTGTATCAGTTGCAATTGCCATTGATGACAAGGGAGATGTTGTTACTGACCCAGAAGTTATGCTGGTGGGTGTGCCTGCAAAAAATGCTGAAAACGAGTTGTTGCTAGAGCTTGTTCAAGATGTTGTTGATGATTGTCTTGACAATCTCTCAGTAAAAAAACGTCGGGATGTTGAAGCTACTCGCAGTGCCGTTGAACGCTCAGTTAAAGCTGCGATTAATATGGAATGGGGCAAAAAACCAATCTGTCTTGTTATGGTCATGACTGTTTAACTCATGATCGGCCGCTTAAACCATGTTGCTATTGCAGTTCCTGATTTGGAGGCTGCCATAAAGATATATGGTTCAGGCTTGGGTGCTTTGGTAAGTATTGTGCAGAAGCTGCCAGAGCATGGTGTGAGAATTGCTTTTATTGAGCTTTCAAACACCAAAATTGAGCTGATGGAACCTTTGGGAGATGATAGCCCAATTGGAAACTTTATAAAAAATAATCCTTTTGGCGGCATTCATCATATTTGTTACGAGGTTGAGGATATAAAAGCTGCATGTAGCCAGTGCATTGAGAACGGCATGCGCTTGGCAGGAGGCGGCCTAATTAAAAATGGTGCACATGGCAGGCCAATTGTTTTTTTGCACCCAAAAGATTTTTGCGGCACTTTAATAGAGCTGGAACAAGCGTAATGAATATAGCATATGAAATTGCAGTTTACTTTATCATATGGTGGATTGTGCTGTTTATTGTGTTGCCTTTAAACATCAAAAGCCAGCACGAAGCTGATATAGTGGTTGAAGGCACCGACCCTGGCGCGCCTCAAAAACCCCAGATATTAAAAAAAGCCTTGCTGACCACGCTTATTGCAAGCGTGGTCTATGCTGGGTTTTATCTTTGGATGCGATGGGAATGAAGCGTAAGCTGCTTGACTTTAACGTGCCCACCAATGTGTAGGATATGGCTGGTTTTGAAAGCTTGTCAGCCCACGCGTTATTTTATCGTAGTAAGCCTGCATGACTTGGGGGTTTAGCGCATTTTTTTGTTTCTCGGATAATTGTTTAAAATTTTCCGCTACTTCGTATTTATCGCCCTTATATATTTCTTTGGCTTTTTTAGCAGCTTCCAACTCTATTTTCTGTTTATTTATAGCGTCTTTTATAGGTTGTGGTAGTTTTGCCTTTTCTTCAGCAGTGAGTTTATCATACATTTGAATTGTTTCAGATGGTGCCGCAAGCTTTATGGACTGAATGAGTCTATTGTTTCTCCTGTTTTGCAAAACGCGATCAATGGCGTCCTGTACAGTTCCACCTTTTTTCCATTCTTCAAGTATTTCTTTAGCTGATATGCCTGTCCGCTTGGAAATTTCCTTTATGCTTTCATTTTTCCCAACATGTATCGGGGTAAGGCCTTTATTAAAAATTTTTAAAGCTTCGTTCAAATCAACTTTATTTTTGGTTGAAGAGGATTTTACAGTCCCGGGAATAAACTTTTTATAACCGCCTGTTTCACCTATTGCAGGATTGTCAACACTTATTGGAAGGGGTTTTATGTTTGGCTTTACATCTGAGCGCATATCTGGCTCTTTTGCAGTAGAAGCTGGAAAAACAAGTTCCGTTCCTATTTCCACTAAAGCACCTATAAAAGGTATGGCTTTTGTAAATTTACCTGCCCCTTTAATTATATTGATAGCTATGGATTTTTCAGCAGTATCTACAGCAACTGGAGCTGCGTTAAAACCCTGTTTAATTACTGCATTTGTAAATTGCCTTTCTATTGAAGGTGCAACTTTCAAAGCTTTATTTCCAATAGTTTGTGGTATTTTTTGTGCTATAAGGGAAGATTGAGCATTTACACCTGGATTGAATAATTGTTGGTTAGAAATGTTTGAAACACTCGTTTTGGCAGCAGAAAGTACTTTTATAGTCATAATTATGTCCTCACCCACATATTTTTTATGGCTTATAAGCCAATTTTTTAATGCACTCAGATTGAATGATTAACGAGACCACAAAACACCTTCAGCTTACGCCAGCCTTACAAGATTCAAAAAAAATAAGCTTTTGCAAAAAATATTTTGAGAGAGCAGCTTTTATCAATAAGCCTCATGACTTTTTGTGTGATATGAGTTAGTCTTCCAGAATGCATTTATTTAGTAATAGATCCTATTCCGTTGCTGTTATTGGTGGTGGTGCTGTTGGATACTCGTGTGCAATAGCATTAGCGCAAGAAGGGCATCACACAGTTATTTTCTCAGGTGGCGAGGTAGCCCCTGACACAGGCCGTACAGCTGCGCTTTTAAATGGTAGTCTTGAATTTTTATACTCGCTTGGGGTTCAATCGGCAATTGAAGCTCAAAGTTGGCCGCTTTCTGCCATGCGCATCATTGACATTAAAGGCTCAATGGTTCGGGCACCAACAGCGATTTTTCGTGCGTCTGAAATTGGAATACCTGACTTTGGGCGAAATATTTCTAATGTCGTACTAGTTGATATTTTAAGAAAAAAAGCACATCAGACGCCAAACCTTGATATATTAGATGTAAAAGTAGAAAAAACTGATTTTTTTGAAAATGAAGTCAAGGTTTTTACACAAGATAATGAAATTATTACCTGCGCTGCTATCGTTGCAGCAGATGGGCGCAATTCACCAACGCGTATAGCCTGTGGTATTCCAACCCGTTATTGGACACATGATCAATGCGCTCTTACTTTCCATGTACATCATACAAAAGATCATGAGGACATCTCAACTGAGTTCCATACCAATGAAGGGCCATTCACGCTTGTACCGCTTGGGCCGTATCTTTCAAGCGTCGTATGGATGGTAAAGCCGTTAAAAGCAAAATCTTTAAAAGCATTGAATGCGCAGGATTTTGCAGCCGCAGCTGAGCGGCAATGTCAATCCATATTGGGAGCTTTCAAGCTTGAGGGGCCAGTTGGAGAATGGCCTTTAAACAGTCTTGTAGCCCAGCAATTTTATGGTTCACGCCTGGCTTTGATCGGGGAGGCAGCTCATGCATTTCCTCCTATTGGTGCTCAAGGACTCAATCTTGGTTTGCGTGATGCAGCAGTTTTGGCCAAGCTCGCTGTTGGCGCGGATTTATCCTCGTCTGGTATTTTAAAGCAGTATGACAGCAATCGTAGAATTGATATTGAAAGCCGCTCTTTGGCTGTTGATGTATTTAATCGTTCAATATTATCTGATTTTCTGCCAGTTGATATAGCGAGAGGTTTAGCTTTTAGTGCACTGAATGCGATTGGCCCTTTACGTAAATTTGTAATGCGCATGGGTTTAGGGCAGGCTGCTTTATAGAACAATAAAGTCAGTAGCTTGACGTAAAGTGATTCATGCTTTCAAAGCTAGTAAGTAAGTTTTGAAAGTAATATTTTTTGTCTCAAACTACATTAACCTCAAAATTTTCTGACAGGCTGCTTTTCCCATTGGAGGCGGCGGGTTTTGCAGCGGTTGCAGGTTTAACGCGCGCACTGCCAGTAGATCAGGCTTCCAGTATTTCAGGGGCGGCCTGGCGTAAATTTGCACCTTTGAACCGTCGACATGCAAGAGCCAGCCTGCAATTAGCTGCTGCCCTGCCAGAACTTGAGAGCGAGCAGCGTGCAAAGATATTGGATGGCATGTGGGACAATTTAGGGCGCACTACGGCTGAAAGTTTTCACCTTGATGAAATACTCAGCAATCCTGCACGCGTGGAGATTCTACCAGAGTTTAGTGAAATTGTTGAAACAGTTAAACTGGGCGGCGGCGTTTTTGTATCCCTTCATCTTGGCAACTGGGAACTTGCTGTCCCACTCCTTGCGCAGGCAGGTTTAAATGTAACAAGTGTCTATCAGCGCATTCGCAACCCACATGTTGACAGTGCTGTTACACAGATGCGTGGCAAATATTACAAGGGAGGTCTCCTTCCCAAAGGGCCGGATGCTGCAAGAGAACTTTTGCGCGCGGTAACGCGTGGTGGCACTGTGGCAATTATGGGAGATTTGCGAGATTTCAGGGGCGAAGCTATCCCTTTTTTTGGAAAGCCAGCGCCTTCAAACATTTTTCCTGCAATGCTGGCCCGTCAGCGTAAATTACCTCTTTACGCGGCTAAAATCATGCGCGTGAGCGGAGTGCAATTTAAACTTGGCATTATCAAGATCAATGTGCCCATAACACAGGACAAACAGGAAGATATTCGCCAGGCAACATGTGATATTCAGACGCAGTTTGAAAGCTGGATACGCGAAACGCCAGAGCAATGGATGTGGGGGCACAGACGCTGGGGGTAAAATATCCTAGCATTCTGCAACAGGTGTATGTTATAAAACATCATGACCGACACTCAGAAACTACATCAGGCAAAGTT
>JANXWK010000030.1 GCA_025351165.1 Hyphomicrobiales bacterium | reverse complement strand
CAAAATAGAAGAGCGGTTCAGGGATGAGCTTGATTTTGTTCAATCTCCAATCATTTTGGCTGGGCATTCACATCTTTTTTCTATTATTGGAGAGGAAACATCCGAAGCTAATTTTAGGTCGCATTCAAAGTTTCTTGTTGCTCCTGTTGACGAGATTAAGGGGCTCTCTGTTTGTTACGGCGCTTGGCCAAGGACTGATGCTTACTGGGAAGAATTATGTTCTTTTGCTGAAACTTCAGGCGAGTTCTCTATCGGAGTTTCGTTTAGAGGAAATGATCATTTAGCTCGATTTCTCATTAAACCTACTGCTCCAATAGATTTTTTCTTAAACGAGTTACCAACTTTACCCGTAAATCAAACATTTCAAATAGTATCAGAAGCATTAATAGAAGCCATATTTAACCCCGATTATAATGTTTTTTTGCCAATACTCAAACGTTTAGTTAAAACTGGGCGTCGTATCATTTTAATAGGAACGCCTCCTCCAAAGCCAGACGATCAATTTCTTAAAGATGTTCTAATTAATGAAGAATATTTCGTTCATGTTTGTGAAACTTTAGGTACAACCCCTGATTCAGTGGAGTTTACCCCCTTAAACATAAGGCTTAAACTTTGGCATTTACTACAATTAATCACAAAGCGAATAGCTACAGAGGAGGGAGGCGAATATTTGCCAGTTCCAAAATCAGCCCTTAATGAAGACTTTTCTTTACGCAAAGAATTTTGGGCTAATGACTGCACCCATGCAAACATCGGATATGGCAGGTTAGTTCTAGCTGAAATGAAAAAATATTTGAACGTGAGTATGGCATAGATGGATAGTCCCTACAAATTTCAATCTAAACGAGCTTTTTGGTCGAAGGCAGTTTCAAGAGACTATCGCGTAGAAGACACCGTGACCACTATTGAATTTCTAGTTCAAAATGATGAAAAGCTTGCCTCTGCCGGTAGTTGTTTTGCTTCAAACATGGTGCCCTACCTTGAACAAAATGGTTTGAAATACATAAAATCCGAAAAAATTAATGATGCTTTGTGCGGGCTTGATATTGATAATTTTGGATATTCAAATTTTTCAGCAGCATACGGCAATATTTACACATCGCGCCAATTCTTACAGCTTATTAAACGGGCAGAGGGAAAATTTTGTCCAGTAGAAGACCGTTGGGTGGCTAAAAATGGGATAGTTGATCCATTTAGACCCAGCATGAAATTTATAGCGCGTTCAAATTATGAATTTGAATTATTGCGAGCACAGCATTTTAGAAAAACTCTTGAGGCTTTTGCCTCGGCTGACGTTTTTGTCTTCACACTGGGGCTTACTGAGGCTTGGGTGTCGCGTATTGATGGTGCCGTCTACCCTGTTTGTCCTGGAACTGTAAGCGGTGAGTTTGATGATGCCAAATATGAGTTTAAAAATTTCAATGTTCAAGAAACGGCCGATGATTTAACAGCTTCATTTGAAGCAATTCGGATTTTAAATCCTCATATACGTTTTATATTGACCGTATCACCTGTTCCTCTTGTAGCAACTGCAACACAGGATCATGTTCTTGTTGCTTCAACCTACAGTAAATCAGTTTTAAGGGTTGCAGCAGAAATAGTTTCAAAAACCTGTAATAATACTATGTATTTTCCATCTTATGAAATGATTACAGGCCCCCAAGCACCAGAAGATTTTATAAAAAGTGACAAAAGAAGTGTAACTCAAAAGGGTGTCAGTGTTGTTATGGAGGCATTTCTAGCGCATTGTGATTTGCCTCAAAACATTTCGGAAAATGTAGCCCCCCCCAAAACGAATATAGCTTCTGTAATATCATCAAAAATAATTGATGCAGAATGTGAGGAGGAAGCCTTGGCGCGCTTTGCATGATTTAGCCAACATATGATTCTATTAATGGCGAATAAGCGCATAAGAGTTTGTCTTTGGCAATTTCATCAATAATTGAGTTTGCAATATCTTCAGTTGTGTTAAGCGGTTGTTTTATAAGAGTTTCATATAGTATATTGCGCTGTACAAAAAACAAGCTAGGTGACAATGAATTAACTGTCTGTGGTTTTAAAGCTAGGGCAAAAGGGCCAGGGTTATCAGGACTCATACCTTTCCATTCGTAAGTTTTACAAGTGACATCGCGAAATAATGAATTGCCAGTCTCTACAATTTTTTTATTCATATCATATACCCGACCGCCTATAGCACCGATATCTTGATGCATTTCAAAGAGACGCATAGCTTCAAATATAGCCGAACAACTAGGCATAACAAGATGAGATGATGTAATCATTATATGATTAATGTCTTTGTCTAATTCATTTAGAGCTAACAGCATCCGCGCAGATAGCGGAGTGTCATTAAGTTGCTGTTTTGAAATTGAGACTTCACTTTTAAGTGCATTCCAAGTATCTGAGCACCAAGATATGGCCGTTGGATAGACTTCATTCTCAACAATAATTACGCTCATTGGCAATGGATTAATTGGTTTGCGCTGAATTGTAAGTTGAGGCACCCCTCTATTCAAAGGAAAAAAAGCAACCTCGTATAAACTTGGATCTTTTTGACAAATAATATTTTGGTTAAGCATCCACTCAACTGATTTTTGAGTTTCAGAATTGATTTCACCGCTACCACTTGTTGAGACTGTATGCATTCTCCAATGATAGAGCACTGATGGAATATGATAGAGTTTAGCCCCAGATTTATAAAATTTTGTAATACTGTCCCAGTCATGACAGTACTCGGCACCTGCACTGTTATATAAATTTAATGCTACTGCCATTTCCCGCTTGTAAATAACAAAATGAAATATGTAAGAATCAATTGCATTTAATATTGGATCAAAGCCGCCCCGCCGAAATGGTGCTTGAAGTTTGCCATCGATTATATGGTCCTCGTCAGTGAAAATCATATCTGGGCTATGTTCAGCTATACAATCCTGTACACATTTTATTACATCAGGTTCAAGCAAATCATCAGCATCAAGGGAGCACACAAATTCAGATTTTGCTCTATTAAGACAGTAGGCCATAGCCCCCTGTATTCCCAAGTTTTTCCCCACCTTTAATTGGTTAATAGGAAGGGTAGCTTTTGCAGCACGCAAAACATTTGCGACGTCGTTGCAGATTGGCCCATTTTCAAGAATAATCCACTCAGTAACACTAATTGTTTGAGCCTTTACACTTTCAATGAGCTCCTGCAGATATTTAGCATCTGTTCTAATGTAAACGCTGGTCATAAAACCAATAGTTTTTGGTTGTGTGTTTAAAACAGTATTTTTTCCAAATTGCCTAACGAGGCGCTCTGATCTGGCACGTTCAGTATATGATAGATCAAAATTTGATAATTCTAATTGCTCTTCGACCATATCTGAAAGTGTTATAGGACAATAGTAACTGTTTATTTTTCGGCTTAAACGAGCTGATAATAATTGTGTATTCTGAATCAATGAAGGAAATATAGTTCTGAAAGCAAGCCAGTTTCCACCTTCATTATCTGCTCGCTTACCTATCAATTCAGTGCGCATAAACGGTGTGTAAACAACACGCTTAGTATTAAGCTGTGCTATTGCCCCAAGCCATGGGCTAAGTTCTCTTACAAAGAGTGGTGCACTACCAATTTGATCAAGGGCAAAACGCAAAAAATCTAAATCAATAACAGTATTTTCAATAGGTACACATGCGACTGAATGTGGTTTTAGCATTTGGGCAAAATAACCTGGATCTTTAATATTTCTGCCAATATCGGGTGATTCACAACCTCGTCCAATTCCAAAATGACCAGGTGCTGCAACAATACATTCCTGCAAATACACAATACTGCCAATCATCACAGTATCAGAAAACAGCTCCATTAAACTTACAGTTTCCCAGTACCAATCAGTATCAGTAATTTTGCATCCGCGGGATCGTAAATTAATTAACGTGTCTTTTTTTATTCTTTTAAGTACTTGTGCTAAATCTTGTGCTGTCGCTTCAATAGGAAGTTCTATTGATTTGTGGCACACGTTTGTTGGTATGGATAATATATCGCTTTCGCCCTCTCCAAACCAAATAGTAACAATCGGGTTTGCAACAGTATGAGGACGGACTAAACGCCAATCGGGTGTGTTATTAAATAAAGGCGAAGGCTCCACAACAAAGTTAGTTCCTCCTTTTGTATCAAGGAATTTTTGTAAAAGCTTTTTTTGTGAACTTGAAATGTAGTCTTTTGAAGTGATATTACCAGCAGTAGACCCTATGTGCATTCTCCATGAATATACAATCTCTGGAATATGTAACGGTTCATAACCAGCCAAGTAAAACCTTGTAAAGGTATCATAATCATGACAACCAGTAAAATCATCATCAGAATAAACACCAAGATCTAATGCTTTAACCCTATCTATACAGCCTAGATGGGCAATATAACAGGAGTGGAAAAATAATACTGGATCCCAAGCTGGCTTATCATAGGGATCTCTATATGAATTTTCAAATATTTTGTCTTCATCTGTGTAAGCTAAAGCAGGATAGTTATGTTCTTTCAAGTAATGAGATAATATTCTAACGCAGTCAGGCGTTAGCAAATCATCAGAGTCAAGCGGTATAATGTAACGATTTTCTGCTATACTTAAAACATGACGCATACCGCCAATAATACCTAAATTATTTTCTACACGTAAAAACTTTACACACGGATGCGAGGCAATACGAGCCATAGATTTAATGGTGTCTACATTAATTGTACCATTATCTAAAATGATCCATTCAAAATCTGTACCAGAATCTTGATTGAACACGCTTTCCGCCAACTCATCTAAAAATTCAGCAGGCGTATTCCAAACTGTTGTTAAAAAAGAAAATAAGTTTGATTCCTCAAAAGTATATTTTGAATCCCTCTCTGCCTGTCGTCTATATTTAATCACTTCATAAGCATTTTTTGGCCAGGACTGAAACCCAATTGCACGATCAAACAAAGGAGTAGACTTTGCGTTGCAACATTTATTTGTGATGGATAATGGTGCTCCAAAAAGCTCCAGTAACTTATTTTTAAGTTGAGGTACAATATCTTTGAAGGCCTCATCCCAAGTGCAAGGAAGTTTACATATTTTTTGATTTTGTGAATTAGATAACTTACCTTTAACGGCCTGTTTTATTCCTTCACTAACGCCTTCAATAGTTGGTATGACTCCAATGATATTTGGAGAAAACTCAGCTAGTCTTTCTGCCGATTTGTTAAAATAAGTATTGGTAATGACTGAACGACCACAAAGTGCCATTTCCAGAGGTGGATAGCTTGGATGGGGTGACATCATTAACGATAATAAAACATCAGTTTCGCGCATTTGAGCAGCGTAGCCATTTAAGTCTTGCCAGGGGGCAGAGCGTAATACGCATCCTGCACCCAAATCCAAAGGTGGAAAGGATTCCCCCATCCCTATAAAATTCCATACTGCAGGGTCTAAAACACCTTCAAATATACATTTTTGGAGTGCAGCAACGCCAATTTCGAAAAGATTACGAAGGCCATTTTGAGGACGGGCGTAGAACAAGAATTGCCTTTTTTGAGACTGTTTTTTTTGTATTGGGTAAAATAGTTGTCTGTCGACTGCTGGATTAAAAACAAGCGCATTTTTGGCAAATGTTTTATCGGCATAGAGGCCAACTTTTTGAGTAACTAAAAATTCGTGTAGTAGCTCTGTATTAATTATTCCTATATGATCTTCACTATAGCTTTCCTCAGCAAGAGCTTGAGGGGTTGATGCGGCATGAAGTACAGGTTCGTAGTCTTGAATAAGGTATATAAAAGTCTTTATTTTTGTCATTTTAACGGCATACTTAGCCATTTGCGCAGTCCACCAAGCTGTGGCCATAAATAGATCATTTTCCCCTATTTGATGCGGATTAACTCTATTACTCATATCCACCAACTCGGCATTCCGTGGCTTGCAGGGTAAATCTGCCAGTCTACACACGTGATCCCAAAATGGTTTAGTATCTAAATCTAAAGGGGCATTCGTACTGCAAAATCGTACAGGAACACCAATACCAGCCAACCGTCCAGCTAGATTAAGGGCTGTGTTTGGCCCGCCTGACATATGCTTCATTGCAAGGCCAGGAACAAGAACGTTGAGATAAGGCGTGTTTGATAATGACGAATCAAGTTCAAGATTAAGTGGTGAAAACCAAGGTAGTAAGTTTTCTGGAGGAAAATATATATTTGATTGATTTTGTTTTTCTTGCGGTGGAAGAGTTTCTCGACCCTCAAACATACCAAACTTAATGTAGTGCACAAGAGGATTAATATTACTTTGTGCTACATCGGAATATTTTGAACAGTAAAAATTAACATTAAACTTAGCACTTGGATTTCTGCCCTCCTTTGCGCCTGAACATAAAAAATGATAAAGTGGATTCAAGCCAGCTTCAGCTACATCTAAATAAGTACTTAAATAATACTCTGAATTAAAAAACTCATTTACCCAACGTCCTTCATCAGCACCCGATTTTGCATAATGAATTAAAGGGTTCATACCACTTTGTTTAACATCTGCATATTTTCCTAAATAATAATCCGTAATAAACAATGTGTTTGGATTTTTACCGTCTTTGAAACCTGTTTTTATGTAGTGTTCTAGAGCATTAGTCTCTATTCCCAACCCATCTGGATATTGAGAAAGATAAAATTCTTCGTCAAAAAGTTCTGTTATGGATGAATCAAATATTTGTTTTGGAGAAGCAGTTGGCTGCAAAAACTCATCTTCAGAAAAGTTTTCATTAACAGTAGGCTTTCTGTTTTCATGGACTCCATACTTAATGTAATGAAATAATGGATTCATACCTGATTTAGCAACGTCGGGATAATTTACTGAGTAAAATAATGTGTCAAATTCAGCACTAGGATTACGCCATTCAGTTGCGCCATGTTTCAAATAATGAAATAAAGGATTTATGCCGTTTTCTTTTATATCGCTATAAGTATGAAGATAATAATCAACATCAAAAAGTGGATTTGGATTACGCCC
Organism: Hyphomicrobiales bacterium; assembly: GCA_025351165.1. Taxonomy (GTDB): domain Bacteria; phylum Pseudomonadota; class Alphaproteobacteria; order Rhizobiales; family Beijerinckiaceae; genus JAIELD01. The sequence continues at coordinate 68,322 of JANXWK010000030.1, read as the reverse complement.
TTTTTTCCATCCACCAAGTACAAAGTCAGCTAAAGGTTCCACATGCTCCATCTGATTAGCATAAGTCAATAAATACCATTTGGAGTCTATAAGTGGATTTGGATTTTTACCTTCCAAATATCCTTTTGTCAAATAATGCTCAATGGCAGACAGGTTTTGGCTAGCAATTTCCGGGTAATTCGCAAGATAAAACTCCTTGTCAAACAAAGCTATAATATCAGGATTTTTTGACAGTGATTTTTTGTAAAAAAGTTTTTGTAAGATGCGCTTCACGGGACGTCCTCGACATTAAGATATGTTCTATATATTCAAATACTAATTTAAAAATCAGTAGCTATTTGTATTATTTTTCCACCACTTAAATGTTTGCTCAAGCCCTGTACCAAGAGCCATTTTTTGTACCCAGCCTGTGGAAATCAATTTCTCATTACTGCCAACTAACATTAGTGGGTCTCCTTCGCGATCAGGTCTTCCCGCTATACGCACATACTCACTTTTGCCGCTTAAATTACTGATTATTGATACTATTTCAGCTAAACTAGAGGGCGTTCCAGAACAAATATTGCAAGCACCTTCAACGCTAGATTGAAGCAACGCTATAAAGCCTCTGGCGACATCTTCAACGTGCATAAAGTCTCGCAAATGACGACCGCTACCTAAATTAGCTACTTCACCGTTTATCAACTGATTACAGGTGTAGGGAATAATGCGGTTGAGGTTTTCATAAGGGCCATATGCAAAAAACACTCGTCCTGTGGCAGCGCTAAAATTTAAATGTTGAGCCGATGCCATTAAAGCCTGGTGATGAGCAAGCTTTATTTTGCCATAAAAAGTCGAAGGTCGTTCAGGCGTTTCAGCTTCTGTCATATAGTCATGCGTCCAATCGTATTCCGCGCATGTACCAGCCGCTACGAATCTCTGGCCACCAATTTCAGCAAATGTTTCCATAAGCCGTGCGCCCAAAGCAAGCCATTCCAAATTTTTTTTGCTGTTCCAGTAAGATCCGTGCGTCGTTTCCCAAGCAGTATGCAGTATATGTGTCGGCTTTATTTCTTTCATAAGGAATTCAATTGAATCATTTTCTAATAAATTAATCGTGCGCCATTCAACAGAGAGCTGACTTAAATCATTCGACAATAGTGTATCATTTGATGCAACAGCCCAGACTTCAAAACCTGCTGCAATTGCTGGTGCTAAACAATGTCGTCCAATAAACCCACGTGCGCCAGTTACAAGCAGGCGCTTCATAGTTCATGCCTATTAAAATTAATCAGTAGATTAGAGTCAATATTTGACAAAAATGGAAGATTTAAATCACGAGAAGAATGATCAACAGCATTTTGTGGCCAAACTATACCTATCTCTGGATCGTCCCAACGTATACCGGATGTTTTGTTAGAATCGTAAAATTGGGCAATGTGATAGGCCACTACACAATCATCAGTTAAAGTTTGAAAACCATGAGCAAAACCTTGCACTGAGTGTAACTGGTAGTTGTTTGTTTCGCTTAACTCGTGGCTATAGTATTGCCCAAATGTTGGAGAGTTTAAACGTATATCAACCATAACGTCAAAAATTGCACCACGCAGACAGCGAACAAGCTTGTCCTCCATGATAGGCGCAGCCTGAAAATGAAGACCTCGAACCGTCCCGCTTCGCTTGCTAAATGAATAACTTGCCTGTGCTAAAGTTGTGTTAAGTCCGTGTTCCTTAAATTCATTCGCACAAAATGTGCGTGTAAAATAACCACGCTCATCCCCTTGAGGAATATTTTTTATGAGAGTGCATCCTTGAAGGGTTGTTTTAATAAACTCCATTTAAAACTCTAAATGATTTCTGCATGTGGTATGGGAACAATAAACTTGCCACCCCAATCACGTACATACGCCATTTGTTCCATAATTTCTTCTTTAATATTCCAAGGTAATATTAAGATATAATCTGGTTTTAAAATATTAATTGCATCTGGCGATTTTACTGGCAAACGAGTTCCAGGAAGGTACATGCCTTGTTTTTGCACAGATTTATCAACTGTAAACTCTAAAAAATCTGAGCCAATTCCACAGTAATTAAGAAGCGTATTGCCTTTTGCGGGTGCGCCATATCCAACTATAGTTTTGCCTTGGCGTTTTAGCCCAATAAGAAGCTCTAGAAGAGAATACTTAGTTTCTTTTACACTTTTTTCAAAAGTTTTATAAATTTTTTGATTTTCGAGACCAGCATTACGTTCTTGTTCTAAAATTACGTCTACATTTTTAGATCGTTGCCACAATGCATCTGTTTTACAAACATACAATCTTAACGAGCCACCATGGGTTGGAATTTGCTCGACATCAAATACTCGCATGCCATTAGTTACAAAAAATTTATCTGCTGCAAGTAGTGAAAGATAAGAAAAGTGTTCGTGATAAATTGTATCGAATTGATTTTTTTCAATTAAATTTAGCAAGTGTGGAAATTCGAAAGTTGATACACCCTCTGGCTTAAGAATTTCACGAAATCCACTGACAAAATCGTTAATATCAGGCACATGAGCAAGTACGTTATTGGCAGCTGTAATATCAGCGGCAAAGCCTTCGTTTACAAGACGTTTAGCAGTTTCAATCCCAAAAAATTCAATTTTTGTTGGCACCTTTTTTTCACGAATGGCAAATTCAGCAACTGACTTGCACGGCTCTACACCGAGCACATTAATTTTTTTGGCTTTAAAATATTGAAGGAGGTAACCATCATTACTTGCAATTTCGATTACAAGGCTTTCAGGCGTTAGTTTGAAACGATCAGACATTTGATCAGCATATTTACTTGCATGTGCCAACCAGCTTGTTGAAACAGAAGAAAAATAGGCATAGTCTTCTCGGAATAGGTCGGAGGCGCGACGAAAATCTTCTAGTTGAACTAAATGACAACTATCACATACAAAAGCACGTAAAGGATAATATGGCTCAGGACCATCCCGCAGTTCTTCTGTTAAATAATCATTGGAAACTGGAGTAGCGCCTAAATCTGCAAATATTGTGGACAGGGGCAACCCACAATGTCTACAATTGGTTGTGCACTTACTTGAACTCGATAAATTTATCAAAGCGTTATTCACTTTTAAGTCCCTTTACACAAAATTTCATATGCTGAAATTTGTTCATCAACAAGAATTGACGCACAGAGCGGATTATCCACGTAGCGTTTATACCAGTTCATCGTCCATGACATTGTTTCTTCAAAAGTCAATCTTGGACGCCACCCAAGCTCGGCTTGTGCTTTTGATGAATCAACCCTGAGATAAGTTGCTTCATGAAGTGTCAATGTACCTGATTGTATAGGATGATCAACGTTTCCCCAAGTTTTGAGTGCTGCTTGAGTTAGGTGATGAACGGACATTTCATTGGAACGCTCTGGCCCAAAATTGTAAGATCCGGTAAAATCTTTAGGCAATTTTTTATATTCAGGAAAGCCATTTAGTAAACGCACACCAAGTGTAAGGTAACCTGCGCATAATTCTAAAACATGTTGCCATGGTCTTGTGGCACTTGGATGCCTTAAGATAAGCGGCTCGTCGGCTCGCAAGGCTCTTACAATATCTGGAACGATACGGGATTCTGACCAGTCGCCTCCACCTACAACATTTCCGCCGCGCGCCGTTGCAAGGTTAAATCCTGCTCCATCGCCTTTGAGAACGTTCATATATGATATTGCAACCATCTCCGCCGCTGACTTGCTTGCACTATAAGGGTCAAGACCACCAAGTGGATCATTTTCTCTATAGGCCCAGCACCATTCTTTGTTGTCGTAAACCTTGTCGCTTGTTACAAAAACAACCGCTTTTACATCTTCGCATTTTCGTGCTGCTTCAAGAATATTTGCTCCACCCATTATATTTGTTGCAAAGGTTTCTAAAGGTTGGGCATAGCTTCTTTGCACAAGAGGTTGAGCAGCCAGATGAAAAATTATCTTTGGCTGTATTTTGGCTACAATTTTTTGAACCGCCTCTGCATCCCTAATATCAAGCCAATGGCTTTGGCAGTGTTCAGCAATGTGCGCACGCTCATATAAATTATCAATTCCTTGATCGGGCGGAAGGCTAACGCCTGTCACATTGGCGCCTAATTTTGATAGCCATGCCGTTAGCCATCCACCTTTGAAGCCAGAATGTCCTGTTACAAGGACTTTGCAACCTTTATATACGGCATAAATATCATTGTTCAGCATGTTTATTCCCAGCTCCGCCAAGGTGCGTTTCCAGAACTCCACATTTCTTCAAGATGTTGCTTATCTCGTAACGTATCCATTGCCTGCCAAAAACCACGATGGCGATAGCCTTGAAGTTGTTCTGTAGCTGCAAGTTTCTCAAGAGGTCCACGTTCCCAGATAGTCTTATCTCCTTCAATCAATTCAAAGATTTTAGGGGAAAGAACAAAAAAACCTGCATTTATCCAACCAACTTCGCCATCAGGCTTTTCTTTAAAGCTCCTAACGCTATCCCCTGCCATGTCAGCCGCACCAAAACGACCAGAAGGAGATACAACTGTTACACTTGCATCCTTTCCATGAGAAATATGAAAATCTACAAGTGCGCCAATATCAACATCACTCACGCCGTCGCCATAAGTCATGCAAAAAGGAGCATCATTAACATATGGCTGAATGCGCTTGATACGCCCCCCAGTCATCGATTCATCACCAGTATCTATAAGTGATATTTTCCACGGCTCTGCACGTTTGTGATGCACAGTTGTTTGGTTTGTAGCTAGATCAATTGTTACATCTGAGCAGTGCAGCAAATAATTTTGAAAATATTCCTTAACAACATAGCCCTTGTAACCAAGACAAATCACAAATTCATTGATTCCATGAGCTGAATACATTTTCATGATGTGCCATAAGATTGGTCTGCCGCCAATCTCTACCATAGGCTTTGGACGAAGGCTTGTCTCTTCTGCCAAGCGTGTGCCTAAGCCACCAGCAAGGATAACTGCTTTTTTAATATTGTCTTTTAAATTTTGGTTGTAATCATTTGCAGACATAAAACACTCATAACAAAATTATAGAAAGCTGCTAATATTAAATATTAAAAAATAATTAATTAATACAATGACCCAGAACTAACCCGTCTTGACCATCTTCTGGAAATTCATGGTACCCACACCAAACACCTTGAACAAAATTTCTTTTGAGCTCTAAACCGCTATCATTAATAATATTTCTCCAACGAACGGGACTGTAACCAATTGCCCCGAGTGGAAAATCCTTATTATTAATAAAAGAGCCATCATCAAGCTTATGCTCAAATCTCAGATCGAATATTGTAAGATTTGTTTCTCTTGCTTTTTTTAAAATATCATCAGTGATTATAAAGCAGGTTGTGTAAACTTTACCATTATCGCGCAAGACACGTTTAAACTCTTTTAAATAATACAAAATATCACCATCGTACATATGTGTAAAAACGGACCAGGCAAATATTCTATCAACTGATTTGTCTTCCATTGGAAGCCTAAATTCATTCATTGAACTTAAACCATCTGGATTGTGCAGCTGGTCCTTGACATCAAAATGCACAAAATTAAAATTTGGATATAGTTTTGTTATATTATTACTACAAAAATCAACAGATGGCTTTATGATGTCAATACCAACGTATTTCCCATCTTTTGATAAAAGTTTTGTAAGGGGTATAGCATCACGACCAATACCACATCCAATTTCTAATAGAGAATGATCTTTATCGATTCCTATAAATTTTTCTAACAGGTTCATATGCATTTGAGATATAACTTCAAATGTATCAATTCCCCCACCAGTTTTATTAAGAAGATCTACAGGAATGTCAAATTCGTGAAATTTAAAAGTTGTCATAGCCACTCTCTTACTCAAAAATTAATTTAATATTTTGTACACATGTTGGCATGTAAAAAATAAAGCAATAGCTTGCAAAGCTTAGTACACAAAAAAAGTCATAATTTTGCTTTTTTTTGTTTTTTTGCAACAAGATTACAGATTATGGTGACAGTTTATCCTTTTCCTTTTATATTCAATGTTTTTTCTATTATGGTGTGTGGATTTTTGACTCGTATCGCTCGTCTTGTTGTTCCTTGTTTTCCACATCATGTGACTCAAAGTGGCAACAGGCGAGCAGTTTTTTTCTGTTCTGACGATTACGAAATCTACCTGGATTTGCTATCTGATTGCTGCCAAAAGCGAGTGTGGAAATATGGTTTTACTGTTTAATGTCCAACCATGCACATTTGATTTTGATACCATCGACACCAGAAGGGTTAAGTCGCGCTCTTGGCGAGACGCATCGGCGGTATTGCGGCGTCGTCAATGCCAGGCTACGTGTTACAGGGCATTTATTTCAATCCCGTTTTGGCTGGGCTAGCAAAAAAAGCCCAAGACTGGAGATTGTCAAGCGTACATGCGAATTTGGCAGGTAAAACAGACAAATATGTGAATGTTGAACCAGTATTGAACCGGAGTAAAGGCAGATTTTCAGACATGTTAGAGACAGCCCCAATTACACAGCAGGTGGTTTTTCTGAGGGCGTCTGAAACAATTGGCAGACCTCTAGGGTCAGAAGCATTTTTGAACCACATTGCAGAAGTCTCTGGTCGAGAGACAAGGCCTGCCAGAAGAGGACGCAAAGCACACGTTAAATAAGTGAAAAAGTAAACTGTCACGGTAATTACCGTAATTTCGTAATTCAAATGGTATTATGCAAGAGCGCATTGCTACGCTTGATAATGGTTCTGTTAAAGACAAACACAACCACGCAGATGGCACGATAGAGGTTGCCACGGGCTATACCTCTTCTTGTGCCAGCTTCTCGGAGCTGTTTGATAATCTTGGCAATCTTGCCTCCTATGCCTTCAATACAGCTGATGGATTGCCAATATCGCTCACGGGTAGCGATATTGGCACTGTGCTTGGCTCAAGCATTGGCAATGAGATAGAAAAAAGAACTTGAGCGTATGGATAGCTTCGCGGCAGACATATTTACCATTGGAGACGCAATAATTACAACGCAGCTGATGAACAATACTACGTCTGTTAATATCAAAACTGGCTGGGGCGCCAGGATTCGAACCTGGGCATGGCGGAATCAAAATCCACTGCCTTACCGCTTGGCTACGCCCCAATCTTTTATGTTTTTAGCACTTGGATCTTAAAACATAAACGTCTTAATAAACAACTGACACGTCATATGCAACTCATCAAATAATTTAAAACAGCAAAATTTACTGTCCATATCGCGCTAAAACGTCACGCACGGTTTGCACAAGCTCAGTTTCATTCACAATAATCTGTGATTTCTCTTTCAAAGCTAGATAGGCATCACGTTCCAGTGTTTTAGCTGATCTGGCAAGTTCGCCCCCAGCAATAAGGTCTTTCACAATAATCTGATTGTTGTCTCGCTCATTGGAGCCTTGAATAATAGCCATAATAGAATTGCGCTTATCAGCATATTTAAGCTGGGAGTTAAAACCAGCATCGCCCAAATACATTTCTGCAGGTATATTGGCCTGGCGCAGTTCGCTTGCAAATGTCTGATATTTGGCATAGGCTGCTGTATTATCCTTGTCCATAACAGTAACCACCACAGGCCCATATGGCTTTTGCATAGTCTTATTTAAGGCAGTGAGTGCAGCCTGCAAACGAGATATGCCTACAGAAAATCCGGTGGCGGGCACGGGCTCATCCCTAAAACGTGCAATCAAACCATCATAGCGACCACCCCCCCCAACGGAACCGAAACGAATCGGTTGGCCTTTATCGTCTTTGACTTCAAAAGTTAGTTCAGCCTCAAAAACAGGGCCAGTATAATATTCAAGGCCGCGCACAACTGAAAAATCAATACGGACTCTATCCTCGCCGTAACCAACGGCTGAAAATAGCCTGTGCATTTGTTCAATTTCGAGCAAGCCTTCGTTTATAGTTTGATTTTCTCCAATATCCATAAGCGCATTTTTGATAGTTTGATAAGGAATTTCCATTGTTTGAGTATTATTGCGAAGACGGTATGCGTCTGGGTAATATGCTGTTGCACAACGGCTTGAAAATTCTGTAAATCGTTTAAGGTCATAAATTTGGATGGAAGATAGTCCAGCTCCTGTAGTAAAGTCTCCACTTTCATCTCTTCGACCTTCTCCAAGCAATAGTTCAACACCGGTGATCCCAAGTTTATCAAGTTTATCAAAAGCGCGAAAAACAGCTAGCCTCTTTGCAGCATTTTCATCCCCGCCAAGTCCAATAACCTCCATCACACCATCCAGCACCTTGCGATTATTAACTTTAATTATATAATCGCCGCGTTTTATGCCAGCGGCCTCCATGCAATCGGCTGCCATCATGCAAATCTCAGCATCCGCTGCCACAGAACTTGCGCCCACAATATCTGCATCGCACTGCATAAATTGCCTGAAACGCCCAGGCCCAGGCTTTTCATTTCGAAATACGTAGCCATGCCTGGAACTGCGATATGGTTTCGGAAGTGAATCAAAGTTCTGCGCCACAAATCTGGCCAAGGGCGCAGTTAAATCATAGCGCAGGCTCATCCATTGTTCGTCATCATCCTGCACTGAAAACACCCCAGCATTGGGACGATCAGTGTCGGGCAAAAATTTGCCCAGCGTATCTGTATATTCAAAAAAAGGTGTTTCTAGAGGATCAAATCCATAGAGTTTGTAAACAGCAGAAATTTTTTCAATTAATGCATTGGTGGAGAGAATGTCTTGCCTCCCACGATCTTGAAATCCACGGGGCAGGCGGGCAATAGTTTTTGTTTTTGACATGGATAAGGCTTTCAAAAAAGCCGTCATTGCAAAGAACAAAGCAATCCACACATAGTCTAATGTAAATTATGTGCTTTGCTCGCAATAACGATAAAAGACTTGCCCTCGTTACCTTGCCAAGCTGCACAAGGCAAGGTGTAGGGCAACGCTTTATTCAATGCCCTCTGAACCCGTAATTTCAATGCCAAAACCAGACAATCCCACATAATTACGGGGCTTGGACGTTAAATTCCGAATGGAAACAATGCCAAGATCACGCAGAATCTGAGCACCTAATCCAATTTCCTTCCACTGCTTTAAACGGGCGTCATCAGTAGATGTCTCAATGACAGGGCTGTTGCTTGAAACGGCGTTATTTGAGGGTACACCAGCACCCCCGTCTCGCAAATACACCAGCACCCCGCGCCCCTCAGCCTTGAATTTGGCCAAGACACGCTCAATTGTTTTACCATTTCCCAAAACATCCTGAACAACATTTGCACGATGCAGTCTGGCAAGAACATTTGCTCCATCGCCAATATCGCCATAAACAAAAGCAAAATGCTGGACATCATCATAGGGCGTAACAAATGTGTAACCAGTCACCTCACCAATTTCAGTTTGAACTTGAAATGTTGAAATACGCTCAACTAAAGAGTCACGTGCCTGACGATAAGCAATAATATTATCAACAGAAATGCTTTTAATGTTGTGTTTTTTAGCAAAAGCAACAATCTGGTCGCCCTGCATCACAGTGCCATCATCATTGGCCAGTTCACAGATAACGCCAACAGGAGTTAGTCCTGCCAACTTGCATAAATCAACAGCAGCTTCCGTATGACCAGAGCGCATCAGCACACCACCATCCTTGGCAATGAGCGGAAAGACATGGCCAGGGCGCACAAAATCACTTGCTCCCATTTGAGGATTTGCCAATGCCCGTACTGTATTTGCGCGCTGCTCTGCTGAAATGCCAGTGGTTAAACCCTGTTTAGCGTCTACACTTACTGTAAAAGCTGTACCCAAGGGTGCATCGTTGGACGCAACCATCGGGTTAAGATTCAATCTCTTTGCATAATCTGCAGATACAGGCGCACAAACTATTCCGCAACAGTTACGAATAATAAACGCCATTTTTTCTGTTGTGCAATGGCTTGCTGCAATAATGAGATCACCTTCATTTTCACGGGTCTCGTCATCGGTTACAATAACGATTTCACCCTTGGCAAAAGCATCAATAACAGAACGCATATGGGTATCAAACTGGATCATGAAAAGCTCTTTTCGCAATACTGTCAAATATTTATTTTGGTAGACTTTAACCTGTTTGCCCACGATGCCGCAGATAATGATCAACCAGCACACAGGCCATCATGGCTTCGCCCACTGGCACGGCGCGAATGCCTACACAAGGATCATGGCGACCTTTAGTTAAAATGTCGGTTTCAGTTCCGAATCGATCAATGGTTGCACGAGAGGTTAAAATAGAGGACGTGGGTTTAACAGCAAAACGTGCCACTATTGGCTGCCCAGTAGAAATACCGCCCAAAATGCCTCCAGCATGATTACTGGTAAAAACTGGGTTGCCTTCAGCATCCACGCGAATTTCATCAGCGTTTTCAATACCTCTCAGGCTGGCAGCTTCAAATCCGTCCCCAATTTCTACGGCTTTGACTGCATTAATGCTCATTAATGCGCCAGCTAAATCAGCATCCAGCTTGCCATAGATGGGCGCGCCCCAGCCTGCTGGTACGTTTTCCGCAACCACTTCCAAAATTGCGCCGATGGACGATCCAGTTTTACGAATATCATCAAGGTAGGTTTCAAAAAACGTGGCAGCTTCTGCATCAGGGCAGAAAAACGGATTTTGATTAACCTGATCCCAATCCCAGTTTGCACGGTTGATTTTGTGCGGGCCCATTTGCACAAGAGCAGCACGAATAATTACGTGTGGAATGATTTTGCGGGCAATTGCGCCTGCTGCAACCCGCATGGCAGTCTCACGCGCAGAAGAGCGTCCGCCCCCTCGATAATCCCGGATACCATATTTTGCGTTGTAGGTTATGTCAGCATGACCTGGACGAAACTTGTCTTTTATATCGCCGTAATCTTTGGAGCGCTGATCGGTATTCTCAATAATCAGGCCAATTGATGTGCCAGTTGTGACCTGCACACCATTATCATCTGAAAACACACCCGAAACGATTTTGACCGCATCTGCTTCCTGGCGCTGAGTGGTGAATTTGCTGGTACCAGGCTTACGACGGTCCAGATCATGCTGAATATCAGCTTCGCTTAAAGCTATGAGCGGTGGACATCCATCCACCACGCAACCAATTACAGGCCCATGGCTTTCTCCAAAGGTTGTGACACGAAAAAGATGACCAAAGCTGTTATGCGACATTGGGCTTGAATAGCGCCATCTGTAAAAAAGGTCAAATTATGCAATTACAATAAAGCTTGCCTCCCCCTCTGGATATGATCTATGTGCGCTAGTTTAAATAATAGAAAGTCATAGATCCTATGCGGCCCTCCAAACGTGCAAATGACGAACTTCGCAAAATCAGCCTGGAGCGAAATGTTGCCCGCTATGCTGAAGGCTCATGTCTGGTAAAATTTGGCGAAACACATGTTTTATGTACAGCCTCGTTAGAAGATAAAGCTCCTGGCTGGCTACGTGGGCAGGGCAAGGGCTGGGTTACGGCTGAATACGCCATGCTGCCCCGTGCTACCCATGAGCGCGTACGCCGTGAGGTGACATCCGGCAAACCATCTGGCCGGACACAGGAAATTCAACGCCTCATAGGGCGCTCCCTTCGCGCAGTTACAGACCTTACAACCCTTGGTGAGCGCCAGATTACAGTGGATTGCGATGTGATTCAGGCCGATGGCGGCACCAGAACAGCCGCAATTACAGGGGCCTGGGTGGCTTTACATGATTGCCTTGCCTGGATGAAAGCACGGGATATGCTCAAGGGCCAAGAATTGGGCAAAGAGCGCCCAGCCCTCAAAGACCATATCGCGGCTGTTTCATGCGGTATATATAAGGGTCAGCCAGTACTTGATCTGGATTATGCAGAAGACAGCAATGCAGAAACAGATGCCAATTTCGTGATGACAGGCTCAGGCGGCATTGTAGAAATTCAAGGTACGGCAGAGGGCGCACCTTTTAGCCAGGATGAACTGTTGCACTTGATGAGTCTTGCTAAAAACGGTATAGCCTCGCTCGTTGATCTACAAAAACTGACAGTTAAATAACCCATGCCTCATGTCTATCGCAAGTTGACAGGTAAAGTGGTGATAGCCACACATAATGCGGGCAAATTGCGCGAGATGCGCGAGTTGCTTGAGCCATATGGCATTGAAGCTGTTTCAGCAGGTGAGCTGAACCTGCCTGAACCGCAAGAAACAGGCACAACCTTTGCAGAAAATGCGGTAATCAAAGCGCTTGCGGCCGCTTTTGCAACACAACTTCCAGCCCTTGCAGATGACAGTGGCATATGTGTTCATGCCTTGGATGGTGCGCCTGGCCTGTTTTCTGCCCGCTGGGGTGGTCAATCCAAAGACTTTATTGCAGCCATGAACCGTGTTAAAAACGAACTGGATCAGCGTGATATTGCACAAAAAGAGCGTACTGGGCATTTTGTCTCAGCTCTTGTTATAGCTTGGCCGGATGGTCATACTGAGCTATTCGAGGGGCGCGTCCATGGAGATTTGGTTTTTCCACCGCGCGGCACATCTGGTTTTGGCTATGACGCGATGTTTTGCCCTCAAGGAGAAAGCCGGACTTTTGGTGAAATGAGCGCAGTAGAAAAGCATGGCCTGCCACCACTTGGCTTAGGATTATCGCATAGGGCAAAGGCGTTCACCAAGCTTGCTAAAAACTGTCTTTCAACACAAGGCTAATATTCATGCTTGGCAAATTAAAACCAGTGGAACCAACCTATGACGCTGGCTTCGGCGTGTATGTTCATTGGCCATTTTGTCAGGCAAAATGCCCATACTGTGATTTTAACAGCCATGTTCGCCACGTAAAGGTGAATCAGCAACTGTATATTGACGCTTTTCAGCGTGAAATGAAGCATATGGCAGAGCTAGCTCCAAATCGTGTTGTCAACACCATATTTTTAGGTGGTGGCACGCCATCTCTAATGGATCCTGCAACTGTTGCAGCGGTTCTTGATGGCATTGCAGGCAATTGGCAGGTTGCGCCAGATGTGGAAGTCACATTGGAGGCCAACCCGACAAGTGTTGAGGCAGAGCGTTTCAAAGGCTATCGCCTAGCAGGCGTAAACCGTATTTCTATGGGCATTCAGGCGCTTAATAATACTGATCTCAAAGCTCTTGGACGCACGCACTCTGTAGATGAAGCCATGCAGGCTGTCGCAACAGCTGCAAGCATATTTGATCGCTACTCGTTTGATTTGATTTATGCGCGCCCCAACCAAACTGTTGAGAGCTGGAGTGCTGAACTGCATATGGCCATTGAGCGCGCCGCAGAACACCTTTCGCTGTATCAGCTGACAATCGAAGATGAGACTCCATTTAAAAAGCTGTATACGGCTGGAAAATTGATTCTTCCAGATGAGGAAACGTCTCGCCAGCTCTATGACATCACACAGGAAATCTGTGAAAAACATAATTTGCCATCTTACGAAATTTCAAATTATGCACGTAAAGGCTCTGAGTGCAGACATAACATGGTGTATTGGCGCTATGGCGAATATGCGGGCGTAGGGCCAGGCGCGCATGGCAGGTTGGTAACGCAAAAAGGTCGTGCTGCGTTTGCAATTGAAAAAAACCCTGAAAAATGGCTTGAGTACGTGGCACAGGATGGTCATGGCATTGTTGAAGAAGAGCAGCTTTCACTGGAGGCGCAGGGCGATGAGTTTTTATTGATGGGTCTGCGCCTTGTTGAAGGTATTGATCCAAAACGTTTTACTGCACTTTCAGGCAGAAGGCTGGATGACGAACGTATCACTGATCTTGTAAATGAAAGACTGGTGGAGATAACGAGTGAAGGCCGAATCCGCGTAACCTTGACAGGTTTTCCAGTGCTTGATGCAGTTGTGGCAGATTTAGCTGCTTAAATTAGTTTATGCATAAACTAATTAATTTCAATATAAGTAAACTCATGTATTCTGGCTGGAAATATCACGTTTAAAAACGGATAAATCTGGGTGGAGGACATATCATGACAGCACACGCGGTGGGCACCAAAGCGTCACGTAAAAAAATACCATTCTACAGGCATTTGTATATTCAGGTCCTGGCTGCCATTATAGTAGGTGGCCTGATTGGTTGGCTGGATCCCAAGCTTGGCATCGCGTTAGAACCTCTTGGTACACTATTCATTAAACTAATAAAAATGATGATTGCACCAATCATTTTTTGTACTGTGGTAACAGGTATTGCTGGTGTAAAAGACGCTAAATCAGTCGGGTCAGTTGGTGCCAAAGCTATCCTTTATTTTGAAATAGTCTCAACATTTGCACTATTCATTGGTGTTGTCGTGGCCAATTTCTTTCAACCAGGGGCTGGCTTTCAGGGTAAAGCCAGCGCTGCTGAAATGGCAACAGCCCAAACCTACATAGATAAAGCCAAGAATGAAACCACGCTCAAATTCATTAGTGATATTATTCCTGATACGCTTGTCAATGCTTTCACTAATAAAGACCTGATTCTGCCAGTCCTGTTTTTAGCGCTGCTTTTTGGCTTTGCTCTCATGAAGGTTGGCGTTAAAGGCAATGCGGTTCGTAATCTTGTTGATGAAATGTCGCATGTCCTGTTTGGCATGTTGGGCTTCATTATGCAGCTTGCACCAATTGGTGCACTTGGTGCTATGGCTTTTACGATTGGTCGTTACGGTCCCGCAGCTTTAGGCAATTTATTTGGCTTGATTGCCCTTTTTTATATCACAGCCGCAATTTTCATTTTTGGCGTACTTGGTACTATTGCTTATTTTGCAGGATTTAATATTTTCAAACTGCTGCGCTATATTAAAAGTGAATTGCTGCTTGTATTGGGCACCAGCTCCTCTGAAAGTGCACTCGCTCCCTTGATGGATAAGCTGGAGCGTCTTGGCTGTGAAAAATCTGTCGTGCGTTTCGTTGTGCCAACTGGGTATTCGTTTAATCTGGATGGCACAAATATCTACATTACATTGGCAGCGCTTTTCATTGCGCAGGCTTCTGGCGTTAATTTAACCTGGGGCGAGCAGGCTATCCTGCTGGGGATTGCCATGCTGACCTCTAAAGGTGCAAGCGGTGTCACAGGTTCTGGCTTTATTGTTCTGGCGGGTACTCTGGCAGCTGTAAGGCCTGAGCTTGCCGTTGGGGTTAGTATGGTGTTTGGCATTGATAAATTTATGAGTGAGTGCCGCGCCATCACCAACATTATTGGCAACAGCGTTGCAGCGATAGTTGTAGCTGGCTGGGAAGGTGCGCTTGATCGTAAAAAACTCAAAGCTGCCCTTGATGGCAAACTGGCCGAGCAGGATTTGGATAGTTTTATAACAATGTAAAAATGATGATTTCTTGAGTGGAGTGCACTTAACGGGCCTTGGTATCACTCTCTTGTGTAAACAAGGAATAACCGTAAATTTGTGCTAGCTTGTTACAGGGTGTATTTCTTGATCAGGATAAGCCAAGTTCTATAATAAACACACAAAAAAGCCGTCGCTCAAGATGAATTTTTGCGACGGCTTTTGAATATGAAACTGAATTTAAGCCTTGAGTGCAAAAATCTGCTTGTTAAGGCGAGACACTTTGCGGGACGCTGTGTTTGGCGTGATGATGCCCTTTTGTGCGGCACGCATCATTTCTGGCTGTGCAGCCTGGAGGGCAGCCATTGCCACTGTGTGATCACCACCAGCAATTGCTTCTTCAACTTTGCGTACAAAAGTCCGCATGCGGCTGCGACGCGATTTATTAACCTCTGTACGACGAAGTGTTTGACGGGCGGCTTTTTTGGCTGACTTTGTATTCGCCATGATTATGGACTATCCTTGAACATGATAAGAAACATTTGAGCGCCAGGCCAATAGAGCTGGGCGCATTTGAGCTGTTATTTGCATAAAGGCGTTGGTACGTCAATCTTATCCACTGTTTAAAAGCCAAAAAAACTTGCTATGGCTATACGAAATGAGTGCCCTGCGCTCAAAAGCAGGCGTAAAGCCATGGCAATGCTGATAAAAATCAGTAAGGGCCGTATCAATCTGGCTCCAATCCGCATGGCAAGGCGTGCCCCAAGCTGCGCGCCAGCAAACTGGCATATTCCCATTATCAATCCCAAAGCCCATAAAATTTTGCCGCTGAAAACAAAAAATATCAACGCCCCGACATTGCTGCCAAAATTAAGGTACTTGGTAAGACCAGTGGCTGGAATAACAGCCAGGCCACGCAATGTTACAATGCTGAGTACAAAAAATGCACCTGTACCTGGACCAAAAAAACCATCATAGGCACCAATCAGGGGCACAATTGTAAAACCAAACATGACTGCACCCATGCGGGCTTTGGCATCAACATTACTGATTGAGCGCGAAAGAGCAAAATATCCCGCAATCAGCAGGAGTAATACAGGCATGAGGGTTAGGAGCCATTGGGATGAAAACTGGGTGAGCAGCCAGGCGCCAAATAATGACCCTATCCCTGATATGAGCGCCAAACCAGCCCATTTTCTCAAATTGAGATGACCTTTACGGGCAAAAGCCAGGGTCGCAGAAAAACTGCCAAAGGTGCTTTGCAGCTTGTTGGTGCCAAGCACCAGAATAGGATCAATACCAGTCAGCAGCAAAGCAGGCACAACAATTAGCCCACCACCACCTGCAATGGAGTCAATTGTGCCCGCCACGAATGCAACCAGGCCCATAAGAGCCAGCAGATATAATCCTAAATCAGAGCCAAAATCCAATGCTCAAGCCTTGTTGAACTGGGGTTTACGCTTTTCAGTAAAGGCGTTCATGCCTTCAATCTGGTTATCTGTACCAAACATGGAGTGGAATACCCGTCGTTCAAATAAAATACCTTCAGCCATACTGCTCTCAAACGAGCGGTTGACAGCTTCTTTCGCCATCATTGTGGCGCTCAAAGCCATATCCGCAATTATTTTAGCAGCGTTCAAAGCTTCCTCCAGCAGTTTATCTGCTGGTACAATACGCGAAACAAGCCCAGCGCGTTCTGCTTCCAAAGCATCCATCATACGGCCGCTCAAGCACATATCCATGGCTTTTGCCTTGCCTACAGCCCGTGTAAGACGCTGTGTACCGCCTGAACCTGGCATGATGCCGAGCTTGATTTCAGGCTGTCCAAATTTTGCGGTTTCAGAGCAAATAATAAAATCACACATCATGGCAAGCTCACAACCACCACCAAGTGCAAAGCCATTTACAGCCGCAATAACAACTTTGCGTGTGCGTGAAACCCTGTCCCAGCGGGCAATAAAATTTTCAAGATAGGCCTGCATATAGGTTTTGCTGGCCATCTCTGTAATGTCCGCACCAGCTGCAAAGGCTTTGTCGGATCCCGTAACCACAATGCAGCCAATGGAGTTATCGGCCTCAAAAGTGTCAAGTGCAGCGCCAAGCTCATCCACCAGCTGTGCATTAAGGGCATTGAGAACCTGTGGACGGTTAAGACGCACCAGTCCCACACGCTCATGTGTTTCAACGATTATAGTTTCATAAATCATAATTGGCTTCCACAAATTAGCACTGTTCATTTTTGTATCTTTGTTGCAGCTTACAAGTCAAAGCTCAACAGGTGTTTACATGCTAACAATTTTTCCACCACAGGTCTCAATCGGAATTTACGTTTTCTTGATTGTTGTCTTGGCCTTTATGCTGCTTAAGATCGCTAATCAGTATGAGCGTTCAGTCATTTTTCGGCTTGGCAAATTAAATCGCACAGCTGGCCCTGGGCTTTACCTGATGATTCCCTTCCTTGAATGGAAAGTTACCCTTGATATTCGTACCGTTACTGCGGCTGTCGAACAGCAGGAAGCAATTACACGCGATAATGTACCTATAAAGGTCAATGCCGTTATCTGGTACAAGGTTATTGATCCAGCCAAAGCCGTAGTTGAGGTTGCAGGCGTGGAAAATGCTGTTGTGCAAATGGCGGTTACAACATTACGCACGGTTTTGGGCCAGCACACGCTTGATGAAATCCTTAAATCTCAGGACACCATCACCAGCCTTATGAAAAATGCGGTGGATCAGGTGACGCACCCATGGGGCGTTGCTGTTGAACTGATCCAGATGAAAAACGTCGAAATCCCTGAATCCATGCAGCGCGCCATGGCGCAGGAGGCTGAAGCCTTGCGAGAAAAACGGGCCCGTATCATCAAGGCAGACGCGGAGCTTGAAGCTGCTGAACGCCTGCGCCAGGCTGCAGAAACCATTATGCTAAACCCGGCAGCGCTTGAACTTCGACGCATGCAGATGATAACAGAAGTTGGCGCTGAGCAGAACACCACAACAATTGTAATGATGCCAAGCGAGTTTGTGACAGCGGCAAGAGGTTTGGGCGATATGGCGGCTAAGATGAGCAAATCTTGATAAATTTTGATAAGCAGTTGCCTGTATGGGGAATGCCTGCCAAATCGTGTTCAAATATATGTATTTCAGAGGAAACGAATGTCCCTTTACCAATCTCTTAAAGCAGTAAGATCAGAAGAAGATGTTAAAGACGCCTATATCAAAGCACTTGGTCTTAAAAATGTTCGAAAAAATCTAATTGATGTCCAGACGGAGGAAATATGGTTCGAGGCCAAGGAAACATTAACGCCGCCTGCTGCCATGTTTGCCCAGCTTTTGTTTTATGTCAGGGCTGCCCATAATAAAGGTGAACAGATACCACCATTTCTAGGCGTTTTTGACCGTGAAAAAGCAGCGTTTATGGAAACAAAACATGCCCTTCCTTTACTTAAAGACAAGACAATTGAATGGCCAAAATCAGCATCGCAGGTCAGTAAAGCGACAATAAAACACGTACAGCCATACATTGAGGCGCATTTCATTGTCTACAAGATTTCAACGCATGAAGATGAGTTTATTCAAGCTGTTCAAACCGCCATTAAAGAAGGTAAGTTTATCCGCACACCCATAACGCCTGATAACCTGAAGCAGGTATTTGATAAATGGGTGGAGATGGTTGGCAGGGAATTAGAAGGTGTTGAAGAGGTAGATTATGCTTTGCTCTTTTTTGCTGATATTATGCATGATGGACAGAGTACCACTATTCCCAACTTGCCCGCGCGATTAGTTTATGATGGGGAATCACCCATTTTCATGCGTGATGGCAAAAACTATGAACTATCAAGTATTTCAGGGTATCGTCGGTTCTGGACTATTTATCACCGCCCACCAGACAAAGAATATCGAGACTATCTATTAGAACGCCGTGATAGCCTGCTCCCAATTGACGAACGCAGCTTCAAGGGAGCTTTTTATACACCCCTTAAAATAGTCGATAAAGCTTATGATCTTCTGAGTGAAACACTGGGTAAAAACTGGCAACAAAAATATATTGTCTGGGATATGTGTTGTGGTGTTGGAAACTTGCAAGTTAAACACTCAAACCATCGTAACGTGTTTATGAGTACTCTTGATAAAGCAGATGTTGATGTTATGAATGCGAGCCGAACCTGTGTTGCAGCCTCGCGGTTTCAATATGATTATCTGAATGATGATATAGATGACAGGGGTAACATTGATTATTCAATAAGCAATAAATTGCCCAAAGAATTACAGCAGGTGATTTTAAATTCTAAAAATAGAGTTAAAGGTTCAAAGAAAATACTTATTTTAATGAACCCACCTTACGCAGAGGTAGGAACAGGAGCTGGGAGCGGTAACAAAGCTGGAGTTGTTGAAACAAAATTTGCAGATAATGCTATGAAGGAGTACGGTAAGGCGGCTAATGAACTGTTTACTCAATTTGTTGCCAGGATTCACAAAGAAATTCCAAGCGCAAAATTAGCTATGTTTAGCAAATTAAAGTATTTAAACGCACCAAATTTCGAACAATTTAGAAAACATTGGAAAGCCGAATATCTAGGGGGCTTTATTGTGCATAGCAAAGCTTTCGATGGATTAAAAGGAAATTTTCCAATTGGTTTTTTAGTTTGGGATACAAGTAAAAAGATTACTATTTCTAAAATAGAAACTGAAGTCATTGATAGAAACACAAAATGGCATGGTAAAAAATCGTTTATAACCATACCAAATAATATGTTATTGAATGTCTGGATAAAAAGACCAAAAGCTAACAAATTACACGTTCTTCCATTAAAAGGATCTATAGTTCCAGCAACATCTGTTCCTCGTGTGAAAACTTGGGCAAATGATGCAATTGCTTACATGTATTGCGGTAAGAACGATATGCAACATGTAGTTCAGCAAACAGTACTGTTTTCTTCGCCATATGGGCAAGGAGACGGTTTTTATTTAACTGAAGAAAATCTCTGGCAAGCCGCAATTGTCTTTTCCGTTCGCCGTCTTATTAAACCTACATGGCAGAATGACCGCGATCAGTTTTTACAACCAACTGAAAAACTTACCTCCACTTTTAAAACTGATTGTCTAATCTGGATGTTGTTTAACGGTAGTAACCTTACAGCCAGTGCTAATGATCTAGAGTGGAACAGCCAAAAATGGTCAATTGTTAACCATTTTATTCCTTTTGCTGAAAATGAAGTCAATGCGAGTGGGCGTTTTGAATCTGCTTTTATGGTGGAATATCTCAAAGATAAATCACTCTCAAAAGAAGCCAAAACAGTACTAAATGCAGCTCTAGGCATTTGGAAACTTTATTTTGCAAGTGATTTCAACCGCAAAATCCGTACCGAATTCAAGCTTAACAGGCCAGATGTTGGCTGGTACCAGATACGAAATGCACTTGCTTCAAATGCCAAGCAAAACGGCGTTGAATTTGATATGACCGAGTTTAAACTGGCTTATGAGGCATTAAGTGAAAAGCTCAGACCTCAAGTTTTTGAATTTGGCTTTTTAAGATTATAAGAAAGACTGCTCCCTGCTCTTGAAAATGACTAAACACTACATAAATAACGAACTGAAGCAGCAATATGGTGCCATTTGGGTCATAATGCTGTGAAGTGCCAACGCATAAGGGCTTCTGATATGTCGCGTCTAACAACTTTAAACTCTCCTTTTCTTCTTGGATTTGAGGAGATAGAGCGGGCCCTGGATCGTGTGGTGAAAACCACAGGTGATGGTTACCCCCCCTATAATATTGAGCGTATCAATCGTGATGAAACAGGTCCTGAGCGCCTGCGTATTACACTCGCTGTTGCAGGTTTCACACGTGCCCAGCTGGAAATCCTGATTGAGGAGAACCAGCTTCTCATCCGCGGTCGCCAGCTTGACGATAAATCTCGTGAGTATCTGCATCGCGGTATTGCGGCCCGTCAGTTTCAAAGGGCTTTTTTGTTGGCCGATGGTATGGAAGTTCTGGGAGCCGATTTAGCACATGGATTACTGGCAATTGATCTTGCCCGTCCGGAACCAGAACGTATTGTCAGGCGTATAGACATTACTGAACGGGATTAAGCTAATAACTGTATGGTGCAAAAAGTGTAAGCCAATCCCGACTACAATTTGTTTTGTAAAGATAAATGTGCACAAAAGTAAAATCTGATAAATTTTATTCAATTAAGCTGCCCTTAATAGTTTTGGGCGGAAACTGAACCTGTGCACTACTTTCTACGTATCTAAAGACATCTACGTCGAACAATAGTATGCTGACTTAAAAAGGAGCCTGCCATGCAGAGTCGCAAGGAAGTAATAAAGTCTAAAGATGCCGCAAGGTTTTCGGTGGCGCGTCTCCATTCACATGACACAATTGATCTGTCATCCGAGGAATTTGCTAATTTGGGCGATGGCGAAGTGGCTTATGTCAAAACCATGCGTTCTGAAGATGTAAGTCGTATTTTTCCAAATGCGCCCCATATACAGGCAGGCATCAAAATTTATGCTTTGCTTGCAGCAGATGGATCGCCCATATTGCTTACAGATAGCAAAGACGCTGCAACAGCTGGCGCATGGGAAAACGATTTGGCAACAGTCAGCTTGCATTAGCCTTTATATTCAAATGTCATTATCCTTGCACATTTAATCTGTGCGAGGATTTTTTATGCATATATGCATATTCGTTTGAACTTGCGTAAGACGAGTTAAGAATAAAACTAGCGTTGAAAATATTTGCTGATACGCCAAGTTTTTCAGTAGGATGCTTAAGAAAAGGACAATGTCTGTAATACTTTTTTCAACTGCAAAAACATGCATAGCTTTATAGCACATTCCTCTGTAATTCTGATTATGGAGGTAAAGTTTTTAAAATTCAGTTTTACGTCCATAATGGGCTTCGTAAGTCATCTGCCGTGACATGGCTTCTAAATCTGCTGCCATTTTTTTACGGTTTGTTTTTATATCAATTTGATGCGGACTACCAAAGCGTATAACAGCATCAATGGGTGGGCCAGTTAAAATGCTGCGCAAATTTGGTAAAAGCTCCATATTTCCGTACCAAGCAGTATGTGCACGATCATAGCGCCCTGCTGGCAGGCCACTCAACTTTGTATATACAATGGATACAGGCTGAAACCAGAGGCTTTTTAGTTCGCCAGCCACCCCGATCAATGAAGATTTAAAGGGTAGAATAGCGCAGCCATTACCTGTAGTGCCCTCTCCAAACAGCAGCATTACATCATTACGTTTAAGGCGTTCTGCTATGGTTTCATTAACTTTTTTAGTAGCGGCACGGCGTGATCTGTTGACAAAAATTGAGCGCTGCAACCGTGCAAAAAGTCCAAATACTCCCCAGCCCTCAATTTCAGATTTTGCAATGAAGGATACAGGACAGACAGCGCTGAGCGCCACAATATCCAGCCACGACACATGGTTTGAAACAAGCATGAGAGGACGGTTTTTGGATGGCGCACCTTTAACATGAATCTTTAGCCCGATAATAAAAGCAACATAACGGTGAAAGATAACAGGCAAATACCTTTGGGCATTTGAGTTGAAACGCACAAATAACCATTGAATTGGGAGGGCAGGAAGCGCAAAACCTGCAATGGCAATGATTTTAAGAGCGAATTTCAAACGGTTGGCAAATGTAAAGTGAGGCATACTCAAGAACTATTTCAAACACCGCTTCATGACAAGGGCGGAGGGAGATGATCCGTCTTGACGGTTGTAATAGGCTTTGCGCTTGCCAACTATTTCAAAGCCAAAATGTTTGTAAAGCGCTATTGCGGCTGGATTTAGTTCATCCACCTCCAGAAAAACTGTCTTTGCACCTGATTGCGCAAGTGTAGACAGGTGCACACTTAAAAGCTGTGCCCCTACGCCTCTGCGACGTGCATTCTTGGCAACTGCTACTGAGAGAATTTCAGCTTCATCAGCCCCGATACGGGACATAATAAAACCTTGGGATGTGCCCGAGCCTGTTTCTGCCATATGGGCAAAGACTGTTTTTTCACAGAGCAGCTCCTCAAGCTCACTTCTCCCCCAACCGCGTTCAAATCCTTGTGCATGGAGATTGGAGAACATCGCAGCATCGTCAGGCTTGCCTTCACGTATCTGAATTTTAAAACCAGATGTAAAAAAATGCAGGCGATTTTTTGCATCAAGCATGCGTTTAAACCAACCCATTACTGCAATGCCACCCGTCCATTGGTAGATATAGCAGCATTTGGCGCCCGTAAATACAGAGGCTTTGGCGCAGCACTTTGTGGACTGGCAGAAAGTCCAAGTCGTGCAACCCAGAAAATATCTGGATGCTCGGAAAGATTTGCAAGTTCTGCCTCCAAGCCCTTGTTCCAGCACTCAACAGCCAGGTTTGTAGCGCCAGTACCTGCCAACCGTACAGCACCTGCACCAATTGCACGAGCCGCCTCCTTTATGCTTGTAAGGCGTGGCGATACAAGTGTACGTCCTCCAGGGGCAAAAGCCTGAAAAAATACATTACCATGCTTTGCATCAATGGCGACTGCTACCACATCACCCACAGCACTTGCGATAAGAGGAGCCGCATAGGCTGAAAGTGTTGAGACACCTACAACAGGAATATTAAGAGCCAGCCCAACAGCACGTGCTGCTGAAAGTCCGACTCTTATGCCTGTAAATGAACCAGGCCCAATTGTAACAGCAACGCGCGACAGGGATTGAAAACCACCATCCAGGTTCTGCGTCACCTGCTGAATTATAGGCAGAAGCGCTTCCGCATGACCTCGTTCCATGGGCTCGCTAATATAGACAAGAGGTATTTCAGCACCTGCTTCAACAACAGCGACCGAGCATACGCCAAGAGCTGTATCAATGGCTAGAATGCGGGCAGGGGGTAAAAAATTCAAATCAAGGTACCTTGGACTAAAATTGTAGATGTTTTAGTCTTTGCTTTAAACAATTTGACAGAAAGCGTCAAAAGACAGGCGAGGAGAACGTTGATGCATGTTTTGCGATGTACCATAACCTATATTAACCAGAAAATTTGCCCTTATAGTGGTATCGGCAAAAAATTCTGCATTGATTCCTGCCTGGTCAAAGCCTGACATAGGGCCACAATCGAGCCCTAATGCGCGCGCAGCCATAATAAGATAACCACCCTGCAAAGTACCGTTGCGTATAGCTGTCTCATCACTGTAAACTTCATTACCAGTAAACCAGCCTTTCACGTCTGCATGTGGAAACAGCTGGGGCAGGCGCTCATAAAATGCCATATCAGTTCCAACGATGATTGTGACAGGCGCAGTAATGGTTTTATCAACATTAGTCGGCGACAGATAAGGTTTAAGGCGCTCACGCCCTGCCGCAGTCGTTATAAATAAAAATCGGGACGGAGAACAGTTAACACTAGTGGGTCCCATTTTTACCAGATCCATCAGCTCCCGAAGTGTTCGTTCGGATACAGGCTTTGAAGACCATCCGTAATGGGTCCGAGCCTCCCTAAACAGAAGATCAAGCGATTTTTCCTCAATACGGTGACGTTTGGGAAGCTTTACATCATCTGTCATAAACTGATCTCCATTAATAATGCTGTAGTGGAGCATGTTGTAAATAAGCCAGGCAATTTTCTACAAAAAACAAGACGAAACAAACAATTAGAGAATTGTCAGGTTTTTTTGAAAATGAACAGCTCGTCATTATAAGCATGGAGAGGGCACAAGGCGCAATTGATGCAAGAAAATAATTCTGCTGATAAGTTATACAGCTTCAACAGAGTCTACTTCTGGCAGAAAATGACGAAGGAGATTCTGGATGCCGTTTTTAAGGGTAGCAGTTGAGGATGGACAACCAGAGCAGGCTCCCTTCATGGTAAGGTAAACAATACCATCTCTAAACCCACGAAACGTAATGTCTCCGCCATCATTGGCAACAGCAGGACGAATGCGTGTTTCCAGCAAATCCTTGATTGTTTCTACAGTTTCAGCGTCATCTGCATCAAAAAACTCACCATCTTCTTCAACAGCAACATGAGCGGCGCTGATAAGGGACGCACCAGACATAAAATGCTCCATGATCGAACCAAGTATAGCAGGCTTGAGGTGCTGCCATTCTGCCGAATTTTTTGTAACTGTTATAAAATCTGACCCGTAAAATACACCTGTCACACCCTCAATTGAAAATAAGCGCATGGCTAGCGGCGAGGCTTGGGCTGCCTGCATATCGCGCATGTCCAGCGTGCCATCCATCATGACATCGCATCCAGGTAAAAATTTTAATGTTGCTGGATTTGGGGTTGTTTCGGTCTGGATAAACATAGGAGGCTCCTGATACGTTATTTCTCATATAAGCCTTTGCAGCCTAAATTTAAAGCGACCAGACAAGATTTCTGCTGATAAAATCTGGTTTGAAATCCTGCCGTTCAATAAACGCGCTCAGCTTTTGGGAATCAAGTTGGAAACCAGAATCTAAAAGCTCATGTGAATGAATACCAGCTGCAAGAAACAGGCTGAAAATACCATACTGGCTGGCGCCTTTTACATCGGTGCGAATAGCATCACCAATAGCAATTGTTTTTGTTTTATCAGGCATTTTTTGATGAAGTTTAAAATAGGCTTCGAAAGTGTAATTATAGGCAATTGTAAACGGCTTGCCAATAAATTTAACATCTCCACCTAACTTGATATAACGTTCAGCAAGCGCGCCAGCGCAGTAAATGAGCGTCGTCCCACGTTCAACAACCAAATCTGGATTTGCACAGAGCATTGGCAGCTTAGCTTGCATCATCTGATTAAGAAGGATGTCATAATCCTCAGGTGTTTCCGTTTCATCTTTGAAAAGACCTGTGCATAAAACATAGTCTGCTTTGTCCAGGGCTACAGGTTCAATATTTATGCTCGCCAGAACGGGAAGATCACGTTCTGGTCCAAGGAGATAGACACGTTGCCCCGCTCTTTGACGCAGAAGATCTTGTGTTATATCTCCAGATGTTACAATTGCATCATAAGCGTCTGGCAATATTCCAAGCTGCGCCAGCTGGATGGCTATATCCTGGTTAGGACGCGGTGCATTCGAGAGGAGAACAACAGTTTTCCCGTGCTTGCGGCATAATTTTAAAGTTTCATATGCATCAGCAAAACACTCCACCCCATTGTGAAGTACGCCCCATATATCGCATATTACAAAATCGTAAAAATCAACGATGGCTGAAAAACACGGGGTAATCTCAGCATAAGATTTAGCCTTGAAGGGCGCACTCATTTAACTCAGGCCCGTCGCAGGAAGTTACGAAGTGGCTGACGCAAGGAGTTGGATGTAGAAGCCTTGGACATGGGCGCAATGGACAACTCTATTTTTTGATCAGGTTTTTGAACCTCTAACGGTTTATTTTCTGAAAGAGCTGGATTTAACGGCCTTGCATCGCCTAACAGCTTGCCTTGAGCAAGAGGAATCTCCATGTCTATAATGTCTAGAAGATCACGGTCACTGGTAATGTTTTGAACAACAAGCTCAATTTTGTGACGTGCAAATAATCCAGAAAGATCAGCAACATGGACATCTAGACCTTGAAGGCCTGTGGGAACCGCGTCCATTAGTTTCATGACATCAATTGTTATGAAACGCACTCCAGCAGCACTCAAAGCCTGTGGATCAAGACGCATATTGGTTAAACCCATAAGGGCAAACTTGACGCCAGTTTCACTAAGGAAGGAAAGAAGATCTTTCTCTGCAATACTGAGCGCAGAATATTTTTCATAATTAAACCCAATGACAAGGGATTGAGCAAAGTCAGGCTGTTGACGCAACTCTAAAATAACCTGGTCAAATTCAGGGTTTGCAATCAAAATGGCGCCGGTTAGTTCGCAAAGAACTGTAATTTCTTTCTGCCGTGACCTGAAATGTCCAATCATCTGAAGAGAGCGCTGGATAAGGTCAATATCATAATTTACAGCAAGGCCAGCAGCCATAACCGCTTTTCGAACCATTGAGTTTGTTCTGCTAGGCGCGTCATCCTTCAGCATGAGCGCAAGTTCGTAAAGCCTCACTTTGCGCTGAGGTAAAGTTACAATTGGCTGGAAGGACGTTGAAAAACCATTATCTTGAAAAGCAGTTTCTAGTTTCGAGATCAAAAGCCTGTCAACTGGCACTGAATCACTAACCGTCCGCTCAGTCAGTGAGGTATCCATTGTGCCAGGCCCTGAACGGGGAATGAGCAGAACCTGCTTTGCAACACTTGCTGCATCCTGGGCAATACGCCTGGCTTCAGAAGCCTCTCCCCGCAAACCGGCAAGTTCGCGCTCCTGTTCAGCAACAATATCGGCCAAATCACGTATGAGACCAGACAGCACACCGATATCTGTTTCAGATTTATTGGCAAGAATAACCTGTGCACGGGCTATGTTGGCTAAACCCTGCAAATGAGCTTTACTTGTCTCGCTCTCAGCATTTGAAGCAAACTGTATATTATTTTGCGGCTGTGACTGGCTCTGTCTTGAAAGCTTTTCCGTATGGTCAAGGGTTTCTGATAATATACGGGCACTGATGGCCATTTGTCTGCGGGTATGATCCAAAACCTTGCCTAATTCATTAAAGCGTTGAGCTACATGTGCAAAAAACGCTGCTCCTGCCCCAATAACAGTAATGCTGCCTGCCCAAAAGGCACTTTCTGTGCCTGATAGATGAAATTCAGTTTGGGCAACAACCAAGGCAGTTACTGCCAGAAAGCAGGCTGCAGTAACAATTCCAAACGGGCTTGTGATAAAATTGGCAATAAGATTGAAAGCATGCGTAAAGAACGACAAAGAGGCAGCTTTTTTTACCAATGAGTGAGTACCATCCTTTGAACGTGCTGCTTTAACAGAACCTGTGGCCTTGTTGGTACTAGGTTTTGTAATAGTTACCACGCTCATACTACCCTGACGCTTGTGCTTAATGCTGACAAAAATATGCCTTGAACTTAAAAACCATCAAATAATATAGTTTATCCGAATCAGTAGATTTTATCATAGCAGCCTCTAAACAATAAACGAGCCGTTTTAAAATGATTTCCATAGCAATTTACAAAAGCAATTTACAAGCCTGAAAAAGCCAAGACTAAGCCTGAAAAAGCCAAGACTATAATTACGCAGATGAATTTACATTTTCCTGATTGACCATACCCCTTAAACAGTGCTGCTATCACCGCCAGAGAATTCAAATTCCATGTAGGAAATTATATGTATGCCGCGTAACGTTAATCCTGCCCAGATATTTTCACCCTCTGCAAGACAGAGTCATGGTATTGTTCATAGTGCAAGGGCTAGGCGGCTGGTCATTGGTGGCCAGTTTGGTCTTTTGCCAGATGGGACTATTGCACATGGCATTGAAGCCCAGTTTCAGGCTGCCTGGGATAATATTGCAGCCATTTTGAATGACGCGGGTATGGCAATCCACAACACGGTGAGGGTATGCGTTATTGTAACGGTTCCTGGTTCTATACATGTACATAGGCAAGCTTTAGATAATATATTGGGGGGACACCGCCCAGTTGTAAACTATGTTGAAGTATCCGGTTTGGCACAACCAGAATACCTGGTCTCAATAGAAGCAGAGGCATTGGTAGAAGATTCAGATGCAATGTTTGATGAGTTGCCAGGAAGCGGCGTTGCTGCCTCTGTTGGAACTTATGGAATAGACAGCTAGGCTGCCATAACTTAAATCCGTTGTAAAAAATCTGAACACTGTATGTGCAGCATAGTTGAAATTACAAACTTGAAGCCGTGCTCAAGATTATAAAGCCAAACGCCCTATATATTGGCAGATATCCATTTATGAAGGTCGTTTTTGGAAGCAGCACCAACCTTGGTAGCTGCAAGTTTGCCATCTTTGAATATCATAAGAGCTGGGATGGAGCGAATACCATATTGTGCCGCTGTATTTTGGTTATGGTCAACATTCAGCTTGGCAATCTTGATTTTCCCAGCCATTTCTTGAGCAATTTCGTCCAAAGATGGCGCAATCATACGGCAGGGACCACACCATTCTGCCCAAAAATCCACTACTACGGGTTCAGCGGATTTAATAACGTCGGCTTCAAAGCTTGCATCTGTTACGTCATGGGTATGAGTGCTCATTTGTAGTCTCCTAGGCTTTGTACTGTAATATTGAGATAGGATTATGATGGCAAAAGGTCAAGGGAAGATAGAAGAAAGAGCTTTTTCAAGATCCTGGCTTTGCGCAAATATCAATTCTGCGCTACTTGTCCATACAACACCAGCTTTGATGGTTTTTGAAGGGTATATTTTATGCACAAGAGCTTTATAAAGAGCCAATTGCTGCAATATATTCGGAGGAATGAAATTTTTATCGGCGGGTGGGTTGCCAGTTTTAAAATCAACAATCAGTACTTCAGTCTCCAGCACTGCCATGCGATCAATTCGGGCTGAAACAGGTTTGCCTGCATATCCCTCAATCTGTCCACTTATTTCAACTTCTGCTTTACTATTTGCTCCAAGCAGAATTTCCATTTCTGGCTTCATCAGAAGATTAATTGAAACATTGCGCATATTGGCGCGCTCTTTTTCTGGTATATCCTTGGCTTTGAGTTCCAGGAGCCTGTCTGCCAGTACTTTTCGTTCATCTGCTCCAACATTAGGAAGATGCTGCAAAAGCATGTGAATAAGAATGCCCTTTCTAAGTCCTGCTGTCTCATAATCAGTTTTCTGCAATCGCTCTGCGGCTTGGGAGGCAGACGATGGCCTAATAGGTGGAAGCTCATCTGGCTCATCTGGCAATGGCCTGGTCAACCAGTCGGGAATAGAAAAGCTCTGGGCTTTAGCAACGTCAGGAAATTGAGCCAGAGTTTGTCTAGACTTCACACTTCTCCACTGTAAAACAGGACCTGTTTTGTCTTCCGCTTCAACATTTTGTAGATAGTCTGATCTCCCCAGTGCGGTTTCGATCATTTTAAACCATGCCTTTTCAGAGGTTTTATTTTTATTTGCATACCCACCAATGTAAAGTCTATCCCGCGCTCTTGTCATACCAACATAAAGCAGGCGACGGTATTCATCATATTCAGACTCAAGCCAACGCTCTCTTAGCGTTGAAATTTTTGCAGTGTCAGTTTTTTTGGACCCAGACCAGACCATGTTTTTAAGAGCATCATGCTGATCGGAAATATCAAACAGTTTAGGTGCATGTTTTAAACTTGGCACGGCAAAAGTATCACCCAAAAAAACAATTCTCGCCTCAAGCCCCTTGGCGGCATGGACTGTCATGACGCGCACACAATCAGGTGTATTGTCAAATTCCCGTTTAACCTCTCGCTCAGTTTTACGCATGAAACTTATAAAGCCAAAAAGAGATGACATATTTTTGGTTTGCCAATTAAGGGCATCGCTCAAAAACACATCCATAGCCTCCGCCGCGTCCATACCAAGACGGTTCATTATAAGCTTGCGTCCGCCATCTGCTGCTAGAATTGTACTAAAGAAACTGTAGGGGCTGCATGTGGCTGCCAAGCAGCGCCAATGGTCTATGCGATTATAGGCTTTTTCATAAACAGGGTTATTTTTAAGGGCTTGAAAAAGGCTGATATCCTGACGTTCACAGCACAATATCATCAAGTCATTGTCATTTAGTCCAATAAGGGGTGTTTTAAGCACAGTTGCCAGCATCAGGTCATCATCAGGCATGAGCGCAACTTCAGCCACTGCCAGAAGATCCATAACGGCAATATGGTCCGTGAGTTTAAGGCGGTCAGCGCCTGCCACAGGCACACCTGCTGCTTTTAGAGCGCGAATAACAGAATTGAAAAATGTCCCACGCCTGCGAACAAGTATGATTATATCGCCTGCATTAATGGGTTTGGCATCATTTTCAAACTGACAGCCTGCTTTTATCCAGTAAGCAACGCGTGCAGCAATCCGCTTTGCAAGTTTGACAGCGGGTGAGGTAACAGGAACCGCATCAACTTCCAGATGCGGGTCAAGGTCAGGGTCTTCCTCTGGCACTTCCTCTGGCCATATTTCGACTAGCCCAGGCTGAAGCAAACGCGTTGTTTCGTGTATGGTTGGCTTTGGGTCATCCCCTGAAAGACCTTTAAAATTTTCTTCTACACCAAATGTAGCGTCCACCGCACTTAGAATATCTCCTGTGCTCCGGAAAGACAGCTGTAGATTAACAGGATGAAAGCTCTGCTGGATCCCCTGGGCGCGCATTTGAAACAGCTTTTTCTGTTCCGCAAACGCATCGGGTGCAGCGCCCTGAAAACTGTAGATTGACTGTTTTTCATCGCCAACGGCAAATACTGTGCGGTCAATGTTGCGAACTCCGCTTCCCGTAAAAAACTCTTCGGTCAGCCGTGTTAATATACTCCATTGCTGAGGCGAGGTGTCCTGCGCTTCATCCACCAAAAGATGATCAATGCCGCCATCCAGTTTATAAAGTACCCAGGCACTGCTGGACCTTTGAAGCAGCAGGTCTGCCTTATGTATGACATCGTCAAAATCCAGCAATCCGCGCAAACGTTTTGCATGGGCATAAAGGCCTGCAATTTCATCTGTGACTTTAACAAGAGCTTGTGTTCTGGCAAGTGCACGAGCAGCTGCACGTTTTTCCAGCATGGCAACCAGTCGATGCTGTTCATTTTTAAGAATGTCATAGAGTGCAGGGTTGGTTTTCTGAACTTTGAGAGTCGGTTTTTTGGAATTCACTGCTGGACCGTCTGCTTTGAGCAGGGCAGATATGTAACATTTGGCGCGAATATCAGGATTGACTATTTTGCTTGCCTCATCAAGGTCTATGCCTAATTCCTCATCTGTCTTGTTAAAGCCTTTGAGTTTTTCTGTCCATAATCCTTCATGAAAACCTGGCTCCTGACCAAAAGCAATCTGATATGTAATAGCCTGTTCTGTGTCACCAACACCTAAACCAAGGGCTTTAGATAGCTTTAAGCTGGCAATATCGCCTTTTTGACCAGTTTGATTGGTCTGGCTTCGCCATTTAAGTGCCTCACGTATAAGCGACATAAACCTGCTTTCTCCTG
The DNA here is from genome assembly GCA_025351165.1 of Hyphomicrobiales bacterium. Taxonomy (GTDB): domain Bacteria; phylum Pseudomonadota; class Alphaproteobacteria; order Rhizobiales; family Beijerinckiaceae; genus JAIELD01. The sequence continues at coordinate 36,062 of JANXWK010000030.1, read as the reverse complement.
CCTCCTGCGTAACCTGTGAGATGGCTTCAACAAGATTTTCATCATGCCCAGATGTCTGATACTGCTGAAGGCTGGAGATGCATGCTTCAAGAATTGATGCCTGTTCAGTTTCTTCCATAAGTCTGAAACGTGCTGGTACGTTGCTTTCAAATGGAAAAAGATGCAGCAGGCGTTCACAAAAAGCGTGGATTGTCTGAATTTTCAGTCCACCTGGTGTTTCAACAGCCCGCGCAAAAAGCCGCCGCGCAAAAGATAATTGTACAAAATCAGGTATTTTGCCCTGAATTTTCTGTATAGCTGAGCGAAGCTCGTCATTTTCCAGTGTTACCCATAAGCCAAGCACATCAAATACACGGTTCTGCATTTCAGCAGCAGCTGCACGTGTATATGTCAGGCATAAAATGCGTGAGGGATCAACGCCGTTCAGTAACAGGCTGATAACGCGGTATGTCAAAATTGTTGTTTTGCCAGACCCAGCATTGGCAGAGACCCAGATGCTGGATTTAGGATCAATAGCCAGACGGCGAATATGCTCTTCTGGCTGAAAGCTTTCCTTACTTAAAAACTTCTTTTCAGGAGCAGATTTGACACTCATATTTCGCCCTCTCCTCCCTCAAGATCATCGACATCTGTCCATTCTTTTACACGCGCCAAATGATCATAAGGCAAAACATAATTTACTTTTATGGGGGCTCTGCGCGAAACATATCCTTTTTCTTGACTGCAATAGCGATCAAGATGCGATTTTAACTGATGGAGATGTGTTGCTGCCAGATCATCCAGTGATCTGGTCTTGTCATGTATTTTAGTTACCGAACCAGGCTCATCAGCAGAGCCCATGAGCTTCACATATATCATTTCACTTAAACAGCGCTGGGGTGCAATATCTTTAAAACCACCAGCCTGCACAATGGCAGCCTCCAATGTCAATTGTGGGCTGAACCCTGCAATGACCTGTTTATTGGTTGGCGCCGATCCTGTCTTGTAATCAATAACTGAAAAACTGCCATCTGAATTTAAATCAATACGATCTGCCCGACCCCGTAGCGTAAATAAGGAGCCATCAGAAAGATCAAATTTTAATACTCCATCAAGTTCAACATAAGGTTTTATGCCCATATCCCTGCGTTTTGGTTCAAACTCCTCCACAAACCATGAAGCCGTAATTTTAAAACGGGGCCACCAGTAGGTCGGTACATCTGGATACTGTTCAAATTTGGCAAAGTGCCTGGCTCCAATATCAAGGAGTGCCTGATATGGGTTTTCTGGCATCTGAACTGGATGACTGTCTACAAACTCAGCCAGCGCATCATGAACGATTGAGCCTCGATCAGAAGCTCCAGGCGCAGGAAAGCGGTCTTCTAAAGGATCAAGCTTTAGTATATGTTTTGCATATATCGCATAAGGATCGCGATAAAGTGTTTCGATTTCAGTTATGCTCAAGCGCTCTGGACGTAAACGAACAGGTGGTTTTGGGTCTGGTCTTGGCGCAGGCTCTGAGACAGAACCTTCTGAAACATCATCAAGGTGACGCGTAAGGGTTACAAACTCCTGTCCTTTATTTTGAAGAGCTGCATAGGTTTCCTTGCCAAGATAGGCTTTCATCCGCCGTAAAAAGCGTGAGGCTATTGTTGGCTGGTCTTCTTTACGCCCAGAGCGCGTCAAAATAACACGCTCCATACCCATAAGCATGGCAAAATCATGTGCGCTTTGCCCAATGCGGCGCTCTGGTGGTGAAAGTCCAATGATACTGCGCATGGGCCGGTTCAAAAATGCATCTGTGCTAACGGATGGGGGCCAGCTTCCTTCATTTAAAGCGCCTAGAATAACGACATCCACCTCCAGTAGACGGGCCTCAAGTGGTCCCCATATATGAAGGCGTGGGTGAGATTTTGGTGTATGGTGCACAGGCTGTGAGCGGGTCAGGGCATCAAACATCGCTTCATAGGTTAAGCTTGCATTGGTCTGGTTTTCAGAGGCGGCCTCTGCAAAAAGTGCATTAAAAACTTCCAAAAGTGTATGGCCATCAGCCTCATCAAAATGATGCTCAATATCCTGTTCATCTTTGGTTAAAGCCTTTATGGCTGATTCATGGAAATGTGCCAGATCCGACAAATTTGAACTAACATCCAGCAGAGCCACAGCAAGTGGCGAGAGTGCTTTATCCAGACGTTCTATCAAATCACTGCAAAGGGCTTCAAAACCATCCATTAATCTGCGTTGAGACGCAGGCATTCGGTAGATTGAAGTCTGGTTTTTTGCTGAAAAAACAGCTTGTTTCAGAGCGCCTATTGATTTTCCTGCATAGGCTGATCGTAGAACACATATATCCAGAGCCGTGACAGCTCTAACAAGTTCGTCTTTTTTCAAACCTAATGTTACAAGGGGATGATACAAAAGAGCCAGGAGATTTTCAGGTTCAAAATTGGATGTAGCAACTTCAAGTGCAAGTCGTGCCAAAACACCTCGAGGTTCGCTTGAAAGGGGACATCCAGCTGAATCAGATACATGCAGATCAAATCGTTTAAGTTCTGTGCTTACTCGTGTTGCCAAAGCACGATCTGGGGTAACCAACGCAATATGTTGTGTGGCTTGCCCTTTATCGTTGAGTTCTCCAAGTACTTTACGCATAACAAGGGCAATAGAGAGAGCTTCTTCACGTTCATCTGCTGTTTCTATGACAGTTAGCCCATCGCAGGCAAGACTGTCGTCCTCGTGACTGGTTTTTATAACCCATTGATCTGTGGTATTGGCAGGACGCAAAACTTCTGAAATTAAGTGCCGTCTGGCAGGCACCCAAACATTAACATCTTCGCCAATATCTGATACATCTTCTCTATTGGCTCTCATTTTTTCGTTCACAAGGCGTTTGAGCAGTGCCTGCTGTGAAGTTAGGCCAAGAGCCATGTCTGAACCAGAGGCAGAAATACTGTCCCAGTCTTCGTTGGAGAGGTCCTGATCCAGTCCAGGCAGGATTACAGCTCCATTTGGCAAGGCTGCAATAGCTGCCATAAGAGCCGCAGTTGCTGGCTGCGATCCTGTTGAACCAGCAACAATCATTGAATCGAGAGGCTTTTCTTTCAACAATATTTTCGTTTGAGAGTTGAGCAAAAGCTGCCGCCTCTCAATATGGTCCATTAGATTTTGTTCTTCAAGATATTTGGGCCAGGCCTCTGACGCGATCTCAAGAAACTGGAGTGTGAGGCCCCAGTAATCATCATGATCAGGAGCCAGGCCGCCAAGTTTTCTCCAGTCGGCCTCCTCAATTATCATTTCATCCATTAGATCGGCCAGATCACCCGCAAGGCCAAAAGCATCAGCTGGCGAGCTTGCAACCTGAAACAGATCATCAGGATCAAGAAGTGCGCCTCTTGTTGTCGTTTTTTCACTAAGGATTGGTCTGATTGCTTTGCGCCAGCTTTCAATGAGCAGCATGAGATGCAGGCGCCTGGACAAAGGCGTGATCTCTGGCAGTAATTTTCTGTCTTGACCGTCTAGGCGACTTGAAGATGGCTTAATGCTGCCAATTGATCCTTCATTAAGTAGTCCCCGTTCGTTCATATCATCTGGATCCCCAAGCGGTATGATTTTTGGTAGAATTACGGGAGTGGGAGAAAGCTCCACACCAAAAACATGTGCTAAAGCCTGTGCGGCCCGCCGTGTTGGCACAAAAATTGTGAGCTTTGAAAGGTTAAGTGGATCACAGCCAGGGTAAATGGTTTTTATAATATTGCCAGATAGCAGCGCTTTCACAAAACTTATGAAAAACGGCCTTGCAATAGGAACATTATACAGGTTCAAATGGTAATCTTTTCTATGGATTTCATATCCTGGAAAAACAAGCGTTGAATGATGGCTAGATCATACTCTGACGGATTTTTAGCTCTGCTTCTTTAACAGCTTCTGGTGTGCCTACATGCATCCACAATCCTTCAAGACGAATACCAAACAGGGTTCTAGCCTCTATTGCACGGTTGAATAATAAATTTAACGAGAAAACATCAGGTACATTATTGAAAAGTTCAGGTTTAAAAATGGCAACCCCAGCATATGCAAAGGGCGTTATTTCGCCAAGCTGCGGTCGACTCAGTGTGCCATATTGATCCATGTTAAAATCACCCTTGTTACCCCAGCCAACCGCATTTGAGGTTGAAGCCAACAGGAGAAGAATGTCCATTTTTTCTGGATCCCATCCCTCCATCATACGGGTAATATTGGATCGAGGCCCATCCAGCCATATTGCATCGGAATTTAAAATTAAAAATGGCTCATGCCCTAAATGTGGCAATGCTTTTTTAACGCCGCCCCCCGAATCCAGAAGCTGATCACGCTCATTTGAGATGACTATAGAAGGATTCACGCGATTTTTAACATGCGCTTCAATCATGTCAGCCAGATAATGTGTATTTACAACAACTTGTTTTACGCCAGACTCTTGGAGGGCATCCAAAACATAATCTAACATGGCTTTACCCTCCACCTTTATTAGAGGTTTTGGACATGTATTTGTTAATGGTCTCATGCGCGTACCAAGGCCAGCAGCCAGTAGCATTGCATTTTTAATTGGCTGTTGGTTATGTGTGGAGCATTTTAACATAAAACAAACTATCCTTTAATCTTGTCCCTTTTGTTTCAGGCTTTTATTTTTTAAAATTTACAACATGTCAAAATTGGAATGTTGGTGTCGTTTATTCCCGTTACAGGTTTAAACGTAGTACTAAGAGAAGGTTTAGTCTTAGCCCTAAAGAGGATGTTTCTATCAAATCCAGCCATTGGATAAGCAGAAAAATTGAAATTATCAGCCCTGAACCTGCTTGAAAAAAACCAGTAGCCTCTGTAATTATACTGATTAAGCTCATTCATAATAGACATTATATTCTCTGCTGAATTTACTTCCACGAAAATATCAGGTTCATCGCGTTCAATAAGCTGTCTGGCACCTTTTAAAACCTGTAGTTCGAATCCTTCGACGTCAATTTTTATTAAACTGATTCGAGTATCTGGTTTTATGTCAGTATCTAGGGTTACAACATGGACACTGTCTTTTTTAACTGTGTGATTGAAGCTGTTTTCAGAGCTAAATCCTGATTCTATTGAAAAAGACCCATAATTCCAGGGTTCATCATAACTTGATGTTTCAATATCTATTAAACCTGAATGTTCACCTACCGCATTATGTCTAGCAATAATATTGAGTCTGTTATTCAAAGCGATATTGGCACATAATATATGAAAGACAGGCCTTTGAGGTTCATAACAGTAAACTGTTCCCGATTGGCAAATCTGGGAGAGTGGAATGGCATGCATTCCCATATTTGAGCCAACTTCAATACAATTAGCTTCTTTTGGCAGTAAATACTGAAACAGCTCTACCTCTGCCTCTGCCCACTCTCCATACATGTCCACATGCTGGCTGATCATGTCACCTTTCAACAAAAGAAAGCGGCCCCACCGGCAATCCTTTAAAAAACTTTGCATGTATTTCAAGCCTACTTAAGAAACGCTTGCTGAAATATTGGGCAAATACTGGTCATACCAGCTACGGAGCGCTCCTAGTTCTGGACTGCTTAAACATCGTCTTAGATATGTTTCAATTCTTGGAATGTGTTTGAGGTAAACAGGCTTTCCATCACGCTCATTAAGTCTTGTAAAAATTCCAAGGATTTTAGTTGCCCGCTGTGCACCAAGTACGGAATAGGCGTGTATAAAATTTGGCACATTAAAAGCCTGGCTGGCGGTTGCACGCGCCCTGACATAGATGCTTAAGAGTTTTAATTCGGTTTCTGCCGATATATCTATGCGGGCATCTTGTAAAAGAGACACCACATCGTAAGCTGGATGGCCAATAACAGCATCTTGAAAATCAATCAGACCAACACGGCCTGTCCCCTCTTTTTCAGCCAGCCAAAGTAGATTAGGAGAATGATAATCACGAAGAACCCAGGTTTTGTCTGATTCAAGCACAATTTGTAGAATATCTGTCCAGACCTTTACAAATTTGCCACGAGGTGAGCCACTAAAATTTGCCCTTTGGTCAAAAGGAACATACCAGTCAAGCAGAAGTTCAGCTTCAATCAGGTAAGCATCCAGATCAAAATGTGGAATTGAATAGGTGGTTTTATTTGTAACTGGTAAAACATCAGGCAGATTCAAGCCCAATTCAGATCCATTGTGAAGCTTTGCTAAAACAAGGACAGCTTCTGCATAACGCTCAAAGATAGGCCCATTTTCATTATAGCAAAACTCATTTCCAAGATCCTGTGTAAGTAATAAGCCTGCATCCAGATTTTGGGCAATAATTGCCGGAGCCGTATATCCTAAACTAATAAGACCATTAGAAACGGCAACAAAGGCATTCACAGTTTCTGCCAGTTTAGCAATACTGCTGTAAGACTTTCCCGTTCTAACAGGAGGACCATCCGTTTTTTGGGGCGAAATCATTAATATTGCACTTTTATCGTCCATAACCAGGCGTTCATAAGCGCGGCTTGATGCATCACCTTGCATGAAGTTACGTTTGGCATCAGTCCAGCCTGCATTATCAAGCAGCTCTGAAATATGTTTCATCCGGGCAAGGCGAACGGCCCAGGTGCCCTTTCCAGTCAATACTGCAACGCGGTGTTCCAGATTTGCTCCAGATTTTTGAGCCTCTTCAGGCTCTAGCATAAAAGTTACATCCAATCGGTCATTTATCAAAAATTGGCCAGCCCGCTCTGCCCACTCAACAATAAGAACTGCATTATCTGAAGCCTCATCCCAACCTAGTTCATTCAGCTCATAAGGGCTGGAAATCCGATATAGATCCGCATGGACTATGGGAAAATGTGTACCATCATAAAGCTGCATGAGAGTAAAAGTTGGACTTGGAACGTCTAGATTTGGGGTGCCTGTTAAAAACCGTATTAGAAAACGGGCAAAACTGGTTTTGCCACTTCCAAGACCACCACCCAAAGTAACAAGATCTCCAGGCTTTAAACTGAAGGAAATCTCAGAAGCTAAACGCTTCGTTGCCTCAAGGTCAGCCAAATTTATGACCCAGCTTGTTTCGCTTGTAGATAGAGCATTATCTCTTGTCATTCTGCTGCAACCTGTATTTTGGTAGCCTGTTTTGGAAATGTGCTTATGACCTCAGTTCCGCTATTGGCAGATGAAATAATCCTGACTTTACCACCATGAAGTTCGACAAGGGAACGCACAACAGACAGACGTAACCCGGCCCCACGATTAAGAATGTCTTTTGTAGATGTTTCTACGTCAATTTTGTCTGTTTCACGTCCAGCGGGGGAAGAACTGGATTCATGTCCATTATAAGACAATCCAACATCCTTGACCTTTAGCACAACTTCAAGAGGATTTACGGCTACAGCAATTGATATTGTGGCTTTATTACCTGAAAAATCAATTGCATTTGAAAGTAGGTTGTAAAGAATTTGTCTTAAGCGACGCGCGTCTGCAAAGAACCCCTTGACATCTTCGCATATGATAACAGAAATTTGAAGGTTGTTGTCCAGCAGGCGATTTCTGAGATTGAGGATACTTTGATCTATAAGTGCATTTAAGTCAATTTCAGTCAGTTCAAGTTCTAACGTTCCAGCATCAATACTGGCAATATCAAGTATGTCATCAATAAGAGTAAGCAGGTCCTCTGAAGATTGCATAATGTGATGCGCATAATCCTGTTGTTTTTCTGTCAATGCACCAGCTGTTCCTGCAGCTAAAGCCTGCCCAAAACCAATGACACTGGTAAGAGGCGAGCGAAGTTCAAAGCTCACATTCTTAATGAAACTGGTTTTAAATCGACTGGCATTTTCCAAGGCATCATTACGTTCACGCAAGGCATTTTCCACTCTGGCATTCACACTCACATCAACAAAATTAACCAGGGTAGCACCATCTGAAAGCGGGATTGTTGTAGCATCAATTTTCATATCCCCAATAAAAAGCCTGCGACTGGTTGGCAGCCTTGTGTCATTAAAACCAGTAATCGCCGCTCGTATCTGTTGCCAGGCATCTCTGGAACCAGCTTTTTTACAGGCATTAATGACAACATCTATATGAGGTTCAAGGGAGAAATTTGAACGATCTACATCAAATAGCTCTGCAAAAGCTGGATTGCCAAGTTTAAGGCGACCATCTGATCCAAATACCGCAACACCCTCGCGAAGTGAATCCAGGGTCTCATCCTGCACTTTAGTCATGGACTGCACGCGTGTCTGTAAACTGTACCTCTCCGTTAAGTCGTCAAATAGATATGTTATGCCGCCAAGTGGGTTGGGGTTTGCAACAACACGCAAATGTCGTCCATCTGGCAAACTCCACCAAAACTCCTTTGCTTCTGATGAACGGTAGGATTCGAGGATATTGGACTTCCAGCTTTTGAAATCTGCTTGAACAGGAAGCTGACCAGCTGCTCTCAAACGATCTAGGATTTCACTGTCACTTGGCTGATGTTTTAAAAATGTATCTTCAAGCTTCCATAAATCAACATAGGCCTGGTTATAAAAGTTAAGCCGTTTTGTCCGATCAAAACTTGCAATGCCAAGAGGAAGATTATTCAAGGTTCTGATATGGGCTTCACGCTGTATGCTAAGGTCAGCTTTAACAGATTCAACCTCTGTCATATCAGCAACTATTCCAACACTTCCAAAAGGAGTTGGCGTTTCAATAACATCAAGCTTGCGCCGTTTTCCGGCAATTACAGTTTGAACACGAGCATTGAATGTAATTTTTTCACTGCGGAGCCGGGCTGCTTCGCTACGAGCTTCGCTTTCAAGCAGTTCAATTTTACGAGAAACGGCTTCTGCGCTATCGCCTGCCTCAACTGCATCAGCATAGGCTGAGTTTACCCAGTATATTGCCCCCGTTCTGTCTCGCAGCCATGCAGCCTGTGGAGCAGTATTAAGAAGAGTTTTAAGAGCAAGAGCTTCCTCCGTCACGCGCACATAGGTTTCTTCCAGACGCAAAAGGGCTAGCCTGTCACCTGAGACATCACGCAGGCGTAAAACTGCCCTACCTGTAATGGCATGACCCTCAGCCTCAATATGATGACTGTTATTGGCCTTAAGTGAAAGTTTGAAATGCGTTCCTTTTTCTTTTAATGCATTGACGCTCAATTCAAGAGCTTTTGCCTGTTCAGTATTCAGCCAGCTGCTAAATCCCAGTATTCTCCGAGGGATGGGGGCATCAAGTACAATTGATAAATCGCCAAGTATCGTTGGTTCATTTCCATTCCAGCTGATAATAATTTGAGGCTCAAGATTTAGGAACAGATCAGAACGGTCCCTGACAGCCTCCAGTTCTCCAATCTTATCCTGCTGGAAAGAATCCCGAGCCTGCCAGCTATTACGAGCCCTAATATGCATGAGAGAGATCGTGGCCGCAAAAACAGTTATACCAATTGTTATAAGTCCTACTGGTAAGTTTGTATCAGCGCGAACCAACGCACTGCCAGCATTTTCAAGCATGTTTAGGCGCGTCTCAGCAGCGGCTGTCATGACATAAAAAGGTAAAATTGCCAAGGATGTAGAGCTAACTAGTCTTGGTTTAAAATAAATTGCAGAAATGGCTAGATACTTTGCCAGTGCTTTAAATTGGCAAGCTTTTAAATAGGCCGAAGCTCTGGAAATGAACGAAGTTTTCTTCGGCCTATCGGCCATTTTTTATCCCCCCAATGCATGATTACACTATTTGACACGATCTTTGGATATCTGATGCAGACAGGCAGATTACAGATCGAGATCGAATCACCTGCATTCACCATACAGCTAGGATGTTTCAGTCGTGAAGTGCTTAACAAACAAAAAACGCCTCGGATGCCCCAGGCGTTTTTTAGTTCACAGATTATTTAAATCTAGGCTTAGTAACGATAGGTTTCAGGTTTGAATGGGCCTGTCTTTTTTACGCCTATGTAGGATGACTGTTTGTCACTCAGAACAGTTAAGTTCACGCCAACTTTGGATAGATGCAGCGATGCCACTTTCTCATCAAGTTCTTTTGGCAATGTGTATACCTGATTTTCGTATTTTGTATGATTTTCCCAAAGCTCAATTTGCGCCAGTGTCTGGTTTGCAAATGAGCAAGACATCACAAAGCTTGGATGCCCAGTTGCGTTGCCCAAATTCACAAGACGACCTTCAGATAGCAGAATTATGCGTTTATTGCTTGGAAACTCAATTTCATCTACCTGCGGCTTAACATTATGCCATTTGAAGTTTTTCAGATCGGCAACCTGAATTTCTGAGTCAAAATGACCAATATTGCACACAATTGCGCGGTGCTTCATTTCACGCATATGGTCGACTGTGATGACGTCTACATTGCCTGTTGCTGTTACGAAAATATCGCATTGCGGCGCAGCTTCTTCCATTGTGACGACTTGGTAGCCCTCCATGGAGGCTTGAAGTGCACAGATAGGATCAATTTCAGTAACCATGACGCGGCAACCTGCCTGGCGAAGAGATGCAGCAGAGCCTTTACCTACATCACCAAAACCAGCAACAACTGCCACTTTGCCTGACATCATGGTGTCTGTGCCACGACGGATTGCATCCACAAGAGACTCGCGACAGCCGTAAAGATTATCAAATTTTGATTTTGTAACTGAATCGTTTACGTTGATTGCAGGAAACGGCAGGCGCTTGTTTTTGGCAAGCTCGTATAGACGGTGTACGCCTGTTGTTGTTTCTTCAGATACACCCTTGATTGCATCACGGCATTTTGAAAACCAGCCTGGACGCGACACTAAACGCTTCTTGATGGATTTAAAAAATTCAATTTCTTCTTCGTTAGACGGATTATCAAGCACAGATGGATCTTTTTCAGCTTCTGCGCCTAAAATGATAAGCATGGTTGCATCCCCGCCATCATCCAAAATCATATTTGGTGTGCCACCATCCGCCCATTCAATGGTACGATTTACATATTCCCAGTATTCTTCCAGTGTCTCACCTTTAATGGCAAATACTGGTGTACCGCCAGCTGCAATAGCTGCAGCTGCGTGATCTTGAGTTGAATAAATATTGCAGGATGACCAACGCACATCTGCGCCAAGATCTTTCAATGTTTCAATGAGCACCGCTGTTTGGATTGTCATGTGCAGGCATCCTGCAACACGTGCGCCTTTGAGAGGGTTTTTACCTTTGAATTCTTCACGGATGGACATAAGACCAGGCATTTCTGTTTCTGCCATATCCAGCTCTTTGCGCCCAAATGCAGCTAGGCTGATGTCTTTGATAACATAATCATGGGGCGTTGTTTGAACTTTAAGAGTTTGGTTAGGCATATGTCAGTTCCTTGCGTATTTATAATTTCAAAAACTGTGCACGCATGTATTAATTTGATAGAGGATTAATAAACACGATACGGTAGGCTTATTCTGCGCTACTCTTAACAGCCAATTTGAACAAGAGCAACACCATATAAAGATATTGTTATGTGTTTAATTTGTGCATGGCATTGGTTAAGGCCTGAGATGCGTACAGCGCAGTTTTAAGACATAATTACTTTTGTTCGGCTTAGGCAAAGCTCGCATGCTTGAGCTACACACAGGAAAAGCAATTTTAAAAAAAGGCATCATGCCAGCTTTATCTAAAACAACCTGCTATGAATTCTAATCTTCCTCGCCAAATCCATTTGCCAGCAATGCTGTAATTGCAGCTATTGCTGACTTGGCCTGTAGACCTGTTGCGCTCACTGTAACTGTTGTGCCCTGCGCGGCGGCAAGTGTTAGAAGTCCCATAATGGATGTGCCACCAACGGTTTCGCCGCAGCGTGTGACTGTTATGTCAGCTTCAAACTGTTCAGCACATTGTACAAATTTGGCGGAGGCTCGTGCGTGTAACCCTTTGCGATTTGTAATATGCAAATCGCGTATTATGGCTCCTTCGGGAAAAGGGCCAGGAGGCGGACAAGGGCAATCATGAGCATCTTCCTCTGTCATATTGCTACATCATCTTCCTGCTAGAACACGGCTTGCGACATTGATATATTTGCGTCCTGCATCTTGTGCCTGCACAACGGCATCAGCAAGAACGCTTTCATCCCGAATGCTTGCGAGTTTGATCAGCATTGGCAAGTTAATCCCTGCGACGACTTCAACATTTGCACCATTCATTGCAGAAATGGCTAAATTTGAAGGTGTACCCCCAAACATGTCCGTTAAAATGACGACCCCATGCCCAGTATCTACATTATTTATGGCACTCATGATGTCCAGGCGGCAACGTTCCATATCATCATCCGCCTCGATATTAATGACCTCAAGCTGCGATTGAGGCCCTACAACATGCACCAGAGCTGCCCTGAACTCTTCGGCCAGCTTCCCGTGGCTTACAAGAACCATCCCAATCATATCTTATTGCTCTTTGGTGGATGAACACCCATTTTGACCGCCAGATTAAAGTGTTGTCATGCAACAGCCCAATGAGCGTTGCATGGTGTCTTCGATTTTAGGTATCTTGTATGTCTTCTACCTTAATTGCTTAATTCAAAAAAGATCACAACTAAAATATGGTTTCATGTGGGTTGTAAAAGTACTTCTGGATAAGCACTATTGAGAAGTAGAATTTGAATTATATGATAATATTTAAATTCAGGCAAAACCAGAATTTTTTAAAAAAACCAGGATGCTGTTTGTTAACAGCTCATTCCTTTTCAACTTTAAATAAAGTAGTTTTACGCCTAATATTTCAACTGTTTCGTCTTCAATAGCGATCATACGAGGTGGATTATCCTCCAAATCAATCACAAGTCTAACAACGCATGATTTTTCATAGTCCAAATTTATAATACCTATCTGACGTACCTCAATCAGCCCTTCAATTGAGGGGTGCACTAAAGCAATCAGATGGGAATGCGTGGCAAAAAGACGCACCCTGTCATCACTGACTAGCCTAGCAAATAAATGACTATTTTTAGCTTCACTGATCATGCTTAATGCCAATGATGACTTACCAGCCCCCGATTTTCCTCGAATAAGTATTCCGCATTCTCCTATGACCAGAGCGGTTGCGTGGATGGTCTCATAAGGAAAAAAGTGATCATTCATTGTTTTAAAACAGGGAGTCTGATTTTAAATCTTGCACCAAAAATATTTACCTGATCAGTATCCAGTTTTAATGGACTGCCATTTTTACCGATATTTTCAGCCCAGATCTTACCTCTATGAGCCTCGATGATCTGCCTTGAAATAGATAGTCCCAGTCCAGAATTTTGACCAAAGCCCTGATCGGGACGGTCTGTGTAAAAGCGCTCGAAAATGCGCTCTTGAGCATGATAGGGAATGCCTGGACCTTGATCTTCGACTACAATTTCAACTTCATCAAAAAGTCGCCTGAGACGTACTGTTACCACACCTGGATCAGGGGAAAAAGAAACAGCATTATCTATAAGATTGGTGATAACCTGGCTTAGACGACTATCATAGCCGCTGATTAAAAAAGGTCCAATTTGAGTTTTTTGTTTCAAACCATCCTTGAAGTTTATATTTGGCTCTATTTTAAAAGTAATCTGGGTTTTTAGAATGTTGTGAAAGCATAAATCCTGCGCGGAACTTACAAGCGCATGTAAAAGCCTATCAACATAGACAGGCTCCATATCGTTTCTTTGCAGGTCTGCATCAAGACGAGAGGCATCAGAAATATCGGTTATAAGTCTGTCAAGACGCTGTACATCGTGCTGAATTACATCAAGCAGTCTTTTTCGGGAAGTTTCAGATTTTGCAAGAGGTAATGTTTCTACAGCACTGCGTAAGGATGTAAGTGGATTTTTAAGCTCATGAGCTACATCAGCTGCGAAGCTTTCTATGGCTTCTATCCGATTGTAGAGTGATGTCGTCATCTCTCGTAAAGTGCCCGATAAATGGCCAATTTCATCTGAGCGGGCAGTAAAATCTGGAATTTCATGCCGAATCTTTTTGCCTCTTCTAACACGATCTGCGGCGTCTGACAGACGTCGCACTGGTTCTGCAATAGTGCCAGCAAGTAAAAAAGATAAAATGGCCATTACACTTGCTGCAATGAGGAAAACCAGAAAAATCGAAAGACGCTCTGATGCAATGACACCATCAATATCACCTTCTTGTGTCGAAAGAAGAAGTGCACCAGGTACATGTTTTGATTTCATGATAGGAACAGCTACAAAAACTGTTGTTTGCCCTTCAGTATTTACCCTTACCAGTGATGTTTTAATACCTGTAAGTGCAATCTTGACCTCTGAGAACTTGCTGTTATTTGTATCATTATCTTTTGAAATATAAGTTCGACCAAATTTTTGTTTGAAAGAATTCCAGCTTTTCTGGAAAAGGGTCGCACTATCGTCGGGTGTTGAAGGTAAAATATGAAGTAACTCACCTGGAGAATAGAAGCTTTTTGTATCAAGAAGTAAATTTGTATCTTGATCATATACTCGTGCTCTTGTTCTTGTTGGCATAACAAGATGACGAAGAACAGGCGCAACTCGTTCAGGATTGAGAGAAAAGTCTATGGTCTTGCCTGGATCAGACGAGAAATCATTAAGCTCATTACCTTTGAGAGAAAAAAGCTTGTCTGGATCAAGTTTTATACCATTCGTATCAGCAGAGGCAGAGGCTGCAATGGCAGCAGAGATAATTTCTGCCTGTATGGCAAGGCTTTGAACTCTTGCATCAATCACACTTTCCCTTGTCTGTGTCAGCCATAAAAAGCCCATGAGCATGGCAACCAAGCCTGCCATGTTGAGCAAAACAATACGTCGTGAAAGGCTTGAGGAAAGGCTCCTGAGAGTAAGTCTGTACCCTTTTTTAAAATGGGCAAGGATACGTTTTAAAAAGGGTGCCGGAGGCGCAGATAAAAGAGAGTTTGAGTTATTTTCACTGTTGAAAAATGCATCATTCTCTTCCTGAACGGTCTCTGCGTCCAGGTTTTTATTATTTAAGCCTGGGCTTTTATCAAGCACTTAAGTCTGCCTTTATTTGAATGAAGCCGCCATTTAAGCCTCTTTGAACCTGTAACCTACGCCGTATAGAGTTTCTATCATCTCAAAATCATTATCTGCAAGTTTGAACTTTTTACGAAGGCGCTTTATGTGGCTGTCTATGGTTCGATCATCTACATAAACCTGATCATCATAAGCTGCATCCATAAGTGAATCACGTGTTTTTACAACGCCTGGCCTTTGAGCTAAAGCTTGCAGTATTAAAAATTCAGTCACAGTCAGAATAACATCTTTACCGCGCCAGGTGCAGCCATGCCGTTCTGGATCCATACGTAAAAGACCGCGCTCAAGAATTTTTGTGTCACCTTCTTTTGCAGGAGGTAAATCTTTTGCACCCGAGCGCCGTAAAACAGCTTTAACCCGCTCAATTAAAAGCCGCTGAGAAAATGGTTTATGAATAAAATCATCTGCACCCATTTTAAGACCAAAAAGCTCGTCTATTTCCTCGTCCTTTGATGTTAAAAAAATAACAGGCATGTCAGATTTTTGCCGAAGCCTGCGAAGAAGCTCCATTCCATCCATGCGAGGCATTTTAATATCAAAAATTGCCATGTCTGGTGGATTATGTTTCAATCCATCAAGCGCAGATGCACCGTCTGTATATGTCTGAATGCGGTAACCCTCATTTTCCAAAGCGATGGACACTGAAGTTAGTATGTTGCGATCATCGTCAACAAGAGCAATAGTTGGCATAGATATGTTATCCTTTTGCTGTATTTAGACCACATACTAGAACAGAGACAGGCCAAATTGTGGCAGAAGCTCATTTAATGTGCAAGAGGACCTAAATGACCCCCGAATCACTAGAATTTCAACCTCCAGACTTTAAACCTTTAGAGCTTGCAGCTCGCCTCATGCAGGATATTCGCACAGGTACATTGGCAACACTTGACTCTGATGGTTCTCCTCTTGCAACGCTTGTGACTGTAGCGTTGGATAAAGATGGTATACCTCTTATTTTTGTATCAGACTTGTCTGCGCATACACAGAACCTCAAAAAAGATTCTCGTTTTTCTTTACTTTTGACTGAAACGGGCAAGGGTGATCCATTGGCTCACCCAAGATTGACCCTCTCTGGTGCAGCTTTTAAAACTGCTTCTCTGGAACCCAAAACAGCATTTATTACGCAGAACCCTAAAGCAAAACTTTATGCAGATTTTGCAGATTTTTCACTTTGGAGGTTAATACCACATAAAATTCACTTAAATGGCGGATTTGCCAAAGCCTATAGTGGGAATGCAGATGAAGTACTAAATTTGCTACGGAGTTTAATGGATGCGGTTAATTCATAACCACATCCTTAAGTGTTCAGTATTTTTCAGTCTTTAAATCGTCTGGTTATACTCACCTACATCCTTGAACGTCCGCAGCACACCGTCCATTGTGGCAAACATTTCGCGCATACGGGCTTCTGATACTGGGCTTTCCACTACCACGACGAGTTCTGGCTTATTTGATGAAGCACGGATCAAGCCCCAGCTTCCATCTTCTGTAACAACACGCACACCATTAACTGTAATTAAATCAATAATATCCTTGCCATGCAGCTTTTCGCCAGATGCTTTTTTTGCTTCAAATATTTTAACTACCTCTTCCACAATGCCATATTTGGTTTCATCTGGGCAATGCGGCGACATGGTAGGTGAACCCCATGTTTTTGGAATAGCACGATAGAGATCAGCCATGGATTTATCTGGGTTGCGATCCAGCATATCCAGGACAGCAATGGCTGTTACCACACCATCATCATAGCCACGCCCCACTGGGGCATTAAAGAAAAAATGCCCTGATTTTTCAAAACCAGCAAGTGCATTTAAATCTGCGACGCGGCGCTTGATGTAGGAATGCCCCGTTTTCCAATAATCGGTTTTTGCACCCAAACGAATGAGTTCGGGATCGGTGTTGAACAAACCTGTTGATTTCACATCCACAACAAACTGGGCATTTGGATAAATGCCAGCAAGATCGCGTGCCAGCATAACGCCAATTTTATCGGCAAAAATCTCATTGCCTTCATTGTCCACAACCCCGCATCGATCACCATCGCCATCAAAACCAAGGGCAACATCTGCTCCATGTTCTTTAAGGGCATGGGCCATGGCATGGAGCATCTCCATATCCTCTGGGTTGGGATTGTAACGTGGAAAGTTGTAATCAAGCTCTACATCAAGCGGAATGACCTCGCAGCCAAGAGCCTCAAGAATGCGCGGCGCAAAGGCACCAGCCGTGCCATTGCCACATGCCGCAACAACCTTGATCTTACGCTTTAACTTGGGACGATTGGTTAAGTCCTCAATATATTTATCAGCAAAATTTTCGTGAAAAACATATGAACCGCCATCCGATAGTTTATATGTTCCGCCAATAACAATATCACGCAGGCGTCCCATTTCATCTGGGCCAAACGTCACCGGACGGTTGCATCCCATTTTTACACCAGTCCAGCCATTATCATTATGAGAGGCTGTCACCATGGCAACAGCTGGCACATCAAGAGCAAATTGGGCAAAATAGGCCATCGGGGAAAGCGCAAGACCAATATCATGGACACGGCAGCCTCCAGCCATCAGGCCAGCAATAAGGGCATATTTAATTGAGGAGGAATACCCTCTAAAATCATGCCCAACCACGATTTCTTTTTTGACACCCATTTGTTCCAGCAAGGTTGCAAGACCAATGCCCAATGCCTGAACGCCCATAAGATTGAGTTCTGGCAGTTTGTCAGATGCTGGATGCCCAAACCACCACCTGGCATCATATTCACGAAAGCCCGTGGCCTTGACCAGAGGTGTCTGCTCAAAGTTAAGTGAGTTTGGTTTAATTGAACCAAGAGGCTTTGGAAAAGAGGTTGGCTTTGGAAAAGAAGTTGGGTTTGGGAACGAATTTGTCATAAATACCTATCCAGATTGTTCGTGATACGAGGCCAGACAGTCATAACGTGAAAATAGTGTGAGGAAAGCAAAAAATTTGTTTCGATGGAGGGAACAATATTCCAATGGCACAAAGATCTGGGGCGATCTAAGCCGTCATGCCCACACTTGACACAGGTATCTACGTCTTTTCACAATAATAGCCCTTGAGGCAGAGAACTCCAAATCGAGTCCGCGCATGACAATAGTTGGTATTACCAAAATTGCTGAAAACTAAAATAGTTTTTTAAATCTAAAGTCAATCCATAGTAGGCAAGCAGATGATTTCTGCAAGCTCTTACAACAACAAAAACTGGATCACGAGCCATGTTACGTTTGCCCGCGAAGACACATGTGTTTAGCGGTGATTAATTTATATTAAATCAAAAATATATCGTTTTATTTTTTACATTGCATTCAGGCACACATTAAATGCAGATGAAAACCTTAAAAAATGCATTTTTATCAAATCTTGTAAGGCTGGTGTAAGATAAAGGTGTTTTAGGTATGTCAAATTTAATTTGAATGGACTGAACGAAATGCCTATCGTTGCGCCAACCCGTCAAGCACCTGCGCACACGCCTGTACCTCAAAGTACACATGGAATTGTGCCTTTCAACAGAAGAGGCTCTAGGTCTTCAAATGACAAAAAATTGAATAATGGTGGAGGAAATGGTAGAAAACCACCTTTAGGAGGCAGCGGAAAGGGTGGTGGTGACCATAAAAGATATTGTAGAGAGCTAATTGACGGTTTTTATAATGGTTTTGTCAAAGATGAAAAGAACAGTATGTTTGAAAACATATTATTTCTAAAAAGGGCATTTTTACATGTATTTGATAAAATATTAACATTAAGTAAAAAAATTAATTGGGCAGAAAAATCTATAATATTCTTTACTTTAGAAAAAAATAATAAAATGGTCAAAACCTGGACTACGAAAAAACTTGCACTAACAACTGAAATAAAACCATTATTAAAAGATTACAAAGATTCTGTTTCTACACTCAGTAATCGCTTAAATACAATTTTAACCTCTTGCAAATCTTTTTTAACTTCGAAAGAATTAAGTGAATTAACTGAGTTTCAAGACTGGCTGGAAGAAAATGCAGGTTTAATTGATAAAGCGGAAATGCAGGTTAACAGCATTCTTAAAGGCAATTACAAAATACAATTAACACCACTCAATCTCATTAAACCCAAGATTAAACTAGCAGTTCAAGCTAGCCCGCTTGATATACTATCTAATAATATGCTTAACTATGCCAATCAGGCTTTTAATCTACCAGATAAAGTTTCTAGAAAAATTAACAATTTTTTTGAACAAAAGCCTCAGACCCCTGCCCAGTTTGATGTACAGATGAGGCAAGAGCAGGAAGATGAAATCAAGCGGCGCAAAAAGGCTGCAAACAATGAGAGTGTTGCAAAGTTGTTTCCATACTTGCCCGTATTCATGCGCTATGCGCCATTATTAGGGCTTTAAATTACTCCGTCCAGCCCATTTCTTCTAATGGCACGGGTAGAGGCCCGCCAGTCATCCAGTCCAGCAATTCAGCCGTATGGGCTACAGGAATGCCAGTGCCTTTGGCAATCTGCGTCATGCAGCCAATATTGCCAGCTGCAATCAGATCAGGCCTGGTTTTTTCAATATTGCCCACCTTGCGAGCGCGAAGCTGGTCGGCAATTTCTGGCTGCATAATGTTGTATATGCCAGCAGATCCACAGCAGATATGCCCTTCAGGCACGTCTTTAACCTTGAAACCTACAGCTTTTAGCAACTTTTTGGGTGCATCTGTTACTTTTTGCCCATGCTGCAATGAACAGGCTGAATGATAGGCGACGCTCAGCTGCGTATTGCGGACTGGTTTTAAATCCAGTAATGCCAGATATTCGGAGATATCCTTGGCCAGGGCTGAAACGCGTGCAGCTTTTTCTGCATATTCAATGTCCTCACGGAGCATAAAGCCATAATCTTTGATGGTTGTGCCACATCCTGATGTGGTAATGATAATGGCGTCCAGCCCACCATGCTCGATTTCGTGCATCCATGCATCTATATTGGCTTTGGCAAATGCGTGGCTTGCATGTTCCTTGCCCATGTGATGAACAAGTGCACCGCAGCAGCCCTCGCCCTTTGGCTGCACAACTTCAACACCATGACGATTAAGCAGGCGAATTGTGGAGTCATTGATTTCAGGACGCAGAACAGGTTGAGCGCAACCACCTAAAATGGCAACACGGGCTTTGCGTGGCATAACTGCTGGAAATATGTGCTGGCCTTCATTACTGGAGCGTGTGGCTATACTGGAGGGGGCAAGATCAACCATTGCGGCAAGACGCCTGCCAACCAGTGGAATAGGGCGCAGCAGAGACTTGAATGGTTTACCTAAACGTCCAAGCATCAAGGCAATACGGAACCGATTGGGATAGGGCAGAAGAAAAGCCAGCACACTGCGAATGGCGCGATCGTGCCACGGGCGTTTATAGGTTTTCTCAATATAGGAACGGGCATGATCCACCAGATGCATATAATGCACGCCAGAGGGGCAGGTTGTCATGCAGGACAGACACGACAAACACCGATCCACATGTTTAACGACATCAGGTGTTGCAGGTTGCCCGCTTTCCAGCATGTCCTTGATAAGGTAAATCCGCCCTCGGGGACTGTCCAGCTCATCGCCAAGCAGCAAATAGGTAGGGCAGGTAGCGGTGCAAAACCCGCAATGCACACAGGTGCGCAGGATTTTTTCGGATGACACCATTTCTGGCGTTGTGAGTTGCTCAGGAGCAAAAACTGTCTGCATCTTGCCTATATCCCCGCATACATGCGGCCAGAATTGAGAATGGACGCTGGATCAAAGCTTTTTTTAATACCAGCTGTAAGCTTCATCAAGGGCGCAGATAAAGGCTGGAACACATCCAGCGATGCCCGCAATTCAAGCGGTGCGCGCTCCAGCCTTGCATGGCCCTGAAATTTTACAGCAGCAAGACGGATAAGTTTTGCAGCGTCCAAGGATTGATTATCGCATGACAGCCAGATTAACCCGCCGCCCCAGTCAAAGTAATGTGTGAAACTAAGTTGCGCTTGAAGCTCTTTAATCAGAATTGGAGCGTCTGTTGGCTTAACACAAATGCGCCACACCATCGTATCGCGCGGTTCCAACAAAAACTCTACATCGCGAATGCCAGTCCAAAGTCTTGCGCCATCATCGCCGCGTAATTCATTTGGTTCCCCAAATTTACTTAAAATGCGTCTCAATTCGCCAAGGCGATAGGCCACTGAGTCTTCAAAGCCTTCAATACGAATAAAACTACGGGAAATATCGCGTCCCAGTCCGGCCGTTAGATGGGCAGCAGCTGTAACTTCATAGGGAGATCCTTGGGCTTTTGCCATCATCTGAACGGCCTGTATGTCACCCAAGTTTTTATAGCTTAAAGTTGCAGTTGTTTCAGGCTTTGGCAGCACTTTGAAAATAACCTCAGACAGCACACCCAATGTACCAAAAGCACCAGCTTGAAGTTTGACAAGATCCAGCCCTGTTACATTTTTCATAACACGGCCACCATTCTTGATGATGTCGCCTCTGCCATTCACAAAACGCACACCAACCAGGCTGTCGCGGGCCGCGCCTGCCACAATCCGCCTCGGACCAGAGGCATTGGTTGCTGCAATTGCGCCAATTGTTGGTTCGCCTTTTGAGCCAAGCAGCGCCCTGTGATCCATAGGCTCGAAGGCAAACATTTGACCCTTCTCATTAAGAGCAGCCTCAATATCACGCAAAGGCGTACCAGCTTTTGCCCCAATAATCATTTCGGAGGGTTCATAAAGCGTTATGCCACTCAAATTCCGCATGGATAAACTGCGCTCTGCCTGAAACGGTCTGCCCAGACCATCGCGCGTAGAACCACCTTCAATTTTTAACGGTATTTTTTCCGCATGGGACTTGATGATCAATGCAGAAAGCTCTGCCTCGGAAGAGGGGGCATTTTCAGATGTTTCAAGGTGAGCCATGTTACGCTGTTACCCGTCCCTCTAATGGAAACACTTTAGCAGGGTTCATAAGCCATTGCGGATCAAATACGCCGCGCACCCGCATTTGCTGTTCAAGATCCTGACTGTTAAACTGCACATTCATCAAATCGCGCTTTTCAATACCAACGCCATGCTCACCTGTAAGACATCCGCCCACCTCAACACAAAGTCGCAATATGTCATTGCCAGCTTCTTCTGCTTTACGCGCTTCAACTGGATCGTTCACATTATACAGGATAAGGGGATGAAGATTGCCATCCCCTGCGTGGAAAACATTGGCAACGCGAAGACCATAGGATTTTACAATCTCATCAATGCGTTTTAGAACGAATGGCAACTGCCCAGTTGGAATTGTGCCATCCATGCAGATGTAGTCTGCGATGCGGCCTGTTGCTCCAAAGGCAGACTTTCGGCCTTTCCAGATAGCTGCCGTTTCAAGGGCTGTTTTGCTTTCACGCACTGTTTTAACGCCATGCGCTTTGGCAATCTTGATAATTTTAGCAAGGGTTGAGTCCATCTCAAGCGAAGACCCTTCAACTTCAATGATAAGAAGAGCTTCTACATCCAGCGGATACCCAGCATGGGCAAAAGCTTCGCAGATTTCAATCGCCTGCTTATCCATAAATTCCATGGCAACAGGGATGATGCCAGAGGCAATAATGGCGGCAACAGCCTCACCAGCAGCTTCAGATGTTTCAAACCCGAATAGAACAGGCCGCGCACCTTCGCTGGAAGGCAAAATACGAACCGTAATTTCAGTTACAATGCCAATTTGCCCTTCAGAACCACAGATAAGCCCTAAAAAATCAAAACCAGGGGCATCATAGGCAGCGCCGTTGACATCTATGATTGTGCCATCCAGCAGCACCATTTTAACGCCGAGCAGATTATTTGTGGTAACTCCATATTTAAGACAATGGGCACCGCCTGAATTCATCCCAACATTGCCGCCAATTGTGCAGGCCATCTGCGAGGACGGGTCGGGTGCGTAAAAAAATCCCTCATGGGAGACGGCCCCTGTTACTGCCAGATTCGTAACGCCAGCCTGGACACGGGCAAAACGATTATCATAATCTATCTCCAGGATCTGCGACATTTTGCTAATGCCGATTACAATGGCATCTTCTTGAGGAATAGCACCACCTGCTAAAGACGTGCCGGCACCACGCGGTACAACAGGCACCGAATGCGTATGGCAATAACGCAGGATCTGACTCACCTCCTGTGTTGTGCGTGGTAGCACCACGGCAAGCGGCATATTGCGATAGGCTGTGAAAGCATCGGTTTCATATGGACGACGCTCATCCTCAGACGTGATAATGCTGTCTGCTGGCAACAATGCGCCAAGACCCTCAATTATTTTGGAGCGATGTAGCATAATATCAGTATTAGGTTTTGGAAATGCTATAGCGCCCATGTTGTGTCTCCCTGCAGAACTTTTTATTATGGTATAATTTTCTTACCAAATCAATATTTAATATCTACTATTGCATATGTGTAAAATTTGTCCTGCATTGAAATGAATGTGGTTTTAATACAAAAACAGGACATGTCCGATGTTTTCACAAAATTTGGTTGGCGCGCGCCCAGCTCCTTCTCTGAGACGTATAAAATGGCTTGCCTCAGGTTTGTTACTTTTATGCATAGTTATACTTGTTCTAGCCAAAATTTTTCAACAGGACTATCCAGTCCTGGGCTTTGTTGCAGCTTTTGCGGAGGCTGCAACAATAGGGGGTTTTGCAGACTGGTATGCAGTTATTGCCCTGTTTCGACATCCCCTTGGTATTCCAATTCCCCATACAGCCATTATAGCTAAAAATCAGGTGCGGATCGCAGAAAGTCTGGCTAGGTTTATTGGCAATAATTTCTTAGGCTCAGAACCTGTACACAAAAAACTGGGCGAGATAAATTTTGCAGACCTGATTTCCAGCTGGCTTGAAAATAAAAATAGAATTCAAACCATAACGCAGTTCATTATGCGATTATTGCCACAAATCCTGCATAAAGCTGATACATCCGGGCTGAAAATGGTTGTAACTAATCGGATCAGGCTAGCTATATCAAACACTGATATATCTCCTCTTGCTGCTAGTTTATTTGAAAGTCTGACTGAAAAAAAACAGCATCAGAAAATTCTTGATAACGTCTTGATAGCCTTGGGAAATTATTTAATTCAGCCAAACTCTATAGAGGCTTTAGGCAATAAGATCAGGCAGGAACTTCCCTCTCTTCTGACATTTTTTAAGGCGGATGCGTTCTTGATCCGTAAGATTATTGGATCAGTAATTAAACTGATTGAAGAAGTTCAAGGGGATAATCAGCACCCTCTTCGCAAGGAAGTAGATATATTAATTGAAAATTTTATTACCAATTTAAAGACACTACCAGAATATCAGGACAGGCTTGAAAGCATTAAAACTGCCTTTTTGAACAGAACAGAAACTGCACAGCTTTTTCAGTCTGCATGGGACAGTTTGCAGAGTTTTGTGGAAAGCGACAGTATTTCGGAAGACTCAATACTTGGTCGTCAAATTAGCGAGTTCTTAAAAGCTCTGGCATCCCAGTTAAAGCAGGATGAAATGCTGCAAACAGAAATGAATGCGAATCTGGTGGATGCGTTTGAAAGTCTGATCGCCAGCCAAAAAGAGTTCATAGCTGCTTTTATATCCAATCAGGTAAAAGCTTGGGATGCTGTTCATATGACCCATATTATAGAAAACAGTGTTGGGCGTGACCTGCAATATATTCGGTTTAACGGAACCTTGATTGGAGGAGGAATTGGCGTACTACTTTATTCGCTTCAGCTTATATTTGGCTTAAAATAAAAAGCCCTGGGCTGCTCCCAGGGCTTCTGTAAATTTAAAAACAGCAATAGTCTATTTTTTTGCCAGGAGGTCGCGGATCTGTGTTAAAAGCACTTCCTGCGCGGGAGGAGTTACAGGCGCGGCAGCTGCTTCAGCTTTCTTTGTTTTGTTTAAGGCTTTGACAACCATAAATAATACAAAAGCAATAATAAGAAAATTTACAACTGCTGTCAGCGTTGTACCATATTCAAATATGGCCCCAGCTTTTTTAGCTTCAACAAGGGGTACGCCTGCTGCAACTTTGACACCAGGCATAGGGAAATAAAGATTTGAGAAATCCGGTGTTCCAAAAATGCCAGCAATAAGAGACATGATGTTTGCAACAACAGCATCGACAACTTTACCAAAGGCCGCACCGATGATCACACCAATGGCAAGATCAACGACATTACCCTTCATGGCGAAATCCTTAAACTCTTTCAACATAGCAACACCCATTCATTTTAAATCATTTTTTGCATTATTTGCACGGATGATCCTTAACTCTACTTTAACCAAAATCAAGGCTCAGCTATGCATAAAAAGCAGGCTTTTATATAAAACAGCTAGGTATATACCTTGAAAACAGGCTTATCTTTGAATTGACCCTGTTTTAAGAGCACTGTAGACAAAGCCATGAACAAAAACGTGCTTCAAAAGCTTATACATGAAATAGCCGTATGGCTGTTTATATCTGTATTTATGCTTAGCAACTCAGCTGCTGCACAGCACAAGGTATATGGCAGTACTTCATTTGGAAATGCATTTGAGCAACTCTGCATTAATTACAGCAACAGCACTCTCACTAATGATAATAACAATAAAACGCATTCCGATTATGTGCAAAATTGTGATGCCTGTTTTTCACACAATAGTATTGCAGATACTGGATTTAAGCCTTTTAATTTGATCCTGCATCAATTTGCCGAGCTTTATCATCTGGATCAAACCCCACAATATAAAGCTAAAAAAGCAGCTATACTGCCACCCTTGCGCGGGCCTCCCATTTTTATTTGATGCAGTTAATTTAATTGGTAAAAACATCTGGTTTAAACCAATGCTGATTTTTACCACTATCGAAATTTTTAATTTTTTTTAAAGGTTACACATGAAACATATCTATATGGCTGCTTTAGCAGCATTCAATCTATTGTGCTTGTCAAACAGTTTAACCTACGCCCATGCAACATTGGAAAATGGCGAGGCTGTATCTGGCTCAAGCTACAAAGCTGTTATCCGTATCGCGCATGGATGCAGCGGCTCGCCAACGCTTAGCCTGAAAGTTAAAATTCCAGATGGAATGATAAATGTTAAACCTATGCCAAAATCAGGCTGGACACTTGCAACAGTCAAAGCACCTTACACTCAGCCCTATGAAAACCATGGTAAAATGATTTCTGAAGGCGTGAGTGAAATTACCTGGTCTGGTGGTAAACTGTTTGATGAACACTATGACGAGTTTGTGTTTAGAGGTTCTGTCAGTTCACGTGTTCTGGCAGGCAAAACACTTTATGTTCCAGTGACGCAAGATTGCGAAGCAGGTCAGGCTGCCTGGGTTGAAACCCCAACAGAAGGAGCAGACTACAAAAGCCTGAAATTTCCTGCGCCCTTCATTAAAGTCACAGCCATAAAAAATACAGCTATTGTCAAAATAGGGGATCTGGCAATTACGCAGCCTTGGTCACGGGAAGTACCATCTGGTGCAAAAACAGCTGGTGGCTACATGACGATCAAAAATGAAGGCACTGTTTCTGACAAGTTGATATCCGTTGAAACACCCTATGCCAGTTCGACTGAAATTCATGAAATGAGCAATGCCAATAACATTATGACAATGCGCAAACTGGAAACTGGACTGGAAATAAAACCAGGCGAAACAGTAGCATTTATTTCTGGCAGCTATCACATAATGTTTGTAGGTGTAAAAACACCAGCAAAAGCGGGGTCAAGATTTCCCGCAACATTCACATTCGAAAAAGCTGGGCGTGTAGATGTGAATTTTAATGTGCAGGCACTGAACGCATCGCAGCAGCAGACAAACATGACCGAGGAGCATAAGCATTGAATACGCTCCGCATTATTCGGATTGCAGCTTTTATAGGCATCGGGTTATTTTTTACCCTGATGGCTTTTCTGCTCCTATTTCAAAATCCTAAAAATACACGTCCTTCTCTTCCTGAATACGGCGGAACCTTTTCTCTTCAAGCGACAAGTGGCGGCATAGTTGAGCGTGCAAACCTGCTTGGAAAATCTTATGGCGTATTTTTTGGGTACACAAACTGTCCTGATTTTTGCCCTACTGCTATGCAGGACATGACAGTGCTACTGGGTAAATTTGGCACTGAGGCCAAGGATTTCAGAATTTATTTTATTTCAGTTGATCCAGCACGCGATACCCTTGATTTACTTAAATCTTATGTATCTTCTTTTGATCCGCGTATTATTGGACTAACTGGCCCCGAGGCAGAAATTGCAAAGGTCACAAAATCTTTCAACGTTTATGCCAGGAAAAACGGATCAGGCGATAATTACACTTTTGACCATACATCCTCAATCTTGTTATTTGATGCAAAAGGAAAACTGGCGGGGACAATAAATTCCAGTGAGCCAGAAGGTGATCAAAAAGCTAAGCTTGAACGGCTGTTGAAAAATTAGCTCACAACCAGATCATCACGGGCAATCCGGCGTTCTGAAGCATTTAAACGAAGTTGATCGAGGCGAATATCCTCAATGGTAGTGAATACATATTTTATGTGGGCGGAGGCGGCATGCTCAGCGCGCGATGCATCGCCTGCCAGAATGCTTTCCGCAATTTCCATATGCTGGGCGAGCAACGTATCCCGAACACCAGATCTGGCATAGAGCCGCTCACGATTGTAGAACACATTCTGCCGCAGCATATTGGAAATTACCCGCATAATATGCAGCAGAACCACATTATGTGATGCTTCATAAACAAGCAGATGAAGACAAACATCAGCTTCAGCTTCCTCTGACAGATCCTGCAAGGAGTGCGCTTTTTGCATATTGGTCATGCAGGCTTTGATTGCAGTGCGATCAACATCTGTTAGACGCAAAGCTGCAAGACGTGCAGAATTTGCTTCCATAATCATACGGTATTCAAAATAATCAGCTGTTACACGCTGATCTGCGCTGAACAGTTCGCTTAAAGGATCACTGAAGGGTTTGAGAATCTGTGCCACATAGGTACCTCCTCTTGTGGTTTGGAGTAGACCTTTTTCTTCAAGCCTATCCAAAGCAATACGAAGTGAGGGACGCGAAACGCCAAGTTTCTCAGCCAGATCACGCTCAGCCACCAATTTCTCGCCTGGTCGGATAACGCCTTCCAGAATCATGGTTTGGATGCGTTCAATAATAACATCTGCAAGTTTTACGGGTTTAATGGAATTCATGATTTACTCTTTAAACTGAGCTTTGCTCATGGCATCTTTAAGCAATTGCAGCGCTTGAGCAAGAGTGCTGTTTTTTATTCTGGTATTTTTTGGTAAGATAATATAACCAAGAAAACATCCGCTAGTATTGAGGAACTCATGACAGTTATCACCAATATTCAAGATTTACGCATACTTGCCAAACGAAAAATTCCACGTGCAATATTTGAATATGCAGATCGCGGCTCTTATGATGAAACAACCTTGGACGCTAATCGCAAAGATTTGAAAGCAATTAATCTTCGTCAGCGTGTAATGATCGACGTTGATAATCGCTCAACAAAAACAACACTTATCGGTGAAAAGGCTGCGATGCCTCTTGCCATCGCACCAACTGGTCTAACTGGCCTGTTTTATGCCAATGGTGAAATTCATGGCTGCCGGGCAGCTCAAAAATTTGGTATCCCATTTGCTTTGAGTACTATGTCAATCTGTTCAATTGAGGATGTGGCCGCAGCAGTTGATAAACCCTTCTGGTTCCAGCTTTACGTGATGCGTGATCGTGGGTTCAGTAAGTCTCTCATTGAACGTGCCATTGCAGCAAAATGCTCAGCTTTAGTGCTGACACTTGATCTGCAAATTCAAGGACAGCGCCATCGTGATCTTAAAAACGGCTTGTCAGTTCCACCAAAACTAACTTTTAGAAATGCGCTGGATGTTATGACAAAACCCGCATGGGGCTTGCGAATGCTGACAAGCAAACGTCGCTCCTTTGGTAATTTGCAGGGACAGATCAAAGGTTCAGACAGCTTAAGTACGCTTTCAGAATGGATAGCCAATCAGTTCGATGCATCGCTCAGCTGGAAAGATGTAGAATGGGTGCGCAGCATCTGGCCAGGCAAACTGATTTTAAAAGGCATTATAGATGTGGAAGATGCAAAAATTGCATCAGGTCTGGGAGCTGAAGCAATTGTAGTATCAAACCATGGTGGTCGTCAGCTGGATGGCGCAGTTTCATCCATTTCCGCTTTGCCTCCAATTGTGCAGGCTGTAGGCAGTGCAACTGAAATTCTGTTTGATGGTGGTGTGCAATCAGGCCAGGATGTACTGAAAGCTGTAGCTCTTGGTGCAAAGGGTTGCCTTATGGGCAAGACTTTTCTGTATGCCCTTGGCGCAATGGGAGGAGTTGGTGTAACCAAAGCCCTTGAAATCATGCAAAAAGAGCTTGATGTCAGCATGGCTTTGACTGGTATCAAAGAGATACCGCAGATTAATCCATCTATACTGCATCTGGAAAGATGATAGTGACACTCGCAAATCACTGCCATGCTTACGGTGTTAGAACATATAAATGGCTCCACTTGCCTAGCAGTGAAGCCATTTATATTAAAAAACCAACTAATATTAAGCAGCGCCAGCCAGTTTAGCGCGGTCAAAACGCTTGCGGTCATTTGGATCAAGATAGCGCTTACGAAGACGAATGGATTTTGGTGTTACTTCCACCAGTTCACTATCCTCAATATAGGATAATGCTTTTTCAAGCGTCATACGAATTGGAGGCGTAAGGCGCACAGCCTCATCCTTGCCAGATGCACGCACGTTGGTCAGCTGCTTACCTTTAAGAACGTTGACCTCCAGATCATTGTCGCGTGTATGTTCGCCAATAATCATGCCCTGATAGACTTTCCAACCTGGTTCAATCATCATTGGACCGCGATCCTCAAGCTTCCACATGGCGTAAGCGACAGCCTCACCAGATTCGTTTGAAATCAACACACCATTGCGGCGTCCCTGAATTTCACCCTTGAATGGTGCATAGGAGTGGAACAAACGGTTCATGATGGCCGTACCACGTGTATCGGTCATGAGTTCACCCTGGTAACCAATCAACCCACGTGTTGGTGCATGAAACACCAAACGAAGGCGAGATCCACCAGATGGACGCATTTCGATCATATCAGCTTTACGCTCAGACATTTTCTGCACAACAACGCCTGAATATTCTTCATCAACGTCGATGATGACTTCTTCAACGGGCTCAAGACTTACACCATTCTCATCTTTTTGGAACACAACGCGTGGACGGGAGACCGCCAGTTCAAAACCTTCACGGCGCATTTGTTCAATCAGAATTGCAAGCTGTAATTCCCCGCGACCTGCAACAATAAACGCATCCTTGCCGTCTGTTTCCTCAATTTTTAAAGCCACATTGCCTTCAGCTTCTTTAAACAAACGTTCACGTATCATACGGCTGGTCACTTTATCCCCTTCCGTGCCAGCCAGTGGGCTGTCATTAACCACAAAAGTGACAGAAACTGTTGGTGGATCAATTGGCTGTGCCTTTAGAGGTAATTCGACACTAGTGTCGCAGAATGTGTCCGCCACAGTGCCTTTTGTAAGGCCAGCAATAGCGACGATATCACCAGCTTCAGCAAATTCAATTGGCTGACGCTCTAGGCCGCGAAAGGCAAGAACTTTAGAAATACGACCTGTTTCAACTGTTTTTCCATCTGGTGAAAGCACTTTAACCGCCTGGTTTGGCTTAACACTGCCTGACAGAATACGCCCAGTAATAATACGGCCTAAATATGGATTAGCCTCGAGCAAAGTACCAAGCAAACGGAAAGGACCGTCATCAACAGTCGGTGCTGGCACATGGCGCATCACAAGCTCGAATAATGGTGCCATGCCTTGATCACTGGGGCCTTCTGGCTTGTCGGCCATCCATCCATTTTTACCAGAACCATAAAGAATAGGGAAATCTAGCTGATCATCATTGGCGTCCAACGCTGCAAAAAGATCAAACACTTCATTGATGACTTCTGTTGGACGCGCATCCTGCTTGTCAACTTTATTAATTGCAACAATTGGTTTCAGCCCAAGTTTAAGAGCCTTGCCAACAACAAATTTTGTCTGTGGCATTGGACCTTCAGCTGCGTCCACCAGAACGATAACGCCATCCACCATCGAAAGAATACGCTCAACCTCACCACCAAAATCAGCATGGCCTGGAGTATCAACAATATTGATCTGCGTATCTTGCCACAGTACAGATGTGCATTTGGCAAGAATGGTAATACCACGCTCTTTTTCAAGCTCGTTGCTGTCCATGGCGCGTTCCTGCACCCGCTGATTATCACGGAAAGTGCCTGATTGCTGAAGTAATTTGTCAACAAGCGTTGTTTTGCCGTGGTCAACGTGGGCGATAATAGCGATATTGCGCAGTTTCATTATAGCTAAGCTTCTTTCGTAAGGTTCAAAATAAGGGTGTTGACCACAAGATTAAAGCTGAATAATCAGCCTAAAACCTCCGTCAAAAATTCAGGAATAAACAGGATTTGAGCGATCATCTAGCATAAGTGAGGCATGCAGGCAATCATAAGTATAAAATACATCATTTTAAGATCAAAGATGTTTCTTAACCCGTAGTATCTGGTTTTAAATTCCAGATGAGATGCCGTCTTTTATCGTTAAGCGCCTGACGTACATGGTTAATGGAAATATTGAACGATGCCAGATCGGTATGGTTTAAATGAGCTTGCACTGCATTCCTTACAACCTTTTCGACAAGCTGATCTGCCTTTAACTCAATAGCGTCTACTAACTCAATTGTATTGGCAAGGCGAACCTCACTTACTAGGCTTACACTGCTTTCAATATTTTCAAGCGCTGCACTGCGAGAATTTGAAGACCAGCGGCTCAAAAGCGCGGCAAATCCAGACCCTAAAACACCTAAAAGTGTAGCAAGTATATAGACCATATCACCATATTTATCGAAAAAAGTCTGTTCTTCATTGTCAATATAGGCAGCAGCGCCTGGATGAAGAGGCATGGCTGCATTCTTATCAGATGAAGGCACCTCAATGCTTCCGGCAAGCTTTGTTTCTCTGGCGAGTACAGGCTTGAGCTTGATAATGCTGCGCGCCAGGTCAGCGATGACTGAGTCACTCAAGTTATTATTGGCGGCAATACTATGGGTAACAGATAGTGTGGGAATGGCATCAGGTGGGGTAGGAGGAATGCCGCTGAAAACACCTCTGACAATTTCATCTTTTACTAAAAGTGGATTTTTAACAATAATAGCATCTGGCTCAGAAATCGGAATAAAAATTGAGGCAGCTTTCTCCTCTTTTTTAGTAGATTTTACCTTAGCCTTACCCTTTTTTTTGTCAGGGTTACCCTTTAATTTAGGTTCATCTTCAGAATCTTCGGCATTTTCTTCTTGCACAGGTTTGTAGGGAATGGCAGCAGAAAGTCCTGCAACTATCCGCGAAAGGGTTGGTTCTGTAGAAGGGCCTACGCTAAAAATGACATCAATGCGTCTGTCTTCAAAAGCTTTTGCTGCATCGTTCAATAATACAGGAACGATAGTAACGTTTTTCTCATCAAGAGCATAATATTCCAGAATTGTTTTTAAAAGCAGCGTGTTGACTGAAAGCGCGTCGCTTTCTGCAATACGTGTACGTATCACGCCTATACGCCTGCCTTTTATGTCAGATATGTTTTTTATGCCAGAATCAATGGCCGTTAAAAATATTACAGGATCACGGTGCAATGTTATGACAAGCCCGGCATTTGGCTGTTTTGGCAGGTCCCCTCTAATAACTGCCAGATCAACCTTTCCGCTATCAAGCGCTTCGCTACTTGCAGCAGAGCCGTTTGTGTAAATAACCTTTAGCTGAACAGCTTCACGGCGATTTTGGAGGCGCAATGCAATAGCATCTATAAGATGGGAGTCATAGCTATCTGCTGGCCCCACGGCAATTGTAAGCCGGGTTGGTTGGCTATAGGCCAAATAAAGCAGTGGAACAGCAGCAATAACCGCAAATACTGCGGTAATGAAGGGTATTATACGGCGTTTTAAAGCCACCTGCCCACCCTTTTGTTTAAATAGACTGCATTGGTATAGCAGCATAATTACGGTTTGTTTGAATAAATTTCATAGCTGAGGCGTAAAGCCTGTTAGTGTTATCTTTTCAAAATATGTATTGTTTTAAATAAGACAACATTTCCTATACTTAAATCAAAAAGCATGCAGTTTTAGCAAATCATGCAGTTTTAGCAAGTCTTTGCCCAAGTGTTCGCAAACGCAAAGCATTTAACTTTATAAAGCCCTCTGCATCGCGATGATCATAGGCCACTTGACCCTCTTCAAAAGTTACAAGCTCTTGATCATAAAGCGAATAAGGACTTGTTCGCCCTACAATTGTAACATTTCCTTTGTAAAGTTTTATGCGCACACGTCCAGTAACCTGTTCCTGGCTTTTATCAATCAAAGCCTGGAGCATCTCGCGTTCAGGCGTAAACCAGAACCCATTATAGATCATCTTGGCATATTGAGGCATGAGGCTGTCTTTAAGATGGGCTGCTTCTCGATCCAAGGTAATGGACTCAATACCACGATGGGCGGCTATTAAAATTGTACCACCTGGCGTTTCGTAAACACCGCGTGATTTCATGCCCACAAAACGGTTTTCAACCAAATCTAGACGCCCAACGCCATTTAGTTTTCCAAACTCATTAAGCTTGGTCAAGATCGTGGCAGGTGACATGGGTTTGCCATCAATGGCAACAGCATCTCCACGCTCAAAATCCATCGTGAAATAGCTAGGCTCATTGGGAGCGTCCGCTGGGTCAATTGTGCGCTGATAAACCATTTCTGGCGCTTCCAGATTTGGATCTTCCAGCACTTTACCCTCTGAGGACGAATGCAGCAGATTTGCATCCACAGAAAAAGGGGCCTCACCAAATTTGTCTTTTGCAATTGGTATTTGATGCGTCTGGGCAAACTCGATCAGGCGGGTGCGCGAAGTTAAATCCCACTCGCGCCAGGGAGCAATAATTTTGATGTTTGGCTCAAGTGCGTAATAGGTAAGTTCAAACCGAACCTGATCATTGCCCTTGCCAGTTGCACCATGACAAACAGCGTCTGCGCCCATTTTACGAGCGATTTCAATTTGCTTTTTGGCAATTAAAGGCCGTGCTATGGAGGTGCCAAGTAGATACTGCCCCTCATATAGCGTGTTGGCACGAAACATGGGAAACACATAATCACGCACAAACTCTTCGCGTAAATCTTCAATGAATATGTTTTCTGGTTTTATGCCCAGTAATTCAGCTTTTGCGCGTGCAGGCTCCAGCTCCTCACCTTGGCCTAAATCAGCTGTAAAGGTGATAACCTCACAATTATAGGTAGTTTGCAGCCATTTGAGAATAACAGAGGTGTCAAGCCCGCCAGAATAGGCCAGAACAACACGTTTGACGTTTTTGATATGTGTGGTGGTGGGAGTGAATGACATAGGTCATATTCCTAGCGCTGTAAGCTGAATCAGGACGATTTGGTATTTGCAGTTAATTACCGTTTTTACCAATTACATACCCTATTGCTCCAGTCATAATGCTGAGAATAGGAGTTGTTATGTTCCATAAAAATTTTTTCGTTTCTAAGTCATTTACAAAAATACTTCCTGCAATACATCCAATAAGAAACAGGAAGAGAACAAAAATAATTGATCCAACAATGTTAAGACGTGCATCTTCACCATATCCAAATATATTGCCTATAATTCCAATTTTTTGGTCAATTAATGGATCACGTGTCAAAGGGTCTCTTGAAACAGAAACTGTAGGAGGCATACCTTTTTCTATAGGACTAGTATCAATCTTATTTGCGTCAACTATCTTAGTATTCATCGTGCATCGCTTATTTCAATAAAATGATTACGTATCATAGTATCAGAAATATACTGCATACCATTTTGTCGAGCATAACTCCAAGGAGTACTGGGTTGATGAGTTATATCTGATAGCTGTTCTCCGCTAAAAGATTTATATCTTTCCCAAACTCTATTAAATACATTATAGAACTGATCATCGGCCTGGCTGACACTAAGAGTATTACTGTTCCCAGTAACAGGATCGATATCTTCGGCAAAACCATAAATTCTGTGCCAACGATATTGCTTAAATTGGTGATAAAGAGAGGACAGTACTGGGCCATGTGGCCAAGCTTCAAATCGCTCACCAACTACAGGATGTCCGCGAACTGCTAGATGCCAACCATGAAGACAGTAAATCAATTTTTGAATTTTCATTGGACTAACGTCGTTAATTCCATCCGCCTTTGCTTGTAACAAAAAACTGTTTGCAACCCAAGATGGTTTATAAATAATTACTGGTGCAGAATTGCTCATGCTAACCTCACCATTGAACTCAGAACGATAAATCAGCTTATCGCTCCGAACTATAACATAAAAACTTCAAGACCAACAAACTGTCAAATATGGCACAAAAAATTATGCTGCAACTTTAAGTGCAGCTTTTGCCTGTTCAATAAATGTCACAAAAGCAGCAGGTTCACGGATTGCGATATCAGACAGAACCTTGCGGTTTACCTCAATACCAGCTTTGATGAGCCCACCCATGAACGTTGAGTAATTCATGCCGTGCTCACGTACAGCTGCATTCAGACGTTGAATCCACAAAGCGCGGATAGTCCGTTTTTTAGCTCTGCGGTCGCGTGTTGCATATTGCATTGAGCGATCAACAGCAGCTTTTGCTGTGCGAATGGTATTTTTACGACGACCGTAAAAACCTTTGGCGGCCTTGAGGACTTTTTTATGTTTGGCGTGGGACGTAACGCCGCGTTTAACGCGTGCCATATGAATTCTCCTGTTAAGTTCAAAAAATGGGATTGAAAGAAAATCTTTACGTAAACGAAAGCAAATTTTTTAGCGAAAAACCGGCTACCACTTTTTCGCAATGTGCTTTTAACCGTTTGGCAAAAAGAACTTCTTGATATTGTCACCATCAGATTTGAACAAAACAGCAGTGCCACGATGGTTACGGAGCTGCTTATTGGTACGTTTGATCATGCCGTGGCGTTTACCTGCCTGGGCATACATAACTTTACCGGTT
>JANXWK010000059.1 GCA_025351165.1 Hyphomicrobiales bacterium | reverse complement strand
GTCAGCACTCCTTGATAGACAGAAAGCCCTGTTTGTACAGGCTGTATCTGGGTTGGGGTGAAAACTTCTTTATGGGAACGATTTGCAGCCAATGCCCGCATGAGCCTGCGATAAAACGCAGCTGGTAGATTAAGAGCTTTGGAAAAAGCCTCGATTAACGATATGTCACCAGTTTTTACAACTGGATTGGCAATACCCATCAGCTTTGCAGTCTCAAGTGCTAAAGCCATGACTTCGCCATCGGTTGCAGATATGTCGCTACGACCAAAGCTTTCAATTCCAGCCTGAATAAACTCACCAGATTCATGGGTGCGATGCCTGAAAACGGTTCCGCAATAGCTAAAATCTGCCCGCTCTCCCTGCGCGTTGGAAGCAATATAATCGCGTGCGACTGGTATGGTATATTCAGGGCGCAGGCACAATTCTATGCCCTTTGCATCCGTGGTTAGGTACAGCCTGCGCCTTATGTCTTCGCCCGATAAATCAAGAAAAGCCTCTA
This sequence comes from Hyphomicrobiales bacterium, assembly GCA_025351165.1. GTDB lineage: Bacteria > Pseudomonadota > Alphaproteobacteria > Rhizobiales > Beijerinckiaceae > JAIELD01. Next base: position 53,997 of record JANXWK010000059.1, on the reverse strand, counting down.
CGGGCTGCAACAGATTTGTATTGGTACGGATAAACCCGCTTTGCGTAAAGAGGGAAAGAAGGGAGGTTTCTAACTGGTTCATGTACATGTACTATCAAGTCTGGCACAAAAATGCGAAGGATTTTAATAAAATAGCTTAATGCAGTTCAATTTATGTTTACAAAGCCCTTTGCCGAATTCCTAACCTGTTTTTAAGTGGATTTATTATTTTTTTATTCAGTTGACGATCAAAGTGATTAAGCTCTTTGGAGAGATTTACAGGTAAAGTTGATCTGCTTTTACCGTTCGTCTTAATTCGTTCCATGTCTTTCTTTACCTGTAGAATTGCTGCATCCAGATACTTTATATCCGCATAATTTATGCCATCTTTAATGTATAAAGGATCAAAAAGTATTATTTTTCCGTCAGGAAACAACATGTATTGCGTATCGCGTATGGACTTATTGCTTTTGAGTATTTTCTGGCGAATTAAAATCAGATCCTCCAGTGTCCTGGTGCTGATTTTTGAATCCCATTCAGCTTGAGACATTTTATGCCAGTGCTTTGAATTTTTCGAACCAGTAGGGAAAGCTTCCATGATCATGACGCGCTCAGAGCGCAATGACGGGTTAAAATATGCACGAATGGCAAATTTTATGCCTGTGCCTTTTTCAAGCATCATTGTATTTGGATGACTGATGGTAGGTATGCCCATATTTTTAATTATACCTAAATCCTTAACCTCACTGTTAATGTCTGCTTCAAGGTTTTTAAGCCCTTTTTTGTCTGCTGCCACAACAAGAGGGGTCTCAAAAGTATTGATCAGCTCGCTAACTTTTTTATTGTAGCCCGCACCAATAAATGTGCCAATCCGGTTCAGTGGAAAAGTTGGTCCATGTTCTAATAAACCTGCAATTGGGGCAGGATGTTTGATAAGATGATGATTTTTAATATTTGATACGGTATTGGCTTTTCTCAACTGATCCGATTTTTTTAGCAAATCAGTTATGTTATTTAAAGTTAAATTGTCTAGTTTTGCTAGGTTGTATAATTGTTGCAAAGATAAGCCTTTGGCTTTTAATGTTTCAGCCAATAAGGCTTTTCGTCGAATATGGCTCAATGTTTCCCAATTGGAAAACAATAGTGGTTTGCCAACTACAGCTGGGATTTTATCCAATCCCTGCGCAATTTTTCCTCCTCCATTTTTTACAATTGTTGAACTTCCTTTGACTAGTTTTGGCGTTAGCCTCATGCCTTCAAATGTTGCAGGTACGATGGCTACAGCTCCGCCCAAAGCACTGGCTGCGCCTTTGTGATCACCTTTCCCTGATTTTTCAACTGCAATGCTAACCCCTTCATAAATTGCTTTAGGAGGCACCACAAACACAAGCTCAGCTATCTTTAAAACGACTTTTGGCTTATTATTATTGGCTTTTAGCACTAGTTTAAAAGCGCTCTTGCCAGCTCTCCACACATTAGAAATTTTTTTGGATGCTTCAGTATGGTTCTGGCTTAAAACATCAAGGGTCAATCCGACAGTGTTATCCAGCCCTGGTTTAACCCATCCTGCAGCTGTTTTGCCCATACTTTTCCAAAAAGCAAAAGCCATTTCTCCATCACGCCTGTACGAATCCTGCACAGCTTTTCGATGTTTAGGATTGCTGGGATCACGTGCTGTGTACGTTATAACTGGAAAACCAGAGGACGAAATAACGCCTTTTTGAATAACCATGCTGGAATCAATTTCGGATGAACGCAATTTTACAGCGGGTGCCTTTTCAACGATAGGCTTAACAGGTTTTTGCTTGGCAAGGAGAGGTGGTAATGCTGAAGAAATTTGAAACACAGTATCGTTTTGAAATGTATTTTTGCGTAATTCTAGTGTTTGAATTTTATTTTTCGCAATATTTACAGAGGTAACCATGATACTTCAGCTTTATTCTTATTGTTTTATTAAACTGGGCTTATTTAGAAATCATCGTTAAATGCCTAACCTTACACCAGCCTTACAAAACTAATAAAAATTGCAGTTTTAGAAAAATAATTTTCTTAAGCCATTTTATGTACACTGTGATATTCCCGCCGCCTGGCCGCTGAGGATGGAATGCGCAAAGCCTCTCGATATTTTGCAACGGTACGCCGTGCAATATCAATGCCTTGCTCATTCAGTTTTTCAACCAGTGCATCATCAGATAAAACGGCCTGCGGGGTTTCAGCTTCAATGAGCTGTTTGATTTTAAAGCGCACAGCTTCAGCCGAATGCGCATCTTGTCCTGTAATCGCACCAATTGAGGCTGTAAAAAAATATTTCATCTCAAGTATGCCGCGCGGCGTTGCCATGAATTTATTCGAAGTCACCCGGGAAATTGTGGATTCATGCAAAGATACCAGATCAGCCACAGTTTTTAAATTCAAAGGGCGTAAATGCGCAACACCATGCAGAAAAAAACCATCCTGCTGACGCACAATTTCAGCTGAAACTTTTAAAATTGTTCGCGCGCGCTGCTCAAGGGATCGTGTCAGCCAATTGGCGCTGGCCCAGGCTTCGTCCACAAAAGCCTTGCCTTCTGCATCCTTTGCTGCCTTTGAAATACGGGTGTAATAGCTTTTATTGGCTAATACACGGGGCAGGGCATCGCTGTTAAGCTCTATATTCCAGCCGCCATCTGTTGAACGCGTTACAAACACATCGGGCGTTACAGGCTCAGATGGACGTGAACCAAAAATGAGTCCTGGCTTTGGATCAAGCCGCCGTATTTCGGCAATCATTTCTACCAGGTCTTCGTCATCTACCTTTGCAATACGGCGCAGGGCATTAAAATCACGTTTGGCTAATAGCTCCAAATTTCCAATCAGTGCCGCCATTGCGGGGTCAAAACGGTCTTTTTCTTTTAGCTGAATTTTCAGGCATTCCGACAGGCAGCGTGCACCAACGCCGCACGGCTCAAAACTTTGGATGATAGCAAGGACGCGCAGCACATGTTGAAGGTCTGCCGATAGACGAATGGCAATTTCTTCAACACTTTCACGTAAATACCCTGCATCATCAATGCTTTCAATCAGAACTGATCCAATAAAATGATCAGCACTTGAAGATGTTGAAAGCCCTAACTGACGCTCTAAATGATCATGTAATGAGACCTTGTCCGCAACATAAGCCTCCAGATTGGAGCTTTCATCGTCAAAAGATGCCCCTTTTCCGTCTCCACTTCCAACTTCCCACACAAGGGAATGAGTTTGATCAGCAGCTTGCTGAGAAACGGTTGCTTCTGGCATGTCAGAGTCAAAGGTATTGCCTAGCTCAGTTCCCAAATCCTGCTCAAGTGATTTTTGGTCTGTAGCAAGCTCTTCCGAACTCCAGTCAAGTGGCTCTGAAGCGGCTTCCCCGCCTGGAGTTTCAGCAATGTCATCGCTCTCAGAGCGCTCAAGCAGAGGATTGCGCTCCAGTTCTTCTTCAACATATGTGGCAAGTTCAACACTCGAAAGCTGCAAAAGCTTAATTGCCTGCAAAAGCTGCGGCGTCATTACCAATGACTGGCTCTGTCGAAATTCGAGGCGTGGCCCTAATGCCATGAATGGCTCTTTATGCTGAGTTTAGAACCAGAGATTAGCATGATTTTTTTAATGAACCGATTACAATAGAGCCAAGCCTTGAACATAAGGCACAAATTTTGCAGTGTATGTGCTTTCACTTATGCGGATACATATAAACTAGTTTTAAAACAATGTAGATTTTTGTTCCGAGCTTAAGTTTATGCAAAAAAAATGAACAAGCTTAAAAATTATGAACCTTTTGAAAAATAATGCGTTACCAAAATTACGTATAATCAGTTTTAAAGCAGTGTTTGAGGCAGGATTTTTTTAGGCAAATTTTTTTTGAGGCAGGAGGCATGCTATGTCCTTAAGTGCCAAACCACATAACAGACGCAATGTTTTACTAGGCTCTGTTGCCTTTTCCTCTGTGCTTGCAGCAATGAGCCAGGCAAAAACAATTCGGGATTCCCTTCCCTGGTCACCAAACACGGCCTATCCACCTACACGCGTAAAATCAGGTAAATGGGCGTATTTTAGATCAGAAGAAGCGGCTGTAATAGAAATCTTAGTTGATCATCTTATTCCACCAGATGAGCATAGCATAGGTGGCAAGGAAGCTGGGTGCGCTGTATTTATTGATAGACAGCTGGCAGGCCCTTACGGAAATTCTGAATTTTTGTACATGCGTGGCCCTTTTGCAGTTGGTACAGCGCAGCAGGGTTATCAGTTAAATCTGGCTCCAGCTGCTAGATACAGGCAGTCTCTAAAAAGTTTAAGCGCTTACATCCAGGAAAATTTTAACGGTAGAAACATTCAGGCCCTGTCATCTGAGGACGTAAATTTAGTTTTATCAGGGCTTGAATCTGGAAAAATCCAGCTTGTGGAAGCTGATGGCAAAATATTTTTTGGATTACTGCTTAAAGATACGCGCGAGGGTTTTTTCTCAGACCCAATCTATGGTGGCAATCGCGATATGGCTTCGTGGAAAATGATCGGTTTTCCAGGCGCGCGATATGATTTGCGTGACTGGGTTCACCGTCACAACGAAAAATATCCCTTGGGTCCAGTCAGTATAGCTGGTTTTTAATTCAGATATTTTAAAATGGAACAGTATCATGCCAACCAGCCTTCCCTTAACTGATGTCGTTATTGTTGGTCTTGGCTGGACAGGTTCAATCATGGCAGAAGAGCTAACGGCTGCGGGCCTGAATGTAGTGGCCATTGAGCGAGGTGCATGGCGCGATACTGCAACCGATTTTCCACCGACCTATGTGCAGGATGAGCTTCGGTATCGTGTAAGGGGCGAGCTGTTTTTAAAGCCAGCTCAAGAAACAATGACATTTCGCAACAGTATGACTGAAACCGCCTTGCCAATTAGAAACTGGGGGGCATTCATGCCACCAAATGGAGTGGGCGGCGGCGGTGTCCACTGGAATGCAGAAACATGGCGTTTTTTACCAAGTGATTTTATGATGAAAACCCACCTGATCGAGCGCTATGGGGAAAAATTTTTGCCAGATGACATGACAATCCAGGACTGGGGTGTAACGTATGATGAGCTTGAACCTCATTTTGATAAATTTGAATATTTATGTGGTACATCCGGCACTGCCGGGAATGTGAATGGACAAATAAAAGAAGGTGGTAATCCGTTTGAGGGTGCCAGATCACGTCAATATCCAACAGTTGCTATGGACCAGCCTTATGGCCCAACGCTGTTTGCAAAAACAGCAAAAGACATGGGATATAAACCATTTCCGCAGCCTTCCGGCAATCTTTCCACAAATTACACAAATCCCTTGGGTGTCTCGCTTGCACCATGCACATATTGTGGACATTGCGAATGGTTTGGCTGTGGTAACTATTCAAAAGCCAGCCCTCAAACGACGATCCTGCCTGTGCTTGTACGTCGTCCAAATTTTGAGTGCCGCAGCGATTGTGAAGTTATTAAAATCAATCTTGATGCGGCGGGTAAAAAATCAACAGGTGTTACATATGTTGATACAAGTGGCAAAGAATGGTTTCAGCCTGCTGACCTGGTTATATTATCTGCATTCCAGCTTTTTAATGTCCGTATGCTTCTGCTTTCAGGTATTGGTCAGCCGTATGATCCAGTTTCAGGGACAGGTGTCGTCGGCCGCAATTTTTCCTATCAGGTGACATCAGGCGTTGAAGGATTTTATGACGATAAAAATTTTAACCCTTTTGTATCAGCTGGTTCTATTGGCATGTGCATTGATGAATTCAACGGCGATAATTTTGATCATTCCCAGCTTGGTTTTATAGGGGGTGGATATATAGGCGCTGTCATGACAAACGGGCGCCCCTTGCAGGCCATGAACCGTGTGCCAGCTGGAACCCCGCAATGGGGTAGCCAGTGGAAAGCCGCCGTTAAGCATAGTTATTTAACAAGCTACGACTTTTCAACACATGGCAGCTGCGCAAGCTATCGTAACTGCTATTTGGATCTTGACCCAACCTACACAGACAGGTTTGGACGCAAGCTTATGCGTATGACTTTCGATTTTCATGAATCAGAGCATAAAATGTCATTGTTTCTGACAGATAAACTTGCAGAGATTGTTCAGCAGACGGGTGCAGACAAAATGAATAAAAAACCGCGCACCGGTAGATTCAACATTACACCTTATCAGACGACCCATACCTGTGGTGGTGCAATCATGGGCACTGATCCAAAAACCAGCGTCATAAACCGCTATCTTCAAAGCTGGGATGTCTCTAACCTGTTTATAACAGGTGCCTCCGCTTTCCCCCAAAATGCAGGATATAATCCAACTGGAACGGTTGCAGCTTTAGCCTATTGGTCAGCACAGGCAATTGTAAAGGACTATATCAAAAACCCTGGACCATTGGTGCAGTCATGAAATCAAAACTGGCTCAAGAGGCATTTGTTTTTGCATCATCTATTTTTGCTTTTGGCATACTGCCTGTAAAAGCAGAAGAATTCAGCAAAACATTTCCTGTTATTGAGCGCGGGCGCTACTTGACAACAGTTGGGGACTGCATTGCCTGTCATACAGCGCCATCCGGCAGACCATTTGCTGGTGGATTGGCAATCGAAACACCATTTGGAAAAATAGTTTCGCCCAATATTACACCCGATCGTGAAACAGGCATTGGAGCCTGGACAGATCAGCAGTTTCGTCGTGCAATGAAGGAAGGTATAGGCGCAAAAGGACAGCATTTATACCCTGCTTTTCCTTATACATATTATACAAAATTAAGTGACAATGATGTGAACGCCATCAGGGCTTATCTAAATACACTGGAACCTGTAAGAAATGAAGTTGTCAGTAACCAGCTGCCATTTCCATTCAACATACGCGCCAGTCTGATTGGTTGGAACCTTATTAATTTTACAAAAGGTGATTATAGACCAGACACACAAAAATCTGAAATTTGGAATCGCGGGGCTTATATTGTTCAGGGTCTGGCGCATTGCGGTGCTTGCCACACACCTAAAAATATTACAGGTGGGGATAAATCCTCAAAGGCCTATTATGGTGGTGTTATCCAAAACTGGTATGCACCAGCCCTTACCAATGACGAGCGTGTTGGACTTGGGAAATGGACATTAGAAGATGTGGTTGAATATCTTAAAACGGGTCATAATAAATTCGCAGCTGCTTCTGGCCCAATGGCAGAGGTTGTAGGATATTCAACCAGCCAGATGTCAGAAAATGATCTTTTGGCAATTGCTGTTTATCTTAAGGATCAGCCAGGTGAAAATAGTAAAATTCCAACTAGTAGTAAACTGGATCAGGCTTTTCTATCTGGTAAAGACATGTATCAGGCAAGTTGTTCTGCGTGTCATTCCAAAGAAGGCACAGGTATTTCCAAGCTGTTTCCAGCTCTTGCCCAGTCAGGTTCAGTTCAGTCAGATGATCCAACCTCCTTGATCAGGGTTATTCTAAATGGTGGACAGAGCGCTGCAACAAACAGCAATCCAACAGGTGCTGCTATGCCTTCTTTTGGATGGAAATATAATAATGCCCAGATTGCGGATATTTTAAATTATGTACGGAATGATTTTGGCAATTCAGCAATTAAAGTCACACCTGCGCAGGTAAAGGATATGCGTAAAAAATTGAGCAATTCTGAAAATTAAATTATGAGTGTCAGGAACTAAATTCAAACGCGCTGGTTATATTAGTGGCATTGGTTTTCCTCCAAGAAACCCTGTTATGTGTTTGAATTTGAATATTCAGATACTTTAGCAGTGCCGATTTAGCACCCCCTATACTTAAGGGCTATTCCAAGTGAATAGCCCTTTTTTTATACCTGTTTTATACCTGAATTTTATATTTCTGGTTTTTGTGGAACTCAATTTACGCACCATGCGTTTAGATTATTCACCATTTATCTGCACATTAGGAGATTAGTATGGAAAATTTAATGAATACAAATTCAAACATAATATCTGTTGATGATTAAAATGACATAACAGATTTTAAGTCTCAGACAGCCCAGATTATGCCTGACACCAGTACACCAGATGAAATATCTATTCCTGGAGACGATATAGACTTTCCAGATGATGATATGCCAGACAATGATGATATTCCTGGCTCAAATCCATCAAAACTTACGCCTGATCCAGATTTTAAAGGTGTTTAACCCAATACCAACAATTTGATTTATTCAGGTTTCCAGGTTTTAAATTTTCTCTAGGTTTTTAACTTTTTTCCGTACTTGGCTTGACGTATGGGCGAAGGCATTGAATTTTCAAGATAAATTTCAAGAGAGTATAAAGCTCTTTTTTTTACAAATGAGTTTTCAAACGATCTGGAGCTTCAAAATGTTGGAACTGACGCGTTTAATTTCTGCTTTCCACAGACGAGGCGTATTGGGTGGCTCTTTGGCTGCAATAGCATTTGCAGTTCTAGGGAGTGCAGCATTTACGGCTAAAAAAAGAAAAGGTGAAAATGATGGTGCATCACCACAGGCAAGATCACACGCAAGTTCCAAAACGCTAGAAAAAGTAAACTTAAGACTAAAAGTAAATAATCAAATCTATGATATTCAAACTGATTCAAGATCATCCTTGCTTGATGCCTTGCGCGAAAACATAGATCTTACCGGCACTAAAAAAGGATGCGATCACGGGCAGTGTGGGGCATGCACAGTTCACATAGATGGCAAAAGAGTTTTATCATGTTTATCCTTTGCTGTAATGGCCGAGGATAAATCAGTAATAACCATAGAGGGTCTTCAGCAATCAGACGGATCTCTGCATCCAGTGCAGCAGGCCTTTATTGATAATGACGCTTTTCAATGTGGATATTGCACGCCTGGTCAGATTATGTCGGCTGTATCATGCATTGAAGAGGGTCATGCAGCAAATGATGAGGATATTCGTGAATATATGAGTGGAAACTTATGTAGATGCGCTGCCTATCCAAACATTGTTGCAGCCATTAATCAGGCTAAAACCCAAATGAAGAGGGTTTGAAATGATACCTTTTTCCTATTCCAGAGCCTCTACATTATCTGACGCAAACCTTCAGCTAAGTGCTAAAATTGCTAGTTCATCTTTTGAAAAAGGCGAAGATAAAGTTCAGGCAGAGGTTCAGCCAATTGCGGGTGGAACAAATCTTGCTGATTTAATGAAGTTGAATGTCATGCAGCCGCACGAACTGGTGGATATTAATCAGCTTCGCCTCCAACCAGATATTAAAGCTGTATCAAGTAATGAAGAGAATTTAGTTTTAAGCGCTTTTGCCACGATGAGTGAAATTGCAAATAACGAGATAATTCTTCGCGATTATCCAATGATTGCCCAGTCTCTTCAGCTTGCTGCCAGTCAACAGATCAGAAATATGGCAACTATAGGCGGAAATATTCTCCAGCGTACAAGATGTGCCTATTTTAGGGATATTAGTTTTAGTCAATGCAACAAGCGCTCACCTGGTTCTGGCTGCGCGGCCATTACAGGCGATAGTCGTGCGCTCGCAATTTTGGGAACAAGCCAGGACTGCATTGCAACACATCCAGGTGATTTTTCTCAAAGCATGGCTGCACTGGAGGCAACTGTCACTATTTCTGGCAAAAATGCTAAAAGAACAATACCGTTTTCAGCTTTGCATAAAATGCCAGGGAGTTCGCCCAACATAGAAACAATACTTCAGCCAGATGAGCTTATTGTTAGTCTTAACATACCAGCTAAACCCTGGGCTAGGCGGTCAATCTATTTAAAAATAAGAGATAGGGCATCTTATGCTTTTGCACTTACCTCTGCCGCAGTTGCCTTGGATATATCAGAGGGTACAATTAAAAATGCGCGTATCGCGCTTGGTGGCGTTGGCACAGTCCCGTGGCGTTCAATAGATGCTGAACAGGCATTGAAAAATAAAGTGCCAAACGATCAAAATTTTAAAATCGCCGCAGAGGCAGCATTTAAATCTGCAAAAACAACAGAGAAAAACGCATTCAAGCTGGAATTAGGTAAACAGACCCTGATCCGTGCATTGACCCAGGTTGCAGCCATGGAAATATAGTAACGGTAATCGAATAGGGAAATATAATAATGGAAAATGTGGCGGCGCCTCAGCCAAAAGACAATATGGGTCAACCTGTGCCACGTGTAGACGGCATATTAAAAGTTACAGGTGGAGCCAGATATCCAGCTGACATAAAAATTGAAAACCCAGCCTATGGATATCTGGTTACAAGTTCTATAGCCCGTGGTCAAATATCAAACATAGACACATCAGATGCACTTGAATTACCAGGTATTATTGATGTCATTACCTATCACGATTTTTCAGGACAAATTGAAAAACCTTTGATGATGGGAGGAGAAGGTGGCGCAGGCTATGCTGGCAGCACATCAAGGCCGCTTCACTCTTCTAAAATTTCTTATGATGGACAGATTATAGCACTCGTTTTGGCAGAAACCTTTGAGGCTGCACGCGAAGCTGCACATATTGTGCAGGTAACCTATAAAGCTGAAACGCCATCGGCAACCCTTGGTAGTGATGGGCTTAAAATTCAGGCTGCAACCGTAGTCAAGAAAAGCCACGAGGATCCAAAAGTTGGAGATGCGGAAAAAGCGTTTTTAGAGGCTGAATTTAAGATTGATAAAACTTACACAACCCCAGTTGAGCACCATAATCCCATTGAACTTTTTTCCACAAGCTGTGTGTGGAATGGCGCAGAGCTGACTGTATATGAACCAAGTCAGACATCGCATGGGTTAAAATTTGGATTGGCGCAACAGCTTGGAATTGATCCTGGAAACATTCGGGTCATCAGCCAGTACATTGGTGGCGCTTTTGGCTCAAAAGGCGCTATAACAGAGCGGACAGCCATTGTCGCTCTTGCAGCAAAGAAAACCAATCGTCCTGTTAAACTTGTAATTAGCCGTGCGCAGGGCTTTTCTGCATCCAGCTATCGTGCTGAAACCCACCATCGTGTGGCGCTTAGCGCAACAAAAGATGGTAAGCTAACCTCTTTAATTCACGAAGGATTGGAGTTGACTTCCCGTGATGATGCTTATTTCGTAGGTGGAACAGATGCGACATCCAGAATGTATGCTTGCCCAAACATTCTGACAAAAGTAACAATTGTCCGTGCAGATCGCAAAACACCAGGCTTTATGCGTGCCCCTGCTGAAGTGCCCTATATGTATGCTCTTGAATCTGCAATGGATGAGATGGCTGAGAAAATTGGTATGGATCCAGTAGAATTTCGCCGTAACAATGATACGATGAAAGAGCCTATCAAAGGACTGGAATACACCAGTCGCAGCCTGATGAAATGCTATGATGAGGCAGCTGCAAGCTTTGGCTGGGACAAACGTAATAAAGAGCCTGGTAAAATGCGGCGTGGAGAATGGTTAGTGGGTCATGGCTGCGCAACTTCCTGTTATCCAACGCTTATGGCGCCTGCCTCTGTCAGAGTTACTTTCAAAATAGATGGTACTGCTCTGGTTGAAACAGCCGCACAAGATGTAGGCACAGGTACTTACACCATTCTGGCGCAGCTTGCAGCAGAGCAGTTAGGTATAGCCATCAATAAAGTAACTGTTTTATTAGGAGACACAAAACTGCCCCCTTCACCTGTCTCTGGTGGGTCAAACGTGACAGCAAGTGTGTGCACAGCTTTGCTTGAAGCCTGCAATAATTTAAAATCAAAATTAGGGAATAACAGTGGAGGAAATCTTGAGGCGCAACTACAAAAAGCAAATTTGAAAGAAATGGATGGTTTTGCTGAAACAGTTGCGCCTGGCGCTCCAAAAGCAGGTATAGACATGCTTCACAAAGGTGTATCAGCCATTGATGGTGGAGCAAAACTCAAAGACAGAATACAGTTTTCATTTGGGGCACAGTTTATTGAAGTTGAAGTGCACAGCCTTACAAATGAAATACGCGTCCCTCGTATGGTTGGGGCGTTTGCTGCGGGTCGCATAATGAACCCACGCACAAGTCGAAGTCAGTTGCTAGGGGGCATGATTGGCGGCTTAGGATCCGCACTTTTAGAAATAACAGAGGTGGAAAAAAGCTCGGCTCGATATGTAAACAAAAATCTCGCTGATTATGAGATACCAGTAAATTCCGATGTTCAACAGCTTGAGATTATCCTGGTGTCTGAAACAGATACTAAGATAAACCCTTTAGGTATTAAAGGCTTGGGCGAGCTGGGGATTGTTGGCACAGCTGCAGCAGTTTCTAACGCAGTCTATAACGCAACAGGCAAACGTGTGAGAAGCTTGCCCATTCGCATAGATGATCTGATTGCCTGAACTGCAAAAACTATTCAGCAGCTTTTTGTTGCAAAAATGGGTAATCTGTATAGCCTTCTGCCCCACCACCATAAAATGTCTTGTCATCTGGCACGTTTAAGTCCGCCCCTGTATGCAGCCTTTTCACCAGATCAGGATTGGCAATGAAGGGCTTGCCAAAGGCGACAAGATCCGCTTTTCCGGATGAAACAGCTCCACGCGCCATATCGCGGTCATATGCATTGTTACCCATGTAGACACCATTAAAAGCAGATTTTAGTGCATCATAATCAAATGGCGCAACATCGCGTGGGCCACCTGTTGCCCCTTCCACTACATGTAAATAAGCAAGGTTTCGTTTGGCCAGTTCTTGTGTCAATGCCATAAAAACAGCTGTTGGATCACTATCATGACAGTCATTTGCGGGGCTGACAGGGGATATGCGAATGCCAACTTTGTAAGACGGGATGACAGCCACAACAGCATCAATAACTTCAAGTGTTAAACGGATACGGTTTTCAATTGAACCACCATACATGTCAGTTCGTTTGTTTGTGCCATCCCTCATGAACTGATCAAGCAGATACCCATTTGCTGCATGAATCTCAACACCATCCATACCCGCGCGAAAAGCGTTTTGAGCAGCTTTTACATAATCTTGAATGATGTTCGGTATTTCATCTGTTTCAAGTGCACGAGGCTCAGACACGTCTGCAAAACCAGTTTCAGTATAAGTTTTACCGTTAGCCTTGATAGCAGAGGGGGCAACAGGCGCTCCATTATCAGGTTGAAGAGAAGTATGTGAGATACGTCCAACATGCCATAGCTGCATAAACATATGACCACCAGCTTTACGCAGTGTGTCTGTCACTTTTTTCCAGCCTTCAATCTGGGATTCTGTATAAATGCCAGGAGTCCAGGCATAGCCTTGTCCCTGTTTGGAAATTTGCGTTGCCTCGGTAATGATAAGGCCAGCTGTTGCCCGCTGGCGATAATACTCCACCATCAGATCGTTGGGCGCATCTGTACCGTGCGTTGCACGGTTGCGTGTGAGCGGTGCCATGACTATGCGGTTTTTAAGGGTCATATCCCCTATTATAAGAGGTGAAAAAAGTGATAAACTATCATTATTCATTAAAAAATCCTGTAATGGCTAACATGACTGGCTTGAATATGGAAAGCAGGCAGCAGTTAAACAACTGCCACCTGCAAAATTCTCAAAACAAAATGTTCTAATGATTATTTCTTTTTGGAAGAGCTTTTTGAGCCAGCATCAGTTGAGGCCTCATGGGCTTTTTTGCTCATTCCATGCGCTTTTTCTGAGTGTTCCGTACCCTTATCATGATCACCTTTATCATGGTGATCTGCTGCTGTTTTATGAGCTTTTGAAGCTTCCATATGCATGTCGGAAGCTTTTTTATGGGCTGTAGATGGCATAATATGTCTCCTGCTTAGGCGGTTGTGCCTGCAGATCAAACGGTCGTGAAGTCAAAGCGTTCCCCATATTATGCTAAAATAATTGATAGGAAAGCATGATCAACACATCTAGCAGATTTAGCAAAAATCATGTTATGCAAAACAATGATAGAAACAAAACTCCCTACTCCTCGTGCACTTCTGGTTGGCGTTCAACTGCCAGATATTGATGACGTGGCTCAAGCTGCAAGTTTTCATGAATTAACGCGTCTGGTAGAGACGCTTGGCTATGAAGTTACTGGCACATTCTCTCAAAGGCTGGATGGCATTGGCGCTCCTACTTTATTTGGTAAGGGAAAATTGAGTGAATTGGCGGCAATTACAGGAGGTACTGGTGTTGTAGGCTCGCTTGCGACCAAACTTTTATCCAAGGCAAGAAAACGCTTCGAGGAAACAAAAGACAGCCAGTTGGCTACATTTGAAGAGGAAGAGGAAAAAATTGAAAAGCCGGATTACATCATAGTTGATCACGAAATTTCACCAAGTCAGGCACGAAATTTGGAACGTGCGACCGGTGCCAGGGTGCTGGATCGTACTGGCGTAATTGTAGAAATTTTTCACCGCCACGCAAATAGCCGTGAAGCAAAACTTCAGGTTGAAATGGCGCGACTGAAATATGTTTCGCCACGTCTACGTGAATCAACAATGGGGGCAGGGCGCCAGCAAGGTGTAGGAACGGGCGAAACAAGCCTTGAACTTGACCGCCGCAAAATCAGGGATCGTATTGCTGAATTAAAAAAAATGCTGGAAACTGTTCAGCTGGATGGCGATCAACGCCGTTTTGCCCGTGCAGGTGAATTACGTGTTGCGCTTGTTGGCTACACTAATGCTGGTAAATCGTCCCTTATGCGTGCCTTGACGGCAAGTCAGGTTCTGGTTGCAGATAAGCTCTTTGCAACGCTTGATACAACTGTGCGTGCCCTGCAGCCAGAAACAAAACCCCGTATTCTGGTGTCGGACACGGTTGGGTTCATTAAACAGCTTCCTCATGATTTGGTTGCATCTTTTAGATCAACCCTGTCTGAAGCACTGGAAGCTTCCCTGCTGCTGTTTGTAGTCGATGCATCAGATCCAACATATGAAGCCCAGCTTCAGGTAACGCGTACAGTACTGCATGAGATCAGCGCCGATGCAGCGCCCTCTATATTGATCATGAACAAGATAGATTGTCTTGAAGAAACTGAACTTGAAAATCTAAAGTTAAAACATCCAGATGCTGTTTTTCTCTCTTCAAGATTACCAGACGATGTATCAGGTTTAAGGAATATAATTATTGCATTTTTTGAAAAATCCATGGTGGATGATCAGATTGCTGTGTCTTACAGCAATGAAAAAATGTTGGGCGATGTCTTTGAGACTTTGCGCGTAGTGTCGCAGGACTACACAGAAACTGGCCGTCTCATGCATGTGCGTGGTCTTCCAAATGCAATTGCAAAGCTTAAGAAAAGTCTATCCGGCAACTAATATTTCAAAAGCATTTTAACCTTGGGCTTTCAAATAAAACTGTTTGTTTTGAGATGAAAATTACCTTGTAATCATCATATTTAAAGATTTTGAATTAAATTTTGATAATGTTATTCGCTTTTAAATCCTGATTTGTTTGTGCTGTTTCAACAGGATAACTTAAAACCTGCAACATAGCATAACTCACAATAAAATAGTCCTAAATCCGCACAAGGCTAAATAATGGTCTTTTTCTGCTCATATTAAGTGCAGGGAACTATATTTATTAATTGATGTTTTACAATTTCGCAGGTGCAAAAATTAGGACAAAAAACTTTTGAATTTTTGCATTAAATCGTCTTGATGAGGTGTGTAATGAACAATTTTTTAAACTTGCCAGAAAATTTGTTATCAAAAATGACAGTGGTTTGTTTTTCACATCTGCGTTGGGGCTTTGTCTATCAACGACCTCAACATTTAATGACAAGATTTTCCCGCACAATGCGTGTTGTGTTTGTAGAAGAGCCTATATTGGAGGTTGACACAACATCTCCACGAATGAACATAAATATTTGTCCCAACTCTGGCGTGGAAATTGCCACACCTTATCTTCCAATGAATATGAAACCTGAAATTGCAAAAGCCAGTATTCAGGTTCTTGTTGAGGATATGTTAAAAAACATTAATGTAAAAAATCGCATTTTTTGGTTTTATACACCCATGATGCTAGATCTGGTTCCTAACTTGGAAGCAGCCACAGTGATCTATGACTGCATGGATGAGCTGTCAAACTTCAAAGGCGCTCCCCCAGAAATGCGCTTATTAGAGCAAGAATTAATGCGCAAGGCAGACGTAGTTTTCACAGGAGGCCATGCTATTTATGAAACAAAATCTAAAGAGCATGACAATGTTTATTCATTTCCATCTGGTATTGAATATGACCATTTTGCAAAGGCACGAACAGATCTTGTAGAACCCGGCGATCAGGTGGCTATTCCTTATCCTCGCCTTGGATTTTTTGGGGTGATTGATGAGCGTATGGATCTTGAAACGCTTGCTCAGCTTGCAAAGGAAAGGCCAGACTATTCGCTCGTCATGATTGGACCTGTTGTTAAAATTTCTCCCGAAGAATTGCCTCATGCACCAAATATTCATTATTTAGGCATGAAAAACTACGAAGAATTGCCTCAATATTTATCTGGCTGGAATGCAGCATTGATGAATTTTGCAATTAATGATGCAACTAAATATATTAGTCCTACAAAAACACCAGAATATTTGGCAGGTGGTAAACCAGTAATATCTACCCCAGTTTTAGATGTAGTGCGTAGTTATGGTGATTTGGAAGCGGTGTTCATAGCCGAGCCAGGCGAAGATTTTATATATGCTTGCGACCAGGCCCTTGAGATGGCCAATGACAGATCTGGTTGGCTTGCTGCGGCAGACGAACGTATTTCAACTCAATCATGGGATGTGATTCAATCTAGAATGGCCTCAATTATTAAAGCTATGATTAGGCAGGATACACCATACCTACCTGCGATACGTACATCAAACAGACGTAAATCTGTAGATGTTCTGATTGTGGGTGCTGGTCCAGCCGGCTGTGTTATGGCTCAAAAATTAGCGGAAACGTCAAATAAGCGCGTGCTTTTGATTGATAAACGCCCTCATATAGCTGGCAATACCTACGATCATCTGGATGCTGCTGGCATTCGGGTGCATAAGTACGGTCCACATATATTTCACACAAACAGTGCAGATATTTTTGACTATCTATCACGTTTTACAGCTTGGCTTCCTTATGAGCACAGGGTTCTAGCAGATATATCAGGCACCTTAGTTCCGATGCCTATTAATAGAACAACATTGAATACACTTTATAATGCCAATCTTGAGACTGATGAAGATGCAGAAAGATTTTTAGCAGCTAGAGCAGAAAATGTTGGAGAGATAAAATCTTCTGAAGATGTAGTTGTGTCCAAAATAGGTCGTGAACTTTATAACACGTTTTTTAAGCATTACTCACTAAAACAGTGGGATATTGATCCAGCTAATCTTGATAAAAGTGTTACTGCGCGGGTTCCTACGCGTACAAACCTTGATGACAGGTATTTTACGGATCAATATCAGGCAATGCCATTGGATGGCTATGCTAAAATGTTTGAGCGTATGACAGATCATAGTAACATCAAAATTGAAACTTCTGTTGATTATAAAGATGTTTGCAACGACATAGACTATGATCATACTGTATTTACTGGGCCTGTGGATGAGTATTTCAATTACAGGTATGGCAAACTACCTTACCGCAGCCTTCAGTTTAAACACGAAACATTAAACCAAGAATGGGTTCAGCCCGTTGGAACAGTAAACTATCCAGGGCCAGACGCACCTTACACCAGAAGAACAGAGTATAAGCACATTACTGGTCAGTCTCATGCTAAAACCAGTGTGACTTATGAGTATGGCTGTGCCGATGGTGATCCATACTACCCTATTCCAACAGCTGAAAATCACGAGATTTACAAACGGTATGAGGCTTTGGCAAAAGCAACTTCTGATGTAACTTTTGTAGGCAGGCTTGCTACATACCGTTACTACAACATGGATCAGGTTATTGGTCAGGCGCTGGCTGCGCATCGTCGTCTATCTCAGACATTTTCCAGTTCAGTTGATCATCGTGTAATGGATCTGTCGTGACTTTTACGTTGGAAATTCCCTACAAACCGCCCATGGTAACGCAATCTTCTCCATTTAGAAGTTTTCTCATGGGCGGCTTTGAGTCAGCCACTATGGTGTTTGAAGATGGTAGACGTGTTGACGCTATAGCAAGCGTCGAGCATGACAAGCATGCGTTCAAAGACTACGCCATGTTAAAGAAAAATGGCATTTCAACAATTAGAGACAGTTTAAGATGGCATATTATAGAAAAACAGCCTTACAAGTATGATTGGTCAAGTTTTGTAAATATGCTGCGTGCATCTTTGGATGCGGACGTACAAATTATATGGGATCTTTGTCATTTTGGATTTCCTGAAGACATAAATCCCTGGTCTTTAGAATTTATTGACCGTTTCAGGGCTTTTGCTACAGAGGCAGCTGTTGTTTTTCAAAATGAAACCAACCAGGTACCTTTCTGGTGCCCAATTAACGAAATATCATTTTGGTCATATGCAGGGGGCGAGCACGGTCATTTCATGCCGTTGGGTATCGGCCGTGGTCATGAGTGGAAACAGCAAATGGTTCGGGCATCTATTGCTGCCATGAACCAGTTGCGAAATATTGATCCAAGGGCCCGTTTTATGCACTCAGATCCGGTAATCCACGTAACTGCTCCTGAACAAACATATGAAGCAATAACCCAGGCTGAAAATATGAGGGTTTCAATGTTTAAGTCCTGGGACATGATAGGGGGATACCTGGAGCCAGAATTGGGGGGTAAACCTGAATACCTTGATATTATTGGGGTTAATTTCTATCCATCAAACCAGTTTACAACCGATGAGGAAACAGTTGGTTTTGGCCAGTTGTTCTACAGGCCATTTGAAGATATATTGATGGAAGTTTGGGAACGGTACCAGAAACCCATACTTATTGCAGAAACAGGCGCAGAAGGGGCCAATGGCGCGGCATGGCTAAGGTATGTCTCACACGAATATACAAATGCCATTCATCAGGGCGCTCTTATTCAAGGGTGCTGTATTTACCCTGTTATGGATTATGTTGGCTGGACTAACAATCGACATTGCCGATGTGGTTTGATTGAATTGGATGAAGATCTTAACGAAAGACGTTATGATATTAAAGTGCAGGATACATTGAAGAAAATGGGTAAACCTTTATAGCTATTTGACGTTTTCGACGAATACAAAACTAGATTCGGTGAAAAAGCTGAATGCCTGCGGAGATTTTAAATATTCTATGAATTGAACAGCTTCAGGTTTACTGTTTTGGACTAAGGCTACTGGATAACTGATTAAGGCGTGGGATGATTGTGGAAAATTGGCCACCACTTTAACTTTAGGTTCGGCTTTGGCATCACTTTCGTAAACAATGCCTAACTGCGCTTCTCCAAGCGCAACAAAGTTTAACGTAGACCGGGAACTGTCAGCTCCTACAATATGAGTTTTAATAGATGACCAAAATCCTAGAGTTTCGAGGGCTTGCTTGGCATATTTTCCAACAGGGACAGTGTTAACAGCGCCCGTTGCCAGCCGTCCATTTCCCAAAGCTGATTTTAAATCTTCAAGCGTAAGATTTACAGTATTGAAACTCGCTGATTGTGGCGCAATTAATACAAGCCTGTTACCAACAAAATCAAACTTGGATCCAGATTTTATAAATTTTCTATCCTCAAGGTAATTCATCCAGTCCTGGTCAGCAGACATAAAGATATCAGCAGGTGCACCCTGTTCAATCTGCTTTGCAAGAGTGGAGCTTGCTGCATAGCTTATTCTGATAATTGTCGTTCTAACAGGATATTTTTCTAGTGCCTTATCTAAAGCAGTCTTGAGGCTGCTTGCAGCAAAAATATGAATTACCTCAGCTTTTGACACAGCGCCAATGAACATGAGCCCAATTACCATTACAGATAAATGAATTTTTGTAAATTTTAACATGTCAAAGCCTGTATTTGTAAATTTCAAAGCAAAACCATCTTGCTCTTGAATAACTAAATGAGTATAGAAATTGCAGGCAAAACTTAAAAAATGCCAACGCTTTTCTTGATGGTTATAACTTTTGGCATGATTTTACAGTTCACTTGGAACATTAAAGTCAAGATTTCATCCGGCTGGTGAAATCGCCATTAAGCAAAAGCGGTCTTTTAACCCTAAATCTGCCAATTACAGGGGCCAGCCGGCCCAATGGAGTTTAAATGTTATCTGCTGCAAAAGCCGCCTCGCCAAGCTTCGAGGATTTTGCGTCTCTTTTGGAAGAGTCATTTACGATAAATGATCTTGCTGAAGGTTCCGTTATTCGTGGAACTGTTATTGGCATTGAAAAAGATGTAGCTATTATTGATATTGGTCTGAAAACTGAAGGTCGTGTCGCATTAAAAGAATTTGCAGGTCCAGACCGTGCAATAACAATAAAAGTTGGCGATCAGGTTGATGTTTATCTTGAGCGTGTTGAAAATGCGCTTGGAGAAGCGGTTATTTCGCGTGACAAGGCTCGCCGTGAAGAAAGCTGGGTTAATCTTGAGAAGGCTTACGAAGCCCAGATCAAAGTTAACGGTACAATTTTCAACGTGGTCAAAGGCGGATATACTGTTGATCTTGACGGTGCAACGGCATTCTTGCCGCGCTCACAGGTTGATATTCGTCCAATCCGCGATGTTGGCCCATTGATGAATATTTTGCAGCCGTTCCAGATTTTAAAAATGGATCGCCGCCGTGGCAACATTGTTGTATCGCGTCGTACTGTACTGGAAGAAACACGCGCAGAGGCTCGCTCAGAGCTTGTGGCAAACCTTGAAGAAGGTCAGGTCATTGATGGTGTGGTCAAGAATATCACTGATTACGGTGCGTTCGTTGATCTTGGTGGTATTGACGGCCTATTGCATGTTACAGACATTGCATGGCGCCGCGTAAACCATCCATCAGAAGTGCTGACAGTTGGTGGTTCAGTTAAAGTCAAGATCATCAAGATTAACCAGGAAACACATCGTATTTCTCTTGGCATGAAGCAGCTTCAGGGCGATCCATGGGGCGAAATTGCTGAAAAATTCCCAGTTGATTCCAAGTTTACTGGCCGCGTAACCAACATTACTGATTACGGTGCATTTGTTGAACTGGAGCCAGGCATCGAAGGTCTTATCCATGTATCTGAAATGTCATGGACAAAGAAAAACGTTCATCCAGGCAAAATTCTCTCAACAAGCCAGGAAGTTGAAGTTCAGGTTCTGGAGGTTGATCCGTCCAAGCGCCGTATTTCTCTTGGACTCAAACAGACAACAGGCAATCCTTGGGCGAATTTCATTGAGAAGTACCCAGTAGGTACAATCATTGAGGGCGAAGTTAAGAACAAGACTGAATTTGGTCTGTTCCTAGGCCTAGAGGGCGATGTAGACGGTATGGTGCATCTGTCCGATCTTGACTGGAACCGTCCAGGCGAGCAGGTTATTGAAGAGTTCAAAAAAGGCGACATGGTTCGTGCAACAGTTCTTGATGTTGATGTTGAAAAAGAGCGTATTTCTCTTGGCATTAAACAGCTTGGCGGCGATCCATTTGCAGAAGCTGGCGAATACAAGAAAAATCAGGTTGTGACTTGTGAAATTATCGAAGTTAAGGAGCAGGGTCTTGAAGTCAAGATTACTGGTACTGACATCGCAACGTTCATCAAGCGCACAGAACTGTCTCGTGATCGCAACGAACAGCGCCCAGATCGTTTCGCAGCTGGCGAAAAAATCGATGCTCGTGTTCTAACCTTTGATCGCAAAGCCCGTAAAATTCAGGTGTCCATTAAGGCGCTGGAAATGGCGGAAGAGAAAGAGGCAATCGCACAGTTTGGATCATCTGATTCAGGCGCATCACTTGGCGATATTCTGGGCGCAGCCTTGAAGAAAAGTGCTAAAAATGAAGCGGCAGCAAAAGCTGAGTAATCAGCTTTAAATGTTGGAATACTTTAAAAGGCGGCAGAAATGTCGCCTTTTTTGTTTGATAAATCCAGCCAGCCTTTTATTAAAGGCAAAGCACTTTCTACGCCGAAAGCTAATAGTGGAAGATTACCAAAAGCTGACTGCAATCCACCAGCAACACTAATGATTCAACTGACATCTATAGAACCTTTTCGGATTTCTGATGTATTTACTCTGTGTTCAGCACTTCCACCTTAAAGTACTCTTGATGCTTTAGAAGACAAAATATCAATTGCAGAAATTACACGAATTAGTTCTCTGGCGTCTAAATATTCGGGGGAAATATTACCAGAAAAAATTACACTAAAATTATTACACTCTTCTGACATTTAAGACTCATTATTAAAATAATCTATTGTGATCAATTTAATATTTTAAAACATGTTAATTTGCAAACTTATCGACTGGAGTGCTCCCAAATTTGATTACAAACAAGCTTAACTATAGTTTGTAAAATTCTTATGTCCCAAAACCTTTACCTCACCCCTTGACAAAACTTGAATAATATCCTATTATAGGCATACTTTCGTTTACAGGGATGCGAGCCGACCGAACTCACAGACGAAAGGCACCCTCTGGGAAACAGGTTTATGGGAAATGCTGATGAACAAGGATACCACTTGTTCAAAAGTATTTCCATCGGACTTAAGCCAATGCCCCAGCCTTCAACGGTATCCGTCAAAAGCGGGCGGCTACAGAGCTTACGTAAGACACGTTGAAGGACAAAAGAGTGTAACATAGTGTTTGGGATTAAATCACAGGTTTAGTCTTAAATGCGTGAGGTGCTGTGCGGACTGTGGACGTCCAGACATTTTTTTGCCAAGCAGCACCTCGTGTTGTCCCCTGATCTTTTCGGGAAACCTGCTGGCGGGAGGCCTAAACACGCCTGCTGTGGAAGAGCTTTGGATTTATCAAACTGTCTTGATCTGCACTGGCCTTGAACACCCACAACCGTCATGCGCGGGCTTGACCCGCGTATCCACGTCTTGACATCGCACTAAAGAAAAAGACATGGATACCCGCTCAGTCCCGGGCATGACAACAGTAGATCAATGCGTTTAAACACAAAATAGATTCCAAATAAAAAAGCGACCTGCAAAGCCGCTTTTAAAATCTAAAAATACCTAATGTTTATTTCGGTGCTAAAATCATCATAACTTGACGACCATCCATCAAAGGCTCGACTTCAATTTTGGAAACGTCAATCAAATCAGCTTTCACTCGCTCAAGCACACGGATACCAAGTTCCTGATGGGCCATTTCGCGTCCACGATAACGCAAGGTCACTTTAACCTTGTCACCTTCTTCAAAAAATTCTCTCGCATGACGCATTTTTGTATCGAAATCGTGTTTATCAATGCCAGGACGAAGTTTAAGTTCTTTAACCTCAACAGTTTTCTGTTTTTTGCGGGCTTCAGCAGCTTTTTTCTGCTCAGCAAAACGAAATTTGCCATAATCCATGATTTTACAAACGGGAGGCTCAGCATTGGCAGCGACCTCAACAAGGTCAAGACCAGCCTCTTCTGCCATCTGTATGGCCACAAAAGTGTCGGTCACACCTCTGTTTTCACCTTCAGCATCAATCAGCTGAACAGTCCGGTTATGAATGTCGCGATTAATACGCGGGCCTTCTTTTGCGACGACTGGCGCGGCTCTCATAGGACGACGAATGGCGGTTTTCTCCTCTAGATGATCAAAGATGTCATTTCATGCGGATAATTTACCCGCAGGTCAATCAAAATCTGTCAATTCGCTGAAAATGTCAAGTTAATGGCAAATTCTTCGTTAGATTTTGGTAAAATATTCAGCTTCCAGCATTGGCGCTGTCTTGCAGTCTATAATACCTTTTTCAAGTAAATGTTCCATATGGGCATACACGGACAGCATTGCCCCACCAAAAAGTGTAGGATTAAGACGTCCATAAAGCCTCAGTGTTATATGCTCTATTGAACGATCATCTGCCCTTATTCTGTCAATTATAGCCTGCTCACGCTGCTTTCGATGCGCAATTATGCCTCGCACCAGTCTGTGCGGCTGCACTATCTCTGTTCCGTGACCAGGATAGTACATTTGATCCTGGCGTTCGCTCAAAGCATCAAGGGATGTCATGTAAGCTGCCATATTGCCATCAGGCGGGGCAATAATTGTGGTTGACCAGTTCATCACATGATCGCCGCAAAACAAAGCCTGCTCTTCTTTCAATGCATAGGCAAGGTGGTTCATTGTATGGCCAGGCGTCGCAACAACATCAAAGCTATAGCCATCACCTTCAATACTGTCACCATGCATTAAAACACGTGCAGGAACATGCAGCCTGTCTAAGCTTCCCTCAAGCCTGTTGATCTCGCCTTTATATAATGGACGCGCAGGATAATGTGGGGCACAGCCCCAGACGGGCGCGCCTGTTAAATCGGATAGGCGCCGTGCCAGTTGCGAGTGATCCTTGTGTGTGTGCGTAACCAGAATATGGTCGAGCCTCCTGCCATTAATGACGCCCCTGAGCGCTTCAAAATGGATGTCGCAATCGGGGCCTGGGTCAATAATGGCAATTTTGTCGTGCCCAACGATATAAGTGCATGTGCCAGTATTGGTATAGGGGCCAGAATTTGGCGCAATTAGCCGCGCAACCAGTGGGGAAAGGCGTGTAAGCTCGCCAGAGGGCGGATTATATCTATTGGCAGCCACTAAATTTGCTTTTCCGTTAGAATCATACACTTGAGCTTATCCATGATGCATTCTATAGAACAGCTTAACAGCTGGTTTCAAAATATTTGAAGTACGAAAAGGATTAAACTTATGCGCCACGAACATACTCAGACTATCAGCGCCGTCTTATGGCCTGCGCATACAAGCAACACTTTTTTGCGCAATGCTGTTTGGGCATTTGTTGGCACACTGTTTCTTGCTATTTCCGCGAAGGTTCAGGTGCCGTTTTATCCTGTTCCAGTGACTATGCAGTCATTTGTTGTACTAATTCTAGGTGCAAGTTTTGGTTGGCGTCTTGGCTTGGCAACAATTGCGCTTTATCTGTTTGAAGGCTTGGTTCTTGGCCTACCAGTTTTTGCTGGAGAAACTGCTGGCGCTGCTTATCTTTTAAAGCCAAGCATGGGTTATCTGGTCAGCTACCTTGCAGCAGCAGGTACTGTTGGTTATCTGGCAGAGCGTGGCTATGACCGTACACCGCTAAAAGCGCTTTTGATGATGAGTATTGGCGCTGTTCTTATACTTGCAATTGGCGCGGGCTGGGCAGTGTATGTTATTGGCGTTGAAAAAGTTTGGGCGTTTTATGTCGCGCCGTTCTTGTATGGCGATGCTTTAAAAGTGGCTTTGGCCGCTACAACGCTTCCAACGGCCTGGAAACTGTTAGGCAGATAAAACAGGAACAAAGTGATACCAGATTTGCCTATAAATCAATCGGGGTCATTGGTGCTTGTTGGTGCAGGCCCTGGTGATCCTGAACTGCTGACTTTGAAAGCTGTACGAGTTCTTAAATCTGCTGATGTTGTCTTGTATGATGACTTGGTCAGCGATGAAATATTGAAGTTCCTGCCAGAAAATGCAGTGCGCGTACATGTTGGTAAAAGGGGTGGCAAACCATCCTGTAAACAATCAGAAATCTGTGACATGGCGATTGCCTATGCACTGCAAGGCAAAAGGGTCATTCGTCTCAAGGGGGGCGACCCAATGATCTTTGGCCGTGCTGATGAAGAGCTTCGCGCAGCTGAAGCAGCCAATATTCCAGTTGAGATTGTAAGTGGTGTAACAGCGGCTTTTGGAGCAGCAGCAAGTTTGAAACTTTCACTTACAAAGCGCGGTATTGCCAGAAAACTACAGTTTGTGACGGCTCATTCAAGAGGAGGTAAACTGCCCTCTGATCTTGATTTTACAGCTTTAGTCGATAAAACGGCAACGACATGCATCTATATGGGTATCAGCACATTGCCACCTCTTGTTGCTTCCTTGAGGGCTTTTGGAATGTCAGCGGACACACCAGTTATTATTGTGGAAAATGCAACATGCGAAAATGAGACTATAATACAGGCCACGCTGGAAACAATTCTTGAGCAGACGGCTTGTATAAGCTTGAAAGGCCCGTGTCTGATTATACTTGGCGAAGCAATGCGGAAAAGAATATGATAAAAACTGCTCCAGCCATTTTGATTGCAACCAGCATTTCACATTTGCTCAATGATCTTCTTCAGTCTTTGTTGCCATCCATATATCCTATTTTAAAAAACAACCTGCATCTAAGTTTTACGGAAGTGGGTCTGATAACATTTGTCTTCCAGCTAACAGCCTCTATTTTGCAGCCTCTTGTTGGAATTTACACCGATCGTAACCCCTTGCCATTTTCTGCAAGTATAGGCATGGTCTCAAGTCTTGCTGGTTTGGTGCTGCTGTCTTTTGCTGGATCTTTGCCTCTGACACTTTTAGCAGCGGCCATGGTTGGAATTGGTTCAGCCGTGTTTCATCCTGAATCCTCAAGAGTGGCACGTGCAGCATCTGGTGGACGTTACGGCATGGCACAGAGCCTGTTTCAGGTTGGTGGCAATGCAGGCACTGCAATTGGCCCCTTGCTTGCAGCCTTGATTATTGTGCCATATGGACAGCAAAGCATCATAAACTTTATCCTTATCCCAGTTGCAGCAATCATAGTGCTTTATTATACAGGCATATGGTACAGTAATTGCCTGAAACAGCAGAAATTACAGCCATTTTCAGCTCAAAATACAGATTTACAACTGTCAAAACCCGTTATTGTAAAAGCTCTACTCATTCTTTTGCTGCTTATATTTTCCAAGTTTTTCTACACAGCCTCCATGAGTACTTTTTACACATTTTATCTGATCGATAAATTTCATGTATCAGTAGAGTCTGCACAGATTAGCCTATTCATGTATTTGGCAGCTATTGCGGCTGGCACACTTATTGGCGGCCCTGTAGGAGATCGTTACGGCCGGCTGGTTGTTATCTGGGTATCCATTCTGGGCGTGTTGCCTTTAACCTTGGTCATGCCATATGCCAACCTGTTTTGGACACAGGTTTTAAGCATCTGCATTGGGTTTATTATAGCGTCCGCTTTTTCAGCCATTATCGTCTATGCGCAGGATCTGCTGCCAGGGCGTGTTGGAATGGTGTCAGGTCTGTTTTTTGGCTTTGCCTTTGGCATGGGCGGGCTGGGGGCTGGACTTTTGGGAATTCTGGCAGATCACACCAGTGTAAGGTTTGTGTTTGAACTATGTGCTTTCTTGCCAATATTGGGTGTCCTGACTTATTTTTTACCAAAATTGAAAAAAAATAAACTGGAAAAAAAAGCAGCTCTCACGTAAAATGCATGCATGCATATATGTCCTGCTACTGAAGCTGATTTGCCTGCCATTTTAGACATTCACAATGCCTCTATTTTAAACTCTACAGCCAACTGGAGCTATCATCCAGATACGCTTGAAGAGCGTGCCGCGTACATGGCTGAGCTAAAGACCAAAAACTACGCCTTTATTGCCGCCTTTGAGGATAAAGCGCTTTTAGGCTATGCTTATTTTAATGATTTTCGCAAACGAGAGGGCTATAATCAGACGGTTGAACACTCAGTTTACGTACATAAAAACCATCATCGTAAAGGCGTGGCTAAAGCCTTGATGATTGAGCTTATGGATGCTGCACATGCAGCCAAGAAGCACGTTATGATAGGTGCGTTGGAGGCAAGTAATGAGCCGTCAATTGCCCTGCATAAAATGCTTGGATTTATTGAAACAGGGCGTCTGCCGCAGATAGGCTACAAGTTTAACTGCTATATGGATCTGGTGTTTATGCAGAAGATGCTAAAGTAGAAAGGAAAATCATGCCGCTTACTGATTATCGCCCATTTGGCCGTTCTGGTCTTATTGTTAGTCCTCTTGCACTTGGTACAATGACCTTTGGTACGTCTCGCTGGGGTACGCAAGAGCCAGAATCGCGGGCAGTATTTAATACTTACGTAGATGCGGGCGGTAATTTAATTGATACTGCCAATGTTTATTCAAACGGTCGTTCGGAAGAGATGATTGGTGGTTTTGTTTCTGAGCGTTCTTTGCGTGACAAAATTATTATTGCTACAAAAGCTGGTTTTGCATCAGGCACAGGAGTCTATAATGGCGGAAACGGTGCAAAACATATTCATTCAGCTCTAGAAGGATCGCTGCGCCGACTTAAAACTGACTACGTGGATTTATTCTGGGTACATGTTTGGGATTCAGTTACACCTGCTGAAGAACTTTTAGAAACAATGACAAATCTAGTTCGTTCAGGCAAGATCCGATACTGGGGTATATCAAATTCTCCTGCATG
Organism: Hyphomicrobiales bacterium; assembly: GCA_025351165.1. Classification (GTDB taxonomy): domain Bacteria; phylum Pseudomonadota; class Alphaproteobacteria; order Rhizobiales; family Beijerinckiaceae; genus JAIELD01. The sequence continues at coordinate 25,855 of JANXWK010000059.1, read as the reverse complement.
GTATGTAACAAAAATTGTAATGCTGGCCTTTATGCAAGGTATCCAGGGGCCTATCGGACTCCAGTATTTTTACTCACTGGTAAATAGGGACATAGAAAATGAATTTATTCCGATTGCTGCAGAATTTGGATTAGCTGTTCAACCCTGGAGCCCTTTAGCTTTTGGATTGTTAACTGGAAAATATAACCGGGCAAATGTTGAAGCGTCTCTTGCGCGTACTGACAACCTTCGAGGTGAGCAAGCTTTCAAAGATAAACTGCATACAGAGAATGATAAAAGACTGGATGGTTCAAATCCATTCGGAAACACTTTATTTACAGAGAAAAATTGGAAGATCGTAGATGCATTGTGTCGTATCGCCGATAAAGCTGGTGAAAGCCCAGCACGCATAGCTTTATCCTGGGTCATTGGCCGTCATAAAGTAACATCAACCCTCATTGGTGTAAGTCGTCCAGAGCAGGTCGTAGATAACATAGCTGCTTTGAATGTTGTTTTAACACCCGAAGACCATGTGGAACTCAACGACATAAGTGCTTCAGATAAACAAATATTATATAACCTGTTTACTCCTAAAATGCGTCAGCACGCTGTGTTTGGAGGCAGTACCGTAAAAGCCCTATAAAAGCCTCACGAAATTAGGCTTTTGCTCATATTTGCGCTAGATTGACGCATAACGAATCATAGAATACGGAATGTAATTACATCATGCAATCGACTGACGAATTCACACCTGAACCATTATCAAACCCTGATGATTACAGCGCTGATTCAATCAAGGTGCTTAAAGGGCTTGATGCTGTGCGGAAGCGCCCAGGGATGTATATTGGTGATACAGATGATGGTTCTGGCCTCCATCACATGGTCTATGAGGTAGTTGACAACGCTATTGATGAAGCCTTGGCAGGTCACGCTGACCTTGTAACTGTTACACTTAATGCAGATGGGTCTGTAACTGTCACAGATAATGGTCGTGGAATTCCAGTAGATATTCATACCGAAGAAGGCGTGTCTGCGGCAGAAGTCATCATGACTCAGCTTCATGCTGGCGGTAAGTTCGATCAGAACTCGTATAAGGTCTCTGGTGGTCTTCATGGCGTTGGTGTTTCAGTTGTAAACGCTCTGTCTGTTGCACTTGAACTACGTATCTGGCGCAATGGCAAAGAGCATAGCATTTCCTTCACACATGGCGTTGCAGATGGCCCATTGGTTGTTATTGGCGATGCACCGACGGGTAAACGCGGCACGCAGGTAACATTTACCCCAAGTCAGTTAACGTTCACTAATGTAGAGTTTGACTATAAAACACTTGAGCATCGCCTTCGCGAATTGGCTTTCTTGAATTCTGGTGTGCATGTATTGCTCACCGACAAGCGCCATGCTGAGATTAAATCAGAAGATATGATGTATGAAGGCGGCCTGGAAGCTTTTGTCCGTCATCTGGATAAAAATAAATCTCCACTTTTACCTTCTCCAATTATGGTCAAGCGTCAGCATGAGGGCATGACGGTAGAGGTGGCTTTATGGTGGAACGATAGCTATCATGAGAACGTATTATGCTTTACAAACAACATTCCACAACGTGATGGCGGGACACATCTGGCAGGGTTTCGTGCCAGCTTAACGCGCCAGGTTACGGGTTATGCCGAGCGTTCAGGCATTGCCAAACGTGAAAAGGTGGACATTACAGGCGACGATTGCCGTGAAGGTCTGTCGGCAATCCTGTCTGTTAAAGTGCCGGATCCCAAGTTTTCAAGTCAAACCAAGGACAAACTTGTTTCATCCGAAGTACGACCTGTTGTGGAAGGTATTGTTAACCAGGCACTTTCCACCTGGTTCGAAGAACATCCTGCTGAAGCTAAAATTGTTGTTGGCAAGGTGGCTGAAGCCTGTATGGCGCGTGAAGCTGCCAAAAGAGCGCGCGAGCTTACCCGCCGTAAAGGTGCGCTTGATATTGCATCACTCCCGGGTAAACTGGCCGATTGCCAGGAACGTGATCCAGCTAAATCTGAACTTTTCATTGTCGAGGGAGATTCAGCTGGTGGGTCTGCAAAGCAGGGTCGCGCCCGTGAATACCAGGCCGTTTTACCGCTTAGGGGTAAAATTTTGAATGTTGAGCGCGCGCGGTTTGACAGAATGCTTGGCAGTCAGGAAATTGGCACTTTGATTACAGCCTTGGGCACAGGCATCGGGCGTGAAGAGTTTAACGCGGATAAACTCCGTTATCATAAAATCATCATTATGACCGATGCGGATGTAGATGGATCACACATTCGGGCATTATTATTAACGTTTTTCTTCCGTCAGATGCCTGAACTCTTCACGCGCGGTCATATTTATATTGCGCAGCCTCCCCTCTACAAAGTCAACCGCAATCGTTCAGAGCAATACCTTAAAGACGAACGTGCTTTGGAGGATTACCTGCTTGATATCGGCCTCGACAGTGCCGTTTTGCGCATTGGCACTGGAGAGGATCGTGCTGGAGAAGATTTACGTCGCACCGTTGATGAGGCACGCCTTGTGCGAGGCACGCTTAATCAGCTGCATTCACGTTACAATCATAGTGTTGTCGAGCAGGCTGCAATTGCAGGAGCACTGCGACCACATGAAGATGAAGCAGCAGCCAATACACTTGCAGCTCAAATAGCAATCCGTCTTGATGCAGTATCAGAGGACATTGAGCGCGGCTGGACTGGACATTTTAGGGAAGGCAGCTTTACCTTTGAGCGTACATTACGCGGTGTAAAGCAGGTTGAACGGCTGGATGCTGGTTTGCTGGCAAGTGCCGAAGCGCGCCGTCTGGATGAAAAAGCTGCCTCTTTACGTGAAACATATTCCACACCTGCTAAATTCATTCGTAAAGGCGATGAAGTTGCAGCCGCTGGACCAACTGCCCTGTTTGACATAATGACTGCTATTGGGCGAAAAGGTTTGACTTTGCAGCGTTATAAAGGCTTGGGAGAAATGAATCCGGAGCAGCTCTGGGAAACAACCCTGGACCGTAATGCACGCTCGCTTTTACAGGTTAAAGTCAAAGAGGTTGATGAAGCAGATGATATTTTTGTAAAACTTATGGGCGATGTTGTTGAGCCTCGCCGTGAATTCATTCAGGAAAATGCATTGAATGCAAGTGTCGATACATAGAGCTGTCGATACATAGAGCTATTGATAAATGGAGCTGTGCAGATAAGTAGGTGTTGACACAAAATCAACACCTGCATTTACCTTTTGCTTGGCGCATCAGACTATCAGAATTTTTGCAAATTATTAAAAAAATTCTGATAGTCTTTATTGGCTTCAGCCAAGCGTAAGGGTTTTACACGTTCAACGCATATTTCCGTAGCATTTTCTGAATACTCAAGAATATGCATGGTCTCAGCTACAAATTCTTCAAGAGGCATTGCTCTTGGATCAATCAGTTGATCTTGCCCCATTAACTCTGTTTGTACGTAAGGTGGTGCTATTTCAAGCACTTTTACAGATGTATCTTGTAGCTGATATCGCAGTGATTGCGTGTAGGAATGAATTGCAGCTTTTGTTGCACAATAAGTTGGCATCATAGCCAGCGGAACGAATGCCAAACCAGACGAAACTGTCATGAGTGTGGAAGAAGCCTGCTTTACCAATAGGGGGAGTAGTGCTGCAGTAAGACGAATAGGGCCAAGCAGGTTTGTTGTTATGGTCGCTTCAGCATCCTGAACTTGCCCATTGAGTAACGTTTCAGCCCTCATGATCCCGGCATTATGGATGACAGTGTTTAAAGCAGGATAATCACGCGTGAGCTGCTCAGATAAATTTTGAATACTGGCTGCGCTATCTATGTCAAACACTATGGCTTTCATACCTGTATTTGCTGCAACAACTTCATCAAGCAATGCTCTTCGTCTGCCTGCAATGATAACGGTATTACCTTTTGAGTGAAAAGCTTCTGCCAAACCACGGCCAATACCCGAAGCACCCCCCGTGATAAGAATGGTGTTACCTGTCATTTGCATAATGAATATTTCCTGTTTGTTTGCATAAGGGATAAAGACAATGTATGCGCATACACAACTTGTAAATACCAGTTATCACGAAAATCAAAGCTATGAAAATTCTCTGACTCAGCATGGAGAGTTTGCTAAAGAAATAATCGGCTATGAATTTGACAGTTTATAGTATTAAACCAGTGTAGTTCATAAAAAATGGAGTGTTGATGTCTTTATTTGATCTTGCCTTGCAAAACCTGCTCTCTCCCATGGTTCTGTTTTTTGCCCTTGGTTTAGTATCTGCTCTTATTCGGTCGGATCTCTATGTTCCAGAGGAGATTGCCAAGCTTTTGGTTATTTACCTACTCATCTCAATTGGATTTAGGGGTGGAGCGGAAATGGCACATTATGGTCTGGATAAAACTCTTATACTGTCTATTGCGGCAGGGATTATACTTTCTTTCGGAATGCCTTTTATAGGCTATGCCCTTCTGAAAGGCACAACTAACCTTAAAACTGTCGATGCAGCTTCAATTGCTGGTCACTATGGATCAATCTCTGCTGTTACATTTGCAGCTTTAACAGGCGCACTTGGGTCACTTGGCATCAAAATGGAAGGGTATCTTGTAGCTGTTGCCGCCGCAATGGAAGCGCCCGCTATTTTTGCAGCTTTACTTATTGCACGCTCGTCAGACAAATCTTTATCGCTCAAAAAAGCAGCTGATTCAACCAAGGATGAAAGTAGTTTTCTGCGTCATGTTGCTTTTAACGGCTCCATTGTCATTCTTGTTGGAGCATTCATTATTGGCACAATCACTGGGCAACGTGGCTTAGTTATAATCAAGCCTTTCTTTGTTGACTTGTTTCCAGGATTTTTATGCCTGTTTCTTCTGGAAATGGGGCTTGTTGCTGGTCGTGGGCTTCGTGAGGGGCGGCATTATTTAACGCCTCCAGTTATCGTATTTGCAATTGTAATGCCATTGACAGGAGTGTTGCTTGCAGCTGTTTTGTCAAAACTCATAGGCTTGTCTGTAGGGGGTTCTGCCGCGCTGATTACATTGGCAGCATCTGCATCCTATATTGCAGTTCCTGCCGCCATGCGGCTTGCCCTGCCAGAAGCAAATGCATCAATTCCTTTAACATTATCGCTGGGTATTACTTTCCCTTTTAACTTGTTGGTTGGAATTCCAACCTATATTGCTTTGGCACAGTGGATGGCTGGTTTTGCAATTTTCTAAAGAACTTTGCAGACAGAACACGAATAGTATTTAATCTGCTGCGTGGTTATTTTGTAAGACTTCTTTCAAAATAAGGCATTCCAGATTATTTTTGGAGTTAAGCCAATCAAAGGGGCGCATATGAAAAAAGTATTTCCTAACGCGGCTGAAGCACTTGCAGGTGTAGCAAAAGACGGCATGGTGATTTTGGCTGGCGGCTTTGGCCTGTGCGGTATACCTGAAAGCTTGATAATGGCTTTACGCGATACAGGTGTTAAAAATCTAACCATCATTTCCAATAATGCTGGCGTTGACGGCAAGGGTTTAGGGGTAATGCTTGAAACCCGCCAGATAAAGAAAATGATTTCATCTTATGTGGGTGAAAATAAACTTTTTGCACAGCAATACCTTTCTGGAGAGCTTGAACTGGAATTTAACCCACAAGGCACTTTGGCTGAGCGTATTCGCGCTGGTGGCGCAGGCATTCCAGCCTTCTATACAAAAACAGGTGTTGGAACCCTGATTGCTGAGGGTAAAGAGCATAAAGAATTCAATGGTGAAACATATATTATGGAGTGTGGCATTACAGCGGATATTGCACTCATCCACGCTTGGAAAGCAGATACGGAAGGTAATCTTATTTACCGTAAAACGGCTCGAAACTTTAATCCAATGATGGCAACTGCGGGCAAAATTACCATTGTTGAGGTTGAACATCTGGTTCAGCCAGGTGAGCTTGACTCAGACTGCATCATTACACCAGGCGTTTTTGTGCAGCGCATTGTGCATGTGCCAAACCCTGTCAAACATATTGAGCAGCGCACAACCTGCCCCCGCATATAGGAGAATATCATGGCTTGGACACGTGATGAAATGGCAGAACGCGCCGCAAAAGAACTGCGGGATGGGTTTTATGTAAATTTGGGTATTGGTATTCCAACTCTTGTATCAAACCATATTCCAAACGGGATGAATGTTCTGCTGCAAAGTGAAAATGGTATGATGGGCATGGGTCCGTTTCCGTTTGAAGGAGAAGAGGATGCCGATCTGATTAATGCTGGAAAGCAGACAGTTACGGCCCTGCCAACCACCAGCTTCTTTTCAAGTGCAGACAGCTTTGCCATGATCCGTGGCGGCCATATAGATTTGTCAATTTTGGGCGCCATGCAGGTTGCTCAAAATGGAGACCTTGCCAACTGGATGATTCCAGGAAAAATGATCAAGGGCATGGGCGGCGCTATGGATTTGGTTGCAGGTGTCAAGCGCGTTGTTGTTCTTATGGAACACACCGCCAAAGATGAGTCTAAATTACTTAAGGCATGCAACCTGCCACTTACCGGCACAAAGGTTGTGGACATGGTCATTACAGATTTGGGTGTGTTCACAATTGATAAAAAAGGCGACGGTGGCATGGTGTTGATCGAATGCGGCAATGGTGTAACAGTGGAAGAGATCAGGGCTAAAACCGAAGCTGATTTCAGTACTCAACTTTCCTGATTCTATAGAAAGACTGCCAGACATATGCGGAATTATTTCCACCTTCATCTGGTGTCAGATTCAACAGGCGAAACCCTGATTGCGGTAAGCCGTGCTGTAACTGCACAATTTGAAGGCACATCTGCCATAGAGCATGTGTATCCACTTATCAGGACAGAAGCGCATATTGAGCGTGCCATCGCAGAAATTGAAGGAGAACCTGGCATTATTCTTTATACACTTGTGGATCCTGTACTCTCAGAGCGTCTGGAGCAGGCCTGCAAGGCTACAGGCTCGCCCTGTCTTTCAATTCTTAATCCAGTTTTGAATCTGTTTCAAAGCTATTTAGGCGTGACATCTGCGCCGCGTCCTGGTGCACAGCATATGCTCAATGCAGAGTATTTTAAACGCATTGATGCGCTTAATTTTACCATGATGCATGATGATGGCGTATTACCTGAAAAACTGGCCGATGCGGACATAGTTTTGGTAGGCGTAAGCCGTACATCCAAAACACCAACTGGTATTTATCTGGCAAACAGAGGCTTTAAAACTGCCAATTTTCCAATTGTTCCTGGTATTCCTATGCCAGAGGAGCTAGAGAATAATACAGGTGCTCCCTTGATTGTAGGGTTGATTGCAACACCAGACCGCATCGTTCAGATACGTCAGAACAGACTGCTCTCGTTGAATGCAAGCGATGAAAGTGATTATGTTGACCGTCAATCAGTGGCAGACGAAATTGCCAATTCAAGACGTATTTTTTCGCGCAACAACTGGCCAATTATCGATGTGACGCGTCGCTCAATTGAAGAAACCGCAGCAGCAATTATTGATCTGCACAAGAAACATCGTTTGAACCAGTTGGCACAGTAAAAAACATGACCTCTCTCTGGCTACACTCTCATCCTCTTGTTCTTGCTTCGCAAAGCAAAACGCGGGCTGCTTTACTGCATTCTGCCAATTTCTATCCTGAGCTTTGCCCTGCCAATATTGATGAACGCAGCCTGGAAAACGAACTTGTTAAAAACAATACCAATCCAGCCGACATAGCCTGTGAGTTGGCAAAGGCAAAAGCTTTGAACATAAGCGCCTTGCGTCCAGAAAATTATGTCGTGGGAGCTGATCAAACCTTGGCTATGGGCGATCAACGCTTTCATAAACCAGCTTCAATTGATGAGGCACGAGTGACTTTGCAACAGTTTTCTGGTCAGACGCATCAGCTTCATTCAGGTATTGCCCTTGCTCATAATGGCAAACTGGTCTGGTCACATGTGGAAACTGCCCATATGTCTGTGCTTAAGCTGAGCCAGGACTTTATCAATTCGTATCTTGAGCATGCTGGCAACACTGTGCTGACCAGTGTTGGAGCCTATCAATATGAAGGGCTTGGCATTCATTTATTTAAGCGCATAACAGGAGATCAATCAACAATCCTTGGCCTGCCACTCCTGCCGTTTCTGGCAGAGCTTCGAAACCAGAAACTGGTACTTAACTGACATGTTTTCAAAAGCCTGCATCATTGGTGATCCTGTTGCGCATTCACGCTCCCCAATGATCCATAATTACTGGCTAAAGCAGTTAGGACTGGCAGGCTCATACATCAAAGCCCACGTAACGCCAGATCAACTGCCTCATTTTATTTCCCAAATGCAAAGCGTGGGTTATGTTGGTGCAAACTGCACTATTCCGCATAAAGAATCTATTCTAAAACTGTGCAGCCATGTAACTGATACAGCGCAGGCCCTTGGAGCAGTCAACACAATCTGGTTTGATAATAATCAGCTTTACGGGGATAATACTGATGTTTCAGGTTTTCTTGGTGCCCTTGACTATAGTAGCCCATACTGGGATAAAAATTTAAAAAAAGCAGTCGTTATTGGGGCAGGGGGTGCAGCACGTGCCATCATTTATGGACTGATGCAAAGAGGCATTGCCCAGATTCATGTTGTTAATCGCAGCATTGAACGCGCCCAGGTTTTAGCTGCGCGATTTGGCTCAAAAATCATTCCAGCATCGTTTGATGATATGTCTATCGCACTCGAAAATGCAGGCTTGCTGGTCAACACGACATCCCTTGGCATGAAAGGGCAACCACCTTTGGAAATTGATCTTGCCCCCCTGAAATCAGGTGCAATCATAAATGACATTGTTTATGTACCGCTTGAAACGCCTCTGCTTAAAATGGCACGGGATATGGCGCAGGCTAAAAAATTTAAAACAGTCGGGGGGCTGGATATGCTGCTCTATCAGGCAGTGGATGGCTTTGATCACTGGTTCGGGGTGCGTCCTGTTGTAACGGATGAATTACGCACACTTTTACAAAAAGACATAGCAGGTTGATATGCTCATTATTGGCCTCACAGGTTCAATTGGCATGGGTAAATCAACAACTGCCAATTTCTTCCGCGATTTTGGCATTCCTGTTCATGATGCAGATTTTGCAGTTCATGAGCTTTATAAAGGCAGAGCAGCGCCATTAATTGAACAGGCATTTCCAGGTTCAACCCTTCTGGGCAAGGTGAACCGAAACGCTCTATTTTTACAGGTTGCCGATAATCCAGAGGCAATGAGGAGGCTGGAGGCAATTATCCATCCTCTGGTTAAGCAGCACCGGGATGATTTTATTTTCCACGCTGTAAAAGTTGGAACGCGTGCGCTTGTGCTGGATATGCCACTCCTGCTTGAAATAAATGCAGATAAGGACTGTGACGTTGTTGTTGTTGTAACCGCGCCAGAATCCGTGCAAAAACAACGTGTAATGGCAAGGCAGGGCATGACTGAATCACGGTTTCAGACTATCCTGAAAAAGCAGATGTTAGACAGCCAAAAGCGTAAAAGAGCACATTTTATAATTGATACGGGCCGTGGTTTGGAAGCTGCAAAACATCAGGTAAATGATGTGTTGCGTGCAGTCACTAGCCTTCAAGGTCGCAAATTTTAAGGTAATTTACAATGCGTGAGATTGTTCTTGATACGGAAACAACTGGATTTGAACCAAGCGAGGGTCATCGTCTGGTAGAAATTGGGTGTGTCGAGATTGTTGATCGCTACCCCACTGGTAACATATACCACACTTATGTAAATCCAGAGCGTGACATGCCAGCTGGAGCTTTCAATGTGCATGGATTATCTGCTGAGTTTTTAAAAGACAAACCTTTATTCGCAAGTATTGCTGATGATTTCATTGCGTTTTTGGGTGATGCAAATATTGTTATTCACAATGCAGCCTTTGATACAAAATTTTTGAATTTTGAATTGAATAAAATTGGTAAGCAACCTCTTAGCTCTTCGCGAATTATTGACACTTTAATGCTTGCACGGCGCAAACATCCAAATATGTCTAATTCTCTTGATGCGTTGTGTGACCGTTATAGTATTGATCGTTCAAAGCGCATCAAACATGGAGCTCTGCTGGATTCTGAAATTCTGGCAGAAGTATATTCAGAGCTTTTAGGTGGTAAACAGAGCAAGTTTGATCTCAATTCAGTAAAATTTTCAAAAATAGATAAAGTTGCACCAGCTGCAAAAAGAATAGTGTCTTTGCCACCACTTTTAACAGAAGAAGAACGCAATAAACATGCTGATTTTATTGCCACACTGGGGGAAAACGTTATCTGGAACAAATATATTAAACCGAGTAAAGTTTAGATCATGCCTTTACCACCAATTAATGACATTGTTGAAAATCTTGGCTTCTTGGAAGATTGGGAAGATCGTTACCGTTACATAATTGAGCTTGGACGTATGTTGGATCCAATGCCGGAAACTTTTAAAGTTGAACACAATAAAGTAAGAGGCTGTGCAAGTCAGGTATGGCTGTACACAAAAAAGGCACAGGAAAATCCTGTCACTCTGACTCTTTTAGGGGATAGCGACGCACATATTGTCCGTGGGCTTGTAGCGCTTGCTTTGGCTTTGTATTCAGGAAAGTCTGCAACAGAAATTATAGCAACTGATGCACTGGAGTTTTTTTCTTCCCTTGGTTTGAAGGAGCATTTGAGTGCTCAGCGCTCAAATGGATTTCGGTCATTGATAGACAAGATTCAGCAGGAAGCAGTTCTAGCCTTGGCGAGCTGATTTTAATGGCTATCCATGAAAGTTTTAATTTCACGCACGACTTCGCTTGTGCGTGAGTGTTGTGGAACGTGCCCTGCACCATTTAAAACGACTAATTTGGCGTTCTGCATTTCTTTAACTGTTGTTCGTGCATGAATTTCAGGAGATACAACACTGTCAGTATCACCTGTAATAACCAATGTAGGTAATATAAGAAACTTGTAAAGCGGTGCCTGGGCCTCAACTTGCTTGTAAAGAATTTGTAGATCCTGTGAATTCGCTTCAAACTCTTTTGGCCTTAAAATAAGCTCTACCCCCGTTTTTTCCATATAGTTTTTTGAAACCTCGGATGGAGAAAAAACAGCTTCAATAGCTTTTGGCATTAAAAAACGCGCAGCATTAATGGCAACTTCTTTTGTAAAAAAATCTCCAAACAGGGGAGCAGTTACAAGGCTATGATACCAGGCTATACCACCAGGCCAAGTATGCGTGACAGGTGAAATCAAAACAATTGAATGTGTGAACTTGGGGTAATCAAGTGCAAGCTTCAAAGTCAATGCGCCAGCCCATGAATGCCCTATAATTGTGGCCTCTTTAATTCCCAGTTTCTCAAGGGTTTGATATACAATTTTTGCCTGAGAAGAAAGCTTTGCATCTTCTGCTCCATTGCGAGAGCTCCATCCATGCCCTGGGCGATCAATAGCAATAACACGAAAATCCTTGGAGAGAGGAAGCCCTATTGAACTGGCCATATCCATAAGGTTGGATGTTGCACCATGCAGAAGAACGATTGTTTTTTTTGATGCTGCGTTGTCACCCGCATCAAAAAAATGAACACGGTGGTTATCTATGTCAACAAATTGTCCAGTTGCCGGAAATCTTGTTTCAACATCAGTCTTTATTTTTGTTGTTTGAAACCACCCAAAGGTTAAAAGCACAATGAGGCCAAAACCAAAACCGTATATGATAAATCCACGCATAAATTAGTGTAACCTTGAAACAAGAAACAAAACATAATCAGAAACTGCCCTGACACAGCTATTGTTTCATACGTACATCCAAACTTTTGGATTAAAATAAAGGCTTTACACTTTGGCGCCATCCCGCATTAGTTTATAAATAATGGAGTCTGTTAGAGCCTGAAAGGATGCATCAATGATATTTGGTGAAACGCCTACCGTGGTCCATGTTGCACCCGTTTCATCACAAGATTCAACCATAACTCTCGTAACCGCCTCAGTTCCACCTTCAAATATACGCACTTTAAAATCTGTTAGCTTAAGGCCGGATATGTGCTTTTGATAGCGTCCTAAATCTTTGCGCAGCGCTTGGTCAAGAGCATTGACTGGCCCATCGCCCTCTGCTGCTGAAATAAGCAGCTCGCCCTCCACCATGACTTTGACTGTTGCCTCTGAGAACGTCACAAGTTCACCATTTGCATTATAACGGCGCTCAATATTTACTTTAAACCGCTCAACCTTAAAATAATCTGGAACTACTCCAAGTACACTTTGTGCCAGAAGGTAAAAGGATGCATCAGCCCCTTCATACGCGTAGCCAGTTGCTTCCTTGTTTTTTACAATTTCAAGCAACCGCGTTAATTTGGGATCATCTTTTGAAATAGTAAGTCCAAGACGCTCAAGCTCCACCAATATGTTGGATTTGCCAGCCTGGGTCGACACAAGAACATGGCGCATGTTCCCTACATTCTGTGGTGGAATATGCTCATAAGTCTGCGGGTCTTTGGCAATTGCCGATGCATGGATTCCGGCTTTGGTCGCAAAAGCTGCCGCACCAACATAGGGAGCCTGACGCCGGGGCTGGCGATTGAGAATTTCATCAAAGCTGCGCGAAACTTGAGTCAGTGTTGCCAAGGCATCCATGCTCACGCCAATGTCAAATGAATCAGCAAAATCCGGCTTTAATTTAAGAGTGGGAATGAGCGTAACAAGATTGGCATTGCCGCATCGCTCCCCCAGGCCATTTAAGGTACCTTGAATATGACGCACGCCCGCGCGAACGGCCATTAATGAGTTTGCTACAGCATTACCAGTGTCATCGTGAGCATGAATACCCAGATGTGAACCAGGAATAATCTTTGCAACCTCACGCACAATATGCTCCACTTCATGGGGCAATGTGCCCCCGTTCGTGTCGCATAGGACAATCCATCGTGCGCCTGCTGCATAAGCAGTTTTTGCAATTTTCAATGCATAATCGGCATTAGCCTTGTATCCATCGAAAAAATGTTCACAGTCCAGTATAGCTTCAAATTTATGGATAATTGCTGCATTTATACTGTCTTTTACGGTTTCGAGATTTTCATCCAGAGTGCAGCCCAAAGCAATGCGCACGTGATAATCCCAGGATTTTGCTACAAGACAGATGGCATGAGCTTTGGAGGCAAAAAGGCCCGCCAGGCCAATATCGTTGGATGTTGAAACGCCCACTTTACGGGTCATGCCAAAGGCTGTAAATTTTGCTTTTAAAACAGGAGGGTTGCTGAAAATAGCTGTATCTATAGGGTTGGCGCCAGGGTAGCCCCCTTCAATATAATCCATCCCCAACCTGTCCAGCATTTTGGCTATATGGATTTTATCATGCAGTGAAAAATCAATACCTGTCGTTTGCGCTCCATCACGCAAAGTCGTATCAAATAGGAAAACGCGATCTTTAGTCATTATATTATTGGGTTGCCGTTTGAGTGTCTGCGGGGTTTAGGTCTTTTTCCATTGTTGTATTTGCAAGCCATTCTCCATTGATTGTAACTGTATTTCGTCGAACAGGCTTATATTTCAAATGAGTAAATAGAGAGATTGCTGTATCACTGGCATTAATCGTCAGCTTGGAAGATTTTCGGCCCATTGCAAGAAGTTCAACGGCACCACACAAAAATGTTGCAATGCCTTTGCCTGCAAATCGTGGAGAGGTGTAAAGCATATCAATCTGGATATTGTCTTTGAGCGAAATAAAGCCACAGGTCTCATCTTCATAAATAGCAAGCAAAGTTACAGCTTTTTCTAATTTTTTGATAAATTCCTGCTTATTTGTAGCAGATTCGGCCCAGGCTGCGCATTGATTAGCGTTATAATCCTCAGAGGCGAGCTCATATATGCTGTCTTTAATCAAATCACAAAGCTGGCTTGCGTCGCTAGGAAGATAAGGACGTAACGAAATACCACTGGGAGCAGTAAGGGACATGGATTTCCATTAATAACTGGTCAATTGAAGTATATAACTAATATATCATCACTGTGTAAAGCGTTTAGCATTTACAGCGGCTATTGCAAATGCATAAGTCAGTGCAACATCATCAAGACGTTCAAAGCGACCTGATGCGCCGCCATGCCCTGCGCTCATATTGGTTTTAAGCAGAACTGGCCCACCACCTGTCATGGTTGAACGCAACTTTGCCACCCATTTTGCAGGTTCCCAATAAGTAACACGAGGGTCGCTCAAACCACCTAAAGCCATAATGGCAGGGTAGGCCTGAGGCTTTATATTGTCATAGGGCGAATAGGATCTAATATAATTGAACGCTTCGAAATCCAGAACAGGATTGCCCCATTCCAGCCATTCAGGCGGAGTAAGCGGCAGCTCAGCATCCAGAATTGTATTTAGAACATCTACAAAAGGAACATCGGCAATAATTCCTGCAAATAAATGAGGTGCAATATTTGCAACTGCTCCCATCAACATACCACCAGCAGATACGCCCTGTGCCACAATCAGTCCCTCACGCGTATACTGGTGAGCGGATAGATATTTGGAACATGCAATAAAATCTGTAAATGTGTTGATCTTATTGTTTAATTTACCTTGCTCGTACCAGGTTCGACCTTTTTCAGTGCCACCTCTGACATGAGCAATAGCATATATAAACCCTCGATCTATTAAAGACAGAGGCTCCGCCTCAAAGGCTGGCGGGCTAGCATACCCATAAGCACCATAGGCATAAAGCAGGCAGGGCGCAGTTCCATCTAAGGGTGTCTTACAATGATAAATGAGTGAAATGGGAACAAGCTCGCCATCATCAGCTTTGGCAAATAATCGTTTTGTAATATAATGTTCTGGTTTGTGACCTGAAGGAATGTCACAGCGTTTGAAGAGTGTTCTTTCTCTTGTCTCAAGATCATACGCATAAGTTTCCTGCGGTTTTGCCAATGATGAAAAACGGAAATAAATTAAATGTGTGTCAAATTCGAAGCCATCAATCAGATCCAGATCAAACGCCTCTTCATCAAATGTAATGCTATGTTCTTGTGCATCCAACAAAGAATGCACGACAATGCGAGGCGTGCCATTTTCCAGTTCCAGGCGCACAAGGTGATTTTTAAGAACCTGCATCGAAAGGATCATAACACCATGTTTATGGGGAATATAATCAACCCAGTTCTTGGCGTCCAATGCATTTAAAGGTGTCATAACAATTTTAAAATCAAGCGCATCCGAATTGGTAAGTATAAAAAGCCTATCACTATGATGACTGCTTTCGTAAAGAATATTATCCCTGCGGGCAGTAATCAGCTGGATTTTTGTGTCTACCGCATTGAGATCAACAAGCCATTCTTGTGTATTGGTATGCCCTCCCACGCTGATAACTGCATAATCGCCTGATTGAGTTTGGGTTAGATCAACAAAATACGTATCATCCTGCTCACGGTAAACAATTTCATCTTCCTGTTTACTGCCTATGATATGGCGACGTACAGAATGTGGACGATGTGATTCATCTATAGCTACATAGTAAAATGATTTGCAGTCTTTTGCCCAAACAATTGATCCATCGGACATTTCTATCTTTTGGCGAGCATCTTTTCCTTTTGCAGTATCTCTTATGCGTATCGTATAAAATTCAGAACCTTCAGTATCACAACTCCAGGCAATATTTTTATGGTTGGGAGATTGAACAACTGCGCCAATGTCACAGAATTTATATTTTTTAGCAGTTAAATTGCCATCAAGTAATATTTCTTCCGCCGCCGTGTCTCGTGATCTTCGGCAAAATACCGGATGCTCCTGACCTTCGGTATATTTGGTAAAATAATCAAATGCACCATCTGGTAGCGCAATTGAGCTGTCATCTTCTTTAATGCGGCCTTTAAGCTCAGCTAAGATTTGAGCCTGCAGGCTTTTAGTATTTTTAAATACACGTGCAGTGTAACGGTTTTCCGCATGAAGATGTTTTTTGATGGGTTCTGGTAATACTTTGCCATCTTGCAGCACCTCTTTCCAGTTTTGTGCACGCAGCCAGGCGTAGTTATCAGTAATTTCTACACCATAGTGAATTGAAGTAGCGGGCTCTTTCAAAAGAACAGGCCCTTTAGTTAAAACAAAATTACTATCTTCAGGCTGAGTAGAGCTGCAAGAAGCAGCTTCAGTAACTTTGTTTTTAACTGGTTTATTCATAGCGTTAGCTTAATCCTCATTAAACTTCAGTGCATGTCCATTCATGCAGTATCTAAGACCTGTTGGCGCTGGCCCGTCCTCAAACACATGCCCTAAATGCGCGTCGCATTTTGAACAGCATATTTCAGTCCTGACCATGCCAAATTTTGTATCTTTGTGTTCATCTACATTATTTTCATTTATAGGAGCAAAAAAACTTGGCCAACCTGTCCCAGATTCAAACTTTGTTTCAGAACCAAAAAGCGGTGTTCCACAACAGACACAGCTATAAACACCTATGTTTTTTTCATTGAGATATGGCCCTGTAAACGCTGGTTCTGTGCCATGTCCTCTTGCAACAGCATATTGTTCAGGAGAAAGTATTTTGCGCCAGTCAGCATCACTCTTCACAATTTTTACATTTTCAGACATTATTTAATCTCCATGATTTAAAGACTTTACATTGAACATACTTGTGCACCAGCGCATATTTTTTCAAGTCTAAATCCTGGCTAATTTTTTAGCAGTATTAATAGACAGTTTTTAAGTGATTGGACCTTTAATTAAGGCAACTCTTCTATGATTTTTATAACACTATTTTGATGAAAACTATTGATAGCATTGATATTTTTATTGCGCTTAGTATTTTTCAGGTTTAACAGGGTTTAATAGAATATTTTCGATAATTTTAAAGTTATAAAAGTTGTCTCAAGTATTTTTAACAAATAAACGGGTGGAAATCATAAGCAAATGCTTAGTTTATGCATAAAAAAGCATAAAAAATCTTAAAGGCCAATACACAATGAGTAATTCTCTCAATATGTCAGATTTTATTGAGCTTACAGCAGATATTGTTTCTGCTTATGTAAGTAATAACTCTGTTCCTACATCAGAGCTTCCAAACCTTATAAGTGATGTGCATAGTGCGTTAAGTCGTGTTGGTGCAGGGATTGCGCCTGAACTACCAGTTGAGCCACAAAAACCTGCAACTTCGATAAAAAAGTCTGTCACACCAGAATACATTATATGTCTTGAAGACGGTAAGCAGTTTAAGTCTTTAAAGCGCCATTTGCGTACTCAATATGACATGTCTCCTGATCAGTATCGCGAAAAGTGGAGTTTGCCACCAGAATACCCAATGGTTGCTCCTGCTTACGCAGAAGCAAGATCGCGTCTGGCAAAGGAAATGGGGCTTGGACAGCAGCGTCGTCGAGCGCGTGGTAAATAATTTTCCAAACTTATAAACAAAAGCGTGGCTTGACCGCGCTTTTTTTATGCCTTTTTTAATAAAGGAAAAAAAACTTAAAAATTAAAAAAATACACTTGATATTTTTTTTAAAAGATACTATTCCTAAATGCAAGGAGTGCATATAACAGTAAGTCCTATTTGGGTGAATTATATAAACATATCATCAGGGGTTAAATAAAAACTTTCAAAATCAGATTTTGAGAAGTGTGATCAAATATCCAAAAACCAGATAATGATTGGCTTGATAACGACAAGCCTAGTTAAAAAGCGCATTATAGTTTTAAAATTATCCATACATATTAGAAAGATGTAGCCATGACAACGAAAGTTGAACAGGATAGATTATCACGTCGCTTGCTTGCTCTGCTCAGTTTGCCAAATGCCATTGGGCATATGGAGCGCGACACAATTATTGTCAGTGTTCCAGGGATAGGTGTACAAAATAAAGGCATAAGCCTGTCCAAGGGTATTGTGCCAGCAATTGCTGGCCATATTTTGGTTAAGCGTGGAATGGCAACATGGCAAGGATATATGGGATCGTCTCAAGTTCTCAAATTAAAACCTTATATTGATCCTGTATTGACTGCTGAGCCAGATCATACACCTGAGCCGGACAAATTCCGTCAGCAGCATGCAGGTCTCAAAATACGTGAAATTAATTTTGGCAAAGAGAAAGTAAAACTCAGCTTTAATGAAGCTGAAAGCCCACTTCTTTGGATGTGGCGCCGCAAGGGCCGCGATGGTCTTCCAATGATCAGCCTATCCAGTTTTAGGGCAGGGGAACGTCTTCGTAAAGATTACACAATTGCAAATATGACACCCCGCATTACAGCAAACTGGTCAAATTCTGCAGGTAAATCAAATGGTGCTGGAAACCCAGTGGCTAACTTTTCAGAATCTGTTATTGCGGCACGTGAAAGGTTCAACCTTGCATTGACAGAATGCGGGCAGGAATTCTCAGGTGTCCTGACAGATTTATGCTGCTTTTTAAAAGGTCTTGAGCAGATAGAGTTTGAGCACAATTGGCCAGCACGGTCTGGAAAAGTAGTTGTTACTCTTGCTCTTTCAAAACTGTCCCGCCATTATGGTTTTGTTGCCTGTAATGACGGGTGTACCGATGGTAGTGAAAATATACAGTAGCCCAAGTCTAGTCTATCAGTCTGATGAGCTTTTCAGTACAAACATCAATCTCACCACTGGCATCGCTGCCATCTGCAAAGCTTCCTGAAAGCGTTATCATGCAGGATTTTAGGCCTTTCAGGCTAATCTGGATTTTTTTACCAGACACAAGAGGTTTCTGGATAGATGAAAGAGCTTTGTCTTCCTGTCCAGCTTCATAAACAGAGAAATTTGTTAACTCTGATGTACGCTTGTTTTCCAGAATGATTGATGTAGGGATTTTAGGCTTGGATGGAGCCTTTGGTTTTGCATCTATGGAAAATGTATTTCCAAAAAATATCGATGAAGCCAAACCTGCAGTTAAAAAAGTATTTTTCATAATAAGTACCTCGTTGATTATTCTGGCAAGTAACACTTTAAGTGAAACAAGCTCCCTGGTGACAGTCACACTAGAGTCTAATCTTCATCGAGGCAATATTACGACTGATGTTAACTCACAGAAAAACTGGGCACTGTTGCCTGTACTGGGGGATGATTTATCCGAACAGAGCTGGCATGTAGTGCAAAATAAGCTGCCAACACCATAATCATTATGTCCACCAGACGAGTGGCGGGTTTAAGGTTTAGAGCAATATTCTGCATGATTTACCTCTTGGTGTATTTCTGGGTACCACAATGGAGTACATCCAAACACTTATTAATGCGTTATCACTGACCTGGAATTACGATACCTAGGTTGAGTAATTTGCAAGTGGGTAAACAAAGCCCTAATTGGCATGGTCAGGATTGACAGCTTGTTGAAGCATTGGAATAATTGCGTCTACCTTGTTGGTAATAAGCGTTGCAACTTCACAGCCTTGCCGAATAAAACCATTTTCCCGCATATGACTGATTAAACTAAGCAACGGATCCCAAAATTGGGCTATGTTTGCAATAATGATAGGTTTATTATGCTGCTGAAGCTGAGCCCATGTCATTTGCTCAACCAGTTCCTCCAATGTACCAATACCACCTGGCAACGCAACAAATGCGTCAGATTTTTCACACATGAGCATTTTACGTTCATGCATCGTGTTGGTTATGATAAGCTCCTGTGCCCCTTCGAGCATTTGTTCTTTGCTTTTTAAAAATTGAGGAATAATGCCTGTTACGTGCCCCCCATGTTGCAGAACGGAGCGTGCAATCACACCCATGAGCCCTAGATTTCCACCGCCATAAACAAGGCCAACATTATGTTTGGCCATCTCAAAACCAAAGGCCTGTGCGGCTTCTTTGAAAACAGGATCCGCTCCCTGTCCAGACCCGCAATATAC
This sequence comes from Hyphomicrobiales bacterium, assembly GCA_025351165.1. Lineage (GTDB taxonomy): Bacteria > Pseudomonadota > Alphaproteobacteria > Rhizobiales > Beijerinckiaceae > JAIELD01. The sequence continues at coordinate 6,069 of JANXWK010000059.1, read as the reverse complement.
GCAGATTTTTCGTATCATTTATGGCATCCTCATCAAGCTCTACAAAGAAAATATACGGTTTTTTTCATCAAGATGATGCGACAAAATGAAAAATAGAGTTTAAGCATTGATTCCATAATTATGCTTGAATTTAACTACACCTATTCTAGCCAAAACACATCGTATTTCAAAACAGGAAATAACGGATGAACAAATCAGATGAAATCCGGCCCTTTATTGCTCTGAACATTGCAGTATTGACTATTTCAGACACAAGAATCTTTGAAAATGACAAGTCTGGCACAGTATTAAGTTCAAGACTTGGAACAGCAGGCCACATTTTGGCAGATCGCGCTATAGTCAAGGATGACGTAAATGAGATCAGGACAAAAGTTCAGGAATGGATAAAAAATCATCATATCGACGTAATCTTGACAACTGGGGGCACAGGATTTACGGGCCGTGATGTAACACCAGAAGCTGTTGAACCTTTATTTGAGAAACGAATGGATGGGTTTTCAGCGGTATTTCATGCCATAAGTTATGGTAAAATTGGAACCTCAACTTTACAGTCCAGAGCGACAGCTGGCCTTGCAGGTGCGCAAAGCGGCACACCAACTTTTATTTTTTGTCTGCCAGGCAGCCCTGGTGCGTGTAAGGATGCATGGGATGGCATATTGTCAATGCAGCTTGATTACAGACACACCCCCTGCAATTTTGTAGAAATAATGCCACGCCTTGATGAAGATCAAAAACGTAAATAATTACAGCTTCAAGCGGATTGTGCGTGTTTGCATAACCATGATTTTTTTGCCAAAACTTTTTTCAAAAATCTGATTATTAATGTTTCTACGGCGTATGAGAACCGCTTGATCAACCATTATTCTACCTAAAAATTGATACACAGCTCGTTTGAGCGACCATTGAATTTGAGAGACACCAACAAAGTCACCTCCAGCTCTGATATGCCTTTCAAGGCATGGCCACAGTGATGGCTCTGTAAGTACACCGCAGTCAAAGACTAAAACCCAGTCAGTCATCAAATGTCTAGCAGCTTCATCAAGGCCGCTTTGCCAATTTGCAGCTTTAATAAGCACCGCACCAGCCTCTTCAGCAATGGCACCAACTTTAGGTAGACCAGAAACATCAACTATAATCAGGCGTCCAACAATCCCCTGTACAACACCGCTGACCAAAGGTGTAACTGTCTCAGCCAAAAGCCTGCCAGGGTCTCTGCCATCTAGTTTTTCAACCCGTATAATGATGGAAATCATGAAAACTGAACAATGTACATGTAACAAAAAAGGCCCCAGTTTCCCAGAGCCTTGATTAATTTAAAGCGAAACAGTCCTATTCGCGGCTGCCCATCATCGACATAAGAAACTGAAACATTCCGATAAAGTCCATGTAGAGCTGTAAGGCACCCAGAATGGATTTTTTAGCCGCAGTTTCCTGCATGTCGCCTTCAAAATACATTTCTTTTATGCTCTGTGTGTCATAGGCTGTAAGCCCAGCAAACAGCAGAACACCTACAATGGAGATGACCCACTGCATGCCTGAGCTTGCAAGAAAGATATTGACCACACTGGCAATCATCAGGCCAAACAGACCCATCATCAAAAAAGATGACATTCCAGACAGATCACGTTTGGTCGTGTAGCCATAAAGGCTGAGCGAACCAAAAGCTGCCGCTGTAATGAAAAATACGCGTGCAATTGACGAATGCGCGTATACAAGGCCTAGAATGCTGAGTGATGCGCCCATGAGAGCCGCATATAAAAAGAAGGTCATTCGTGCAGCAGATGCGCTCATGGAATGGACTTTGAAGCCTAGATAAAGCACAACTACAAGAGGCGCGAATATCAGTACATACTTGAAAGAGCTTGTGTATAGAAACCGCCCAAATTCTGTTAATTCAGCACCTGAACGCAGTGTCCCACCAGCACCTGAAACAGACATCATGTAAAGGCCAAGCGCTACAAGGCCTGTAATGCCTAGGCCAATCACCATATTATTATAGACGCCCAACATATATGTGCGCAGTCCCTGATCTATCTGCGCCTGTGTATTTATACCCAAGCCTGCGCCAAAGCGCGGCACAGAGGCATTACGATCATAATCAACCATTAGAACCCTCATAAAGGTTATCCTGAATGTCTCCCATGAGACACTCGCAGAACACTATACACTGATCTGTGTTGTCTGAATATGGAAATTTAAAGAATATTTTACTAGAAGTCACTTATTGCATTTTATAAAAAAAACGCCTTCAGAAACTGAAAGCGTTTGGAGTTGGAGGGGATATTTTTTTTAGCATTATGTGGTAAAGGCATCAGCGTCCGCAGGTTGACCCAAAAAAGCCGCGCCCGCTGCATGATAGAGAGGCTGTGTGCCCACCAATTGGTGCCCATGAGGCAGAGGCCGGTTGAACCAGTACCTGTTTAGCAACTGTACGGTATTGCGCAGGCACTGTCTGATATTCTACAGAAGCTGGGCGAACCATGTGTGTGCGGGTGCGGGTTGTAACAACAGCTGGGATAGTTTCGTAGCTGGTGCTTGCAGGGCTAACCATAACCTGACGATGGCGTGTTGTGTATTGTGCGGGTATGTCAACCCAGCAGCCTATTGTGCGGCCATGCGCGTCCGTTGAAACCTGCCAGCGACGGCCAGCTTGTGCTACAAGTACAGTTTCGGCAAATGTTGAATATGTTGCGGGTACATGACGGGGCACCTGACGCTCAGGGCGCAGAACAACAGTTTCCTGTACCTGTCTGTGTTGGGCAGCAACGCGGTGAGCAATACGGCGCTCCGGTGATACCAGTACATTATGCTCATGCGTTGCATAAACAGCAGGGTTTACAACCTGCTGGTAACAGCCAGTGCCTGTGCAGCCAGCATAAGCCGAGTTTGAGAAAACTGTAAGAGCTGCAAATGCAACACCTGAAATATAAACTAAACGCATTTTACGCTTCCTTGAGAATTGAATTTAAGTATAGCCAGAAATGAATGCTTTGTTTTTGAATTTGCATTCATTTCTTGATGCTAAATCTATTCAAAACTTGAAATATGAGCAAGCTAATCTGATTTTTAAGGTAAATTTAACCAATAATATTTATTTTTAGTGATAGAATTCTACGGTATTTGTTTAAACCGTAGAATGTATTTAATTGAATGTTAAACGTAGAAAGTACTATTCAATCAAAGCTAATAGCCTTTTGGAGTAAGCAGCCCTTTTGTTTTCGTAAGATCAACTTTCCCCCTGTATTGATAAAATGGCTCTCCTCTGTTTATGGCATTCATTAAACCGCTTATGTCACGGCCGCTCATTTTGTACTTCAGCACAATTTTGTCCAGTGTGATAAAGTCATAAGTGTAGCTGCGAAGAGAAAATCCAGAATTCTCAGCCATGCGTATCATAAACCTTGCCTGTCCTTCAAATTGGCTGGGTTTGGATTTAAGTAAGTGGGAGACAATATATTTCGCGTCTCTTACAGATAAAGGTGTACCAGAATTGGGATGAAAAAAGGCATTGAAAACTGCTTCAGCATTATTCATGTAAGGCGATCCATGAGCCTCTCCCAATTTATTAAGGCCAATGATCTGTTCTCTGGTTAAGTTTAAACCTTTTGCAAATTTTTGGATTATCCCTAGCTGCCTCTCCATTTGCGCAACATGCTGTGGATTGCTTGCAATCCATGTTGTGGATTGATAACTTGCTCGCTTTTTAGTCAATATTGATGTGATAAAATTTTTGGCATAACCTTCATTATAAGCGGCTGCTGTATTTAATCTTCCTAATGTTGCAACTTTGATAAATTTTGCTGTTCGTGGTAGCAGTTTTTTAATCATTGCAGAGCCAAAACCACTCAAGCCGAAAGGATCAACACTACCTGCATGAATTTCGTACATTTTACCATCAAGCCCTTTACTATAAACGGCTTTCCCTTCTATGGCTTTGAAAGGATTAATAGCCCCTTTTGTAGGCGTGATAGGGTTTGCAGGCATATAGGTTTCATTTGGCATATTGCCCAGAATAAGGCCGCCCTGTCTGCTGCGCTCTATGGAAATGACCCTTTGAGGAATGATAGCGGGGTTGGTACGACCGTTTTGCTTTGATTTTAATTTCACTTGCGTAAGTGAGTCTTGGAAATGACCCGTCTGATTATTGGCATTGCGTAAAGTTACGCTTTGAAGAGTGCCAAGAGGTTTAGCAACAGGTGACATTTTTGATTCCTTCGTAAAGTGTTCTGATTAGTTAATAATTTCTTTATAAATCCCTAGTCTTACATGAACCTTACAAGATTAGAAAAAATATATTTTTAAATAAATTTAACCAACTATATTTACTTTCTAAAGCTCTCAAATATTTTTATTGTAAAATTTGCAGCATCAAGTTCTGCCATGAGTTGAGAAACTTTTACCAGCTGCTCTTCAAGCTTCAGGCCTTTTGGAAGATTGTTGAGTTGCCTAAGAGCCTTAGCTGCTTTTTTAAGCGCATCAACATAGGCCGCATCTCCTGTTTTCCCCTCAGCTTTCAGCTTGGCTTTGAGCTCCTTGAGCTGAGCCTCATTTTGCTGCTTTATTTTATTCCCTTTGTCTTTGTTTTTATCTGGTTTTTTACCAGGGTCTGGTGGTGTTGCCCCACTGGTCGCATTACTTTGTTTTTGTTTCTTGCCTTTTTTGTCGGGAGCAGGGTCTACCCCCTCTGTTGCCATAATATAAAGTTTGCTTGCTTCTGATCGCTGTTTTGGACTTAAATTTGGGTTTTCAAGCAGCGTCTTGATAGCAGAACCAATAGCGTCATCAGTTGTTTTTTCAAGTTTAGATCGAGAGCCATTTTTTAAATCCATCAATTTATGCGCCGCCGCAATTTTGGCAAAATAATTTTTGGCAAGGATGACAACAGAAGCTGAATAGGTTTTATGATCTGTTGTCTGTATCCATTTTGCTAAAAATAGAATGTCTTTATTTGAAGCTTTTACAGGCGAAACAGTATCAAAATACGCGAGAAGACTCTTTTCAAATGCATCTATTTTTGAATCAAAAAAGTGTATTTTGCTTTTTGGATAAGTGTTGACAGAGTGCCCAGAAAAACTGTTGTTTTGGCTCAAGGCTCCTGAAAGTAAAACCCAAAGTTCTACAGCCACTGGGGCCATCGGTGCTGCAATAACAGGTACTAAAGCAACCTTGAAACCCTGAGATTTTGCTAACCCAATATTTAGAGGGTCTTGTTTAAGAATGTGCGTATTTACAAAGGTCATGATAATCCCGATCAGCAAGACATAGATTTTTTAATAAATCCCCAACCTTACACCAGCCTTACAGGATTGGAGAAAAACGTAGGTTTTCAAGTTCGTGTAGACGTTTCAATTAAAAATATACTTCTGGACTTCTGGACTTCTGTCTTGACGGACAAAATGAAATAAGACCGCGATGCAGGTATAGTTAAATATCTGCCAAAAATGGTTCTTTCCCCTTGTTTTCTGGATCGTGGGTCGCGCTCTGCTTGCTGGCAAAGACAGTTGTGGAGGATTTTGCGCTTTGTAAAAGCTGAAGCTCCGCTTGCATTTCATGCATCGGGAAGAACAGAAATAAAGTTCACACTCTTGTTCCGCTCCACCCATCAACACCTATCACTCCGCGCTTTGCAGGCGGAGTGATAGGCTATTGGTAGATGCAAGAATGATAGTTGCAAGAGCAGATGCGGGGCATCGTTTCACGCAGGCCTTATGATCTGTTTTGGGCGCCTTTTGGGTTGTTTGCGTTAACCCATGCCCCGCATGCAATCTTTTGTCCTTCAACGTGTCTTACATAAGCTTGCCAGCCGTCTGCTTTGGACGGATCCGTTGAGGGCCAGGCCCGTGCTGTTCTGTCCGTCGATAAAACCAGCTGAACAGGTGGTATCCCTATTCAACCAGCCCCATCCAGAAAAGCGGTGTCCTGGACATTGCCCTTTTCCCCCAGACACTCGGCCGGCCCGTGCTCTTGCCAAGGAAAAGACAGGGCTATGTATACAGGACAAAAAGCCGATTGTCAAGATATAAATAGGATAATTATATTATAATATAGAATATATATGATTATTGTCTT
>JANXWK010000036.1 GCA_025351165.1 Hyphomicrobiales bacterium | reverse complement strand
GCCATTGGTATTTGCCCAGCCTGCGACATCATCCACGCTGATTTGATCACCCAAAAGCTGCACAGGAGTGCCCCGTTTTACAGCGTTAGGAGGTACTTCACTTACATCTAATGTAATTAAATCCATCGATACGCATCCTGCAAAAGGGCAGAGCCTGCCAGCAATAAAGGCATACCCACCTGATTTTGTATCAGTTGCCGTAAGCTGTCGGCTGAAACCATCAGCATACCCAACACCAATGACGGCAATACGGCTAGGCTTTTTTGCGGTCCACTGGGCATTGTAACCAACGCTTTCATGTTCAGCAACATCGCGCAGCATGATTACGGGTGCTTCCAATGTTACGACATACTGCATTGGATTTGGCTCACTTGGTGTTGGATTGCCCCCATAAAGCGCGTAGCCTGCTCTTGCCATATTCATGAAAGGCTTCTGGGCTAAAAAGAAACCTGATGAATTGCTCATGCTGATATTAGGTATATCGAGCTTATTTTTTACATTTAAAATATCATTTATCTGTCTGATATTTAACTGGTTATTTTGTTCTTCAGAAGATACAAAATGGCTTATCATAAGCTGAAAATCAATACCTCTGAACGCGCTGTTTTTATACAGATCCACAGCATCTTCAAAGCGTAGTCCCAAGCGGTTCATGCCAGTATCAACATGGAGGGCAGCAGCACCCGTAAATCCAGACTGGATGCTGAAGCTCTGCCACTCCAGAATTTCTTGCTCAGAGCCTAAAACAGGACGCAGATTATAATCTGCATAAAGTTGGGATGTGTTTGGCAGCAAACCATTCAGAACATAGATGAAAGCATCGGGATCAGCAGCCCTAACGCGTAATGCCTCAGATAAAACAGCCACAAAAAATATGCGGCACCCAGCCTTTGCAAGTGCGGGCACGGCCTGCTCAATGCCAATACCATAGGCATTTGCCTTGACCACTGCCGCGCACTGGGCAGGGGCAGCGCGTGTTGCCAGCAGCCTGTAGTTATTAGCCAAAGCACCCAGATTTATAGTGAGAATACCACCAGCTTGCGAGGGGTGTGTGTGCATTATCATGAACAATAATTTTCAACTAAACAAAAAATAACTTCAGCCTTATGTCAAGATATAGGCAAATTCAAATGTAGTATATACATTGTTGACACGTTTTTTAAATAGCTTAGCTTCAGCTACAGGAGATACTGATGAAAGTTCAGGTCAAAAAATGGGGAAATAGCGCGTCAGTTCGTATTCCTGCATCAATTATGGCTGCGGCTGCCCTTAGCCTCAATCAAGCTGTTGAAATGCGTGAAGAGGGAGGGCGTGTTGTTATTGAGCCGATTGCAATGCCTGTTTATGATTTAGATGATTTGCTTGACCAGATGAAACCAGAAACGTTTCATGATGATATCGACTTTGGAAAGTTCAAGGGTAAAGAAATCTGGTAATGAGTGATTATGTGCCAGAAGCGGGCGATATTGTTTGGCTTAATTTTGATTCTCAAACGGGTCATGAACAATCTGGTCATAGACCTGCGCTTGTATTGTCGCCCAAACGCTATGATGGTTTGCTGCCCAATGACTTCAAAAATAAAAGGCTATGTTTTTGAAGTTGTTGTAAGCGTTGCGCCGCCAAGTGCAGTGTTGTCAGATCAGCTTAAAAACCTGGACTGGCGTGCAAGAGAGGCTGTTTTCAAAGGCAAAGTGTCTCAAAAAGTTTTATCAGACGTGCAGGCCAAGATTAAAGTATTACTGGGTGTGTAAGAGAGCCATATTTCATCCCACGTAAAATTGAATCATTTTATATGGACGCACTATACTGGCTTAAAGGTAGTTTAATCTCGCCCATGATGCGGTCGGTTTCGCTCAAAATTGTGATGATTTTTTGATAATGGCGCACATCGTCAAAACTTAAAACGCGCCCTTTGCGATCTTTAAGCCATTTTTGAGCTGGTTGATAGCCACCAATATGAAACTCCCATGCAATGCGCGGCACGCCCTCAAACCATTGGTGTGGGTTGATAAAAACCTTGCCTTCATCGGTGTGGATTGGTTTTTCCACTATGCCTGAGCCTGCGCCTTTAAAGGGGTAGGGCGTTGTGCCAACGGCTGCATCATCCATAAGGTGCAACAGGCGTAACTGCTCACCCTTATCTGCAATATGACCGAATGTTTCAGGCGAAGCGGGATAGGGAATGCGGGGGAAATCTGATTTCAGGAACTCGGCATAGGTGCTACGATACTCAGGCGAATGCAGCACACCATAGATGTAATCGAACACTTTAAGTTCATGGCCTTTTACGCCGCCCAAACCTGCTTTTCTGCAAATTTCTGCATAGATTTCAGGGTTAAAATTGACGCGAATATTTTCTTCAAATTTATAAAATTCAAAATCCAGCCTATTTGTATAAATCAGGTTGGGGAGAACTTTCAGATACCGTTGTTTTTGGGCAAGATTGTCACTTTTGAGCTTGGTTAGATCAATATGCAGGTGTTTAGCACTCGCAGTGCCCAACAACAATTTTATGATGGGAAATGATGAAATCTGGTGCGCCACAAGCCACGCGTTTAGGCTCATTTAACGCAACAAGATCAGTTGCACTGCTTTCAAGCAACATTGCTAAATCAGAACAATAACTATGTTCAGTGGCATCACCCGTGGCATATTTTGAGCGGAGCTTTTCGATATAGGCTTGAATTGACAATAAATTTTCCTTGTAACGTCTTGTTGAAAAGCCTAATTTTATTACATCCCATAATCAATCTTCGCCAAATTGCTGAACCTTGTAAACTCTGCCTCAAATTGCAGCTCAACTGTGCCTGTTGGTCCGTGGCGTTGCTTGCCGATAATCACTTCTGCTTTGCCATGCACGCGGTCCATGTCCATTTGCCATTTAAGAAACTCTTCCGTTCCCTCTGGCGGTTTTTTCATGTTGACGTAATACTCTTCACGATACACGAAGATCACAACGTCTGCGTCTTGCTCAATTGAGCCGGATTCACGCAAATCCGACAATTGCGGGCGCTTATCCTCACGGTTTTCCACCTGGCGCGAGAGCTGCGAAAGCGCAATTACTGGCACTTCCAGCTCTTTGGCTATAGCCTTTAAACCTGTGGTAATTTCAGTAAGCTCCTGAACACGGTTATCACTTTTGCCTTTGGAGCCAGACAGCAGCTGCAAATAATCTATAACCAGCACATCCAGCCCATGTTGGCGCTTCAAGCGCCGCGCCCGTGCAGTTAACTGCGCTATCGAAATACCGCCAGTCTGATCAATATAGAGCGGAATGCGGTTCATTTCCTGTGCTGATTCCGCCAATTGAACAAACTCGGACTCAGTCATATCACCACGTCTGATCTTGAACGATGCAACGCCAGACTGTTCTGCCAAAACGCGAGTTGCAAGCTGTTCCGCTGACATTTCAAGCGAGAAAAATCCAACCATGCCGCCATCAATCGCCAGACGCTCGCCATTTTCAGCTTTGCCAGCTTTGTAAGCGCGCGCCACGTTGTAGGCGATATTTGTTGCAAGGGCAGTTTTACCCATACCTGGGCGCCCTGCAATAATAATTAGGTCTGATTTTTGTAAACCACCCATTTTAAAATCAAGATCGGACAGTCCAGTCGCCAAACCAGACAAGTTCCCATCGCGTTTATAAGCCGCCGCAGCCATGTCAACAGCAGTTTTGAGGGCGTTCGTAAAGGTTTGAAAGCCGCCTTCGTATCGCCCTGTTTCTGCAAGCTTGTAAAGATGTTGTTCGGCAGTCTCTATTTGAGTCCGGGGCGTGTCAGAAGCTGGTGCATCGAAAGCACGATTGACGATGTCCTCACCAATAGTGATAAGGTTACGGCGCAATGCCGCCTCATAGATAGCGCGTCCATAATCGGCAGCATTAATAATTGTTGTCGCGTCTGCCGCTAGGCGCACCAGATACTGTGGTACAGTCAAACCACCAAGATCAGCCTCTGGCAAAAAACTTTTGATGGTAATGGGTGTTGCAACCTTGCCAGCACGAATGAGCGTGCGCATGACATCATAGATGCGTCCGTGAAGTTCCTCTGAAAAATGGGTAGGCTCCAGGAAGTCAGAAACGCGGTCAAACGCTTCATTATGCACCATAATTGCGCCAAGCAAAGCACCCTCTGCCTCGGTATTTCGGGGTGGAGTGCGATAGTTTGGTTCAGCCTGTTTAAAAGCAAGACCAGTGTAAGCAGTAAGAGCAGCCATAAAAGTATACAGTTCCTTGTCACGACATTACTTGGCTTTTGATGACTTGGCTTTTGATTTAAACAAAAAATCATAAAACAATACTCTGTATCAAAAAGCGAATCACAAAGCTGTCTATCACCGTAACTCACAGGTATAAATTATTAGATTCGAAGCTTGACAGAATCAAAACTATTAAATGTTTCGTTCACCATTTATCAATACGAGGTGGCCGTGACGAGACACAATCTGTTCAGGTGGCACGCCAACCATCAAAGAGGGTGAACGCAGTGCACGATGCGCAGTATTATCATCTAAAACCTTGAGGGTTAGCATGCTTAGATAGTGCACAGGTTTCATAAATAAAGGCATGGCTTCTGATGCAGACAACATTCCCAGCATTCTTTTTGAACGCTGACCCCTATGCCTAAGCGGCAAAAAAAGAAGCTCACATATAACTGCCTGTTCATTACTGGCATGAGCAACAATGCCAGCAACAAGTGGTTTTTCTTCTTTGCCAACGCCTGAAATCAACCGTTCTATTTCTTGCCTGCCACGATTTTCAAACAAATTGCTGAAAAGCTCATCTTTAACTTCACGGCCAAACAATGTGCATATGCGTGTACCAGCTAATCTAAAAATAGCTCCTGATTTTTCATCAAGGTCCAGTAGAAATACATCACTCAGCAAATGCCTGATTGAACCAGGGTCAATGTCTACACGTTCTGGCGCAGATCTTCTTCCACACAGCGCTGACCAGTATGTATGTAAATCTTTTATGCTTTCATTTTTCATTATCTAAGTCCGGCCCTAATTTACGGTGCAGATTTGTACCTCAATGAAACAATTCGAGGCTCCAGTATTGCATACAGCATGGTTTATGCCGTTAATACTTTTTGCCTGCCAGAATTAACGATATTAAACTCTTTTGATTGTCAGACTGCACCTTTTTATGTCATTGTTGCTTCAGGAGATGTAAAAATGCTCCGCTGATTGGCTCCCAGCGTATCATTTTGAAACACATATCTTAATCCTTTTGCAGGCACCACCCAACATACTTAATGTTGATGTGCAATAGGTCAAAGATAATTGTGCACAACGGGAGGCTCAAGGCCTCCCTTTTTGCTGTTCAAAACTCTTATTTTCTGGTTCACGTAAAGCATGAACAACCAGATTCAATCTTCCCGTGTCCCGGCCTTCAATATTCCGGCAGTCATCCTTGTTTTTATTGCAGGTTTTACTGTAATTCATCTTTACAGGGAAAGCCTGAACAATATTGCAGATTCAAACGTGCTGTTTCAATTCGGCTTTGTTCCTAAGCTATTTTTTTCAGATGTGAAATATGCAAACATATCCATATGGTTCAGTGCTATAACTTATGCCCTTCTGCATGGAAGCTGGACGCATCTTATTCTTAATTCTGTATGGTTTGTAGCTTTTGGGAGTGTGGTTGCAAGAGCGCTTGGGGCAGGGTTGTTTGTCCTGTTTTTTGGTATTACGGCTATTTTCTCAGCACTTATATATGGCGCGCTTCACCCGAATTTAATGGTTCCACTTATTGGTGCCTCTGGATCGGTATCGGGTGCAATGGCTGCGGCATTACTCATGGTACCTGCAAGTAATGATCAAGTAGATTATAGTATTAAATATAGTTTGTTGCCACTCAAAGAGGCCCTCAAAGAGCGTCGTGTACAGGCAACTATCTTCATATGGGTGCTGATAAATATATTTTCAGGCATAGGTACAAGTCCATCAATGGTTGATGAGAACGCCCAAATTGCATGGGAAGCTCATTTGGCGGGCTTTTTTTGTGGACTTGTGTTGATAGGGCCAATGTATAGGTTAAAGAAAGTGGTTTGAGTATACTTCGTATTCATTTCCGCTCCCCTTGAGCTTGCGCATGACATTGGTGGCTAGGGCTCAAGCAGTTTTACAAATGCCAGGTTAGTTTATGATGTTGAGTATGCATTTGTTATTTCAAGCATATTCAAACTGTTAAACGAGTTAATCGCAAATTTGAGGTTTGTCATTCCCAATACCCAAAGGGTGAGCGGAAATCCATATTTAGGTCTAAAAGATGGATTTCCGCTCGTATTTTATGCGTCGAGAACAACAAACTAAGCATATTTTAAAAGTTTGAATGACGTTGACTTAAAGTTTGGAATATAACCATGAACAATAAACGCCAAAGTCAGCCCTGAAGCTTGGCTTCAAGGCTGTGAGTTTATCTTACCGCACTTTGCAGTTACCTTGGTATCTATCCCCTAAACACCAAGGCTCTACATTATGTGATTATAGGTTTAAGCACCTGTTTTAGCGTTGCTGTCCATGCTTACTGAGCTTGCACCTTCAGCATTAGGACTTGCAGAACCGTTTGCGTTACCACCCGCAGCACCGTCTTTGCCAGCAGCACCATCTTTACCCTTTGATTCAAGTTCCTCAAGAGCTTTAGCTGGATCACCACCTGCTTTTTTGGTTAACTCTTCTGCTTTTTTAGTTGCTTCCTCTTTGCTTAGTGGAGGTGGACCCTTCATAAGCTTTTTGATGAGTTTTTCCATAGGGTCTTCTTCGCCGCCGCCTTTTTCAGCGCCACCTGCTCCGCCACCCTTTTCAGCCTTATCGTCTTTTTTAGCTTCATCAGCCTTGCCAGCACCGCCGCCTTCAGCTGCTTTGTCGCCGCCTGTCAATTCGCCTGCAAGTTTAAGATCTTTTTCTTCTAAACCAGCAGCTTTAGCTTCTTTACTACCTGCTTCTGGTAATTTACCATCAAAGGATTCTTTTAGTTTACCGGCTGTTTCTTTACTTGGGTCCGCCTTAAAAGCAGTCGCTGCATCTTTTTGCTGGGAAGCTTTAAAATCCTGACCACTGCTGGCATTGTTAGCGCCTTCTGTGCCTTGGGTGCCAGAGCCGCCGCCAACTTTCATATCGTCTGCCATTGTATTTCTCCGTTTTGTTAAGCCTCAATTTTTTGAAGCATTTTTTGTAGCCGCAAGATAAGTGTATGATAATTATCCCTTTAAGGCAACAAAATAAGATAATAAAATTAGTTTTTTTTACATATTTTTAACTGTAATGATAAATATCTAAAGCGTGAAACTAACAAATAAGCAAAAATTATACATTAAAAAGAAAAAAGCTCCTCAAAATTTGAAGAGCTTTATAATATACAGCATTATTCGCTTTTTTATATATACTCAAAGAGTTTCATCTCTTCTGTTGTAAGTCACAAAAATACTATATGTTTATTTTCGTGTTGTATAAACCTATGGTTTAAAAAAATTAAATGCAAGTCATATTTTTTTAAACGTTAAATATATTGTCTTATACTGTGTATATTATTTTTTTTAGTTCGTTTCAAAAAAAATTTCTGTTTTAAAATCTTAAAGTATACTTAAGCAGAAATTTTTTTGATTTAAAACCTTTAAGGCGAGTGTCAAAATTATACCCTAGATAAAAGGTTTTAAATTAGGTTTATTTTCTTAACAGTGTAATTGCTAAACTAAGGCCGGGGCTAAATCCAGAAACAGGGTTTTGCATTGGGTTAAGGCAATCTGCTTGTTTTGAAAGCTGACTAATAAGCTGATTAGCACTCCCTGACATGCCAGGTGGTATCGCTCCGCTTGATAATCCATCAGCTAAACTACCCATTAAATTATTAATTGATTTTAGCTGTTGATGTTTTTTATTCTGAGTCGATGAACTGCAATTATTGCTGCTCTGAGAATTGTCGCCCCACAAAGAATTTAGGCTTCCAAGCAAATCAAACAGATTTTGATCATCTTGGTCTTCGTCATCATAATCGTAATTATTATCAAATCCCATAAGGCTGGAAATTAAATCATCACCACCACCAAAAGAACTGTCCATACTGGAATAGTCATCGAAAGAATTATTACTTTGATTATTGAGCTGGTTTGCAAACTCACCCATCATTCTTAAACCAGCTCTAAAAGCTGCAGCTTTTGGATCCATGGACTGCATAGCGCCTGAAAGTTGTCCGATAATCTGACCAATATTTGGTGAAGACCTAGTGAAATTATTTTGAGCATTAAGGTTGGAATGATTTTCTTGCAGTGTGCAATCTTGTACAGCCTTAAAATGATCATTCTGCTGAATTGGTTTTGAGGTAATTGTCAAAGTAAGTGTTGAAGAATTTCCGTTTACAGAATCTCTCATGGTTTTTCTCCTTACGCTGTTGGCTACATCCGAGTATATGTCTCAGCTCTTGCCTAAAGGTATGTCAGCGTATGAAGTAAAACAAGAAATTATAAGGTTTTAATAAATATTGATAGATGTAATGTTAATTGTAAAGCTTAACAATTAAAGTAAAAATATATGGTTATTGTAAATGTTGCTTATGTATTTTACTCATTTAAACTTTTTGGTTTATTTTCTTAGTTGTATTCTGTCATTTTATTTTGGCTATCTCTCAGTTTGAGCAGAAGAGATAGCCAAACATGGTTTAATTTACATTTTAATTGTAAGGCTTAAGTTTGAACCTGAACCACTCGAATTATCGTTCAGATTGCCTTTATCGCCCTTCATCAAATCATCACCAAATTCTTTGATTGCCTGACCAAGCTCCTGTTTGGAAATTTGTCCACCAGAACCTGAGCCAGAACCAGCTTCAAGGTTATTGCCTGAGCCTTCACTTTCGTCACAGCCACCTTCATTGCCGCCATTTTGTAATGCGTTTCCACCACCTTGTTTGCCATCCATCGCGTCTTTAAGTTGACCTGCAAGCTCTTTCAGTGCTTTTTTGTCAGCTGATGACATTTTATTATCAGAACCTTTACCGTCCATACCTAGCATTTTCATCAGCTGCTGAAGAGGGTCTTGCGATCCGGCTGATCCGTTATCGGGGCCAAGGCCACTGCCATTACCATTTTGTGCTGAATTGCCGCCATCCAGTTTGTCTGCAATTTTGCGAAGACTATTAGCGTCAGCTTTGTTGTCTTGACCGTTTGAAAGACCATAAGAATCAGACCCCTTGCCAGCGCCTTTTGGATCAATCTTGTCTGCAAATTTAGTCATAGCCTGGCCAAGACCTTTGCTGATATCAGGATTGTTTTTAACTATATCCCTAATTCCACTGGCAATTTTTTGAGCGTCCATTGTTTTACCAGAACCTGAATTACCAAGATTGGAAACAGATTCACTTGAGCCCGCGCCGGAAGATTTAAGTATGTCAGAAATGCTGCCACCACCTGAACCGCCCTTAATGCCATCAATGTTAACTGTTCCGTTTGCAGTCATCAAACTTAATTTCATAACACTTCTCCTGTTTCTTTTTTAATTTGCCCCATTTGAGGCTGTTTTGTTAAGCCGCAGGAAAAAATCTTGGGTTTTAAAACTTCAGGTAGCAATAACCCAAAACGTGCTTTTGAAAGCTTTATAACCACATTGAATATCTTCCTTACGATCACAATAAACTGCCAACCTTACATGAACCTTACAAGATTGAAAAAAAATGTATTTTTTTCTATTTTTTTTAAAGTATTTTGTAAATAATTGATTTTATTTGTATTTTTTGAATTTTAAATTTAAAAAAAACTGTTTAAAACTTGTTTTATACCATTTTTAGCTCTAAAATCGACGCTGAACCTCACAAACATGGTTAAAAATCATTCGTAACCTTACAAAAACCTTACGAGAATCTTACATATTAATTTAGTGCACAAAAATGGTCTTTCTCAAGCATTGATAATTGAGCTATTTGAACAGATATCAGTGTTTGTTGAACTTATAGGGTGGCGTATGTGTATATTAGCTTGACCAGACCACTTGAGACTGGCAAAATACTGGAACAGTTGAATACTTGGAAAAACATACAATGCCAAAGTTGACAGTCGTGTTTCGAACGCCAGGAGCGGAATGGGTTTAGCCCATTTTCCGGCAACTGGCGTTTTTCGTAGGCTCCCCTTTCAGGAGCCTTTTTTATTGCGTCTTTCATCAAATCGCATAAAGAGTTTATTTGAAATTGGAGTAAATATCATGACTCAGCAGTCAGAAATCATGACCGGAGCCGAAATGGTTGTCCGCGCCCTTAAAGATCAAGGCGTAGAGCATTTGTTTGGCTACCCTGGTGGTGCGGTGCTTCCCATTTATGATGCGCTGTTTCAGCAGAATTTTGTTGAACACATACTGGTGCGGCATGAGCAGGGCGCTGTGCATTCGGCAGAAGGCTATGCGCGTTCATCTGGCAAGGTTGGGTGCGTGCTGGTTACATCTGGCCCAGGCGCCACCAATGCCGTAACTGGTCTGACTGATGCATTGCTTGATTCCATTCCGCTTGTTTGCATAACAGGACAGGTGCCAACGCACCTTATTGGCTCAGATGCGTTTCAAGAGTGCGATACTATTGGCATAACACGCAGCTGCACCAAGCATAATTATCTGGTAAAGCGCATTGAGGATCTGCCGCGCATTCTCCACGAGGCGTTCTATGTGGCAACCCATGGTAGGCCAGGCCCTGTTGTGGTTGATATACCAAAGGACATTCAGTTCAAATCTGGCACCTACATTGGGCCAGAAAACGTGCAGCATAAAACCTACCATCCCCGCATGGACGGTGATGCCATGCGCATCGAAGCTGCTGTTGATCTAATTCTGAGCGCCAAAAAGCCAGTATTTTATACAGGCGGTGGTGTCATTAATGCAGGGCCAGAGGCATCACGTTTGTTGCGTGAGATTGTGCGGCTTACGGGTTATCCCATAACATCCACTTTAATGGGGCTTGGCTGCTATCCAGCCAGTGACAGGCAATGGCTTGGGATGCTTGGAATGCACGGCACATATGAAGCCAACATGGCAATGCATGATTGCGATGTCATGATTAACATAGGCGCCCGTTTTGACGATCGCATCACTGGGCTGCTGAGTGGCTTTTCTCCAAACAGCCGCAAAATTCATGTTGATATTGATCCATCCTCGATCAACAAAACTGTTAAAGTGGATATTGGCATAGTGGGCGATGCTGGACGTATACTGGCTGAAATGCTGCGTGTTTTAAAGGCCAGACTGATAAAACCAGATACACAGGCTCTTAAGAGCTGGTGGGAGGAGATTGAAGGCTGGCGCTCACGAAATTCGCTGTACTTCAAGCAGAGTGGCTCAATCATTAAACCGCAGCATGCCGTGCAGCGCCTGTATGAACTTACAAAAGGGCCCAATACTTACATTACGACTGAGGTTGGCCAGCATCAGATGTGGGCAGCACAGTATTATCGCTTTGACGAGCCAAACCGCTGGATGACATCTGGTGGACTTGGTACAATGGGCTATGGCCTGCCAGCTGCTATTGGAGTGCAAAAAGCGCATCCAGATGCCCTGGTTATCGATATTGCAGGTGAGGCCTCAATTTTAATGAACATGCAGGAAATGTCGACCGCTGTGCAGTTCAGGCTGCCAGTCAAGATATTCATTTTGAACAACTCATACATGGGCATGGTGCGCCAGTGGCAGGAGCTGCTGCATGGTGGGCGCCTATCGCAAAGCTATTCAGAGGCGTTACCGGATTTTGTTAAACTGGCAGAAGCTTATGGCGGAGCAGGGATAAGATGTGAAAATCCAGATGATCTGGATGAAGCCATCAAGGAAATGATACGCATTCCAAAGCCTGTTATATTTGACTGCATAGTGGCAAAAGATGAAAATTGTCTGCCAATGATACCCTCTGGCAAGCCGCACAACGAGATGATCATGCCAGACACGGTTCAGGATATTGGCAGCGTTATTGATGCCAGGGGCAAGGAACTTGTTTAAGCCATGAAACTCATTATCGCCAATAAAACCTATTCATCCTGGTCGATGAGGCCTTGGCTCGTATTAAAACATTTTGGTATTGCGTTTGATGAGGTGCTGGTTCCATTTGGTGAAACTTTTGATGATCCAAACTGGAAAGCGGTGGTCTCGCAGTATACTCCAGCTGGCAAAGTACCTGCTCTATTGGACAACGACATCCGCGTATGGGAAACGCTGGCAATGATTGAGTATATTGCGGAGCTTCACCCAACGCTTGCCATATGGCCAAAAGAGACTGCCGCTCGTGCTATGGCTCGCGCAATTTCCAGCGAAATGCATGCAGGCTTTGGTGCACTTCGCAGTGCTTGCCCTATGAATTTGGGTAAAAGGCATGCAGCAAAGGACAGGGGCAAAAGTATAGTTGATAATGTTGAACGAGCATGCGAGATCTGGAAAACAGCACGTGAACAGTTTGGCTCAAATGGGCCATTCCTGTTTGGCGAGTTTTGTGCGGCTGATGCAATGTATGCTCCACTGGCAACGCGCCTGGTAACATATTCAATTTCAGTCGATATAGAGGCACAAAACTACATCAATGCACTTTACACTCTGCCAGCCTTCATAGAATGGCAAAAGGCAGCGCTAAGCGAACGTTGGGTTGTGCCATTGGATGAGGCAGATGAACCCGTTATTGAAAATTACCGCCCACATCTGATTTAATTGCATAATTCAATTGAGAGTAAGTTTAAATGAAATCGCACTACAATGATCCAGCCACAGTTCAGCTTATCGAGCGTCGCACCCTGTGTATTTTGGTGGATAACGAGCCTGGTGTGCTTGCACGTATTGCAGGGCTGTTTTCTGGCCGTGGCTACAATATCGAAAGTCTTACTGTTTCTGAAACTGAGCATGAAAAGCATGTTTCGCGCATAACCGTTATCACAAGCGGAACTGCAAGTATTCTTGAGCAGATTAAGGCGCATTTGGAGCGTCTTGTTCCGGTACACCGCGTTATTGATCTCACACAAATGGGCGCATCCATTGAGCGGGAGCTTGTACTTGTAAAAGTTGTAGGCAAGGGAGAACATAAAGTTGAGCATCGTGTGGAGGCATTGCGCCTGGCGCAGGCTTTTGGGGCAAAAACAGTCGATGCAACCTTGGAATCCTTCATATTTGAATTAACTGGCCCAACAGACGAAATTGAGCGGTTTATTGCACTTATGGCAGAAATTGGTTTGGTTGAGGTTTCACGCACAGGGGTTGCCGCGATTAGTCGTGGTGCGGTAGGTGTATAATTTTAAAGGAGATTTTTATGTTATCTAGGTCATTATTTTCAAAAGTTTCAATTATTGCTTTAACGCCATTTCTTGGCGTAATTAACGTAGCGCCTTTTAACATCGTGCCATTTTCAACTGCACAGGCACAAAGTACTAATCTCACTCTGGAAAAACTAAGTATTCAGGCAGGTATATATAAAATTATAGTACCAAAAGTTGAATTTTCTGGCACAAATCTAACTAAAAAAGAGCTTCTTGCCATTCTTGATGGTAAATCCAAGGAGCCTGCCAAGCAAAGCCTTGCAAAATTAAATTTTGCAGAAGCAGTCATCCCAGAGTTAATTCTTGAAACAAGAATTGCTAACCGCGCGGATCGCCAAATTTATAAAAATGTTAAGCTATCAAACGTGGTAGCTGGAAAAATTGCCCTAATAAGTGCGGATGGTGCAAGTTTCGACTCAAAAACAACAGTAAAGTCTGAAAAAAAGGGTGCTGGATCATTTAAAGGCACCTATGACGCCATGAGCATTGATAATCTTGACCTGGTTACAATTGCTCAGGTGTTTAACGAAAAATCTCTGGATGACAATGCGCCTATGCAAACTATTTACACTGGCTATACGTTGGCTGGTTTGCGGTTTGACATGACCACGCCAGATGGACAAATTCTTATGTCAGCTGGTAAAATGAGCGCTGGCGCTTTTACAGCGCGTGCTGGCAAGTATGGCTTTATGGAATTTGCTGAGTTGATGAGAGATAATCCTGATATTGATGACATGGATCAGGAAGACAAAGTCAAATTTTACAGCAGTCTTTTACAGATTTTTTCTAATTTTGATATAGGCCCGTGGCAAATGGATAAACTTGCCATAAACATTGACTTTAAAGATAAAAAATCTCTTGAAAAGAAAAACATTGATTTTAAAATAGCATCACTAAAATTTGGTCAGCCAGATTTAAACTTTCACATGGATGGCTTGGACATATCAGTTCCAGAGAAAAAAATCTCCGTCAAGCTCGCATCCTACGATGTTAAAGGTTACTCGCTCAAGCCAACGCTTGATGCAGCTAAAGCTTTCGTTGCAGCTGGAAAATTTGAGCCTGAAGATATTGCAGCGATTGATTATAGAGAATTTATACCAATCTTGGGTGGGTCTGAACTTAACAAGCTAGAGTTGCAAGCGCCTGACATAAAGGGTGATTACGGTAGTGACATCAAGATGGGCATAGGGCAGATTAAAACCAGTCTGTCCAACCAGATACGCGGTATTCCAACTGCCCTTAGTTATAAAATAAGTAACCTGACAATAGATACCCCAGTCTCATCCCCCAATGAGGGTATTCAGTTCATGCGTGACAATGGCATCGAAAAACTGGATTTTTCTGCTGCCATTGAGGCAAAGTGGGTTGAGGAGCGTAAAGAATTTGCAATTTCAGATATATCAATATCAGCTGAAAAACTTGGTAGCCTGAAATTAAGTGGCGCGATTGGCAATATGCCAAAAGAGCTGTTTTCTGGCACAATAGGTAGTGCCCAGCTTCTTGCATTGGCACTTACAGCCAAGGCGGCAGAACTTAAAATAGAGAATAAAGGATTACTGGAGCTGGCTCTGAAGGGTGCTGCAAAGGATAAAAACAAAACGCCAGAAGACCTCAAAAAGGATCTTATTACGATCATAAAACAGGAACTTGAAAAACATTTTGGCAATAACGAAAAATCAATGGCTGTTATGACTGGCATTGAAACATTCCTCAATAATGGCAAAAGCCTGACTATCAGCGTAAAGCCAAAAGCTGATCCAGAACGCAGCCTGGATGGCATTGGAGCTATGGATATATTTTTGGCAAAAGAGCCCAAGGACATACTTGATAAGCTGGATGTGGACGTGAAAACGGAATAAAACATACTTCGTATATCAAATTAAATAAAATACTTCATAATTGCTACCAATTTGAAACTTAATAGCTGCTATAGTCTTACAAGTTCAGCAAGTTTATGAGGTCATTTTGGCTCAAGCCCCGATCCAGCCCCGATCGCGCAGCGATATAAACCGTGTCCGCGCGCGCGACACCTTGCCTGGCTCTATGGATAGAGACAGCCAGAATCCGTTTAAAACCCGTATCAAGTTTGATGCAGCACTGAGTGGAATACAGGCTGTAACTGGCGCAGCAGAAACTGCAGATCTTGAGGACATTAAGCTTTTCAAAGAGGCGCTACAGCAAAGTTCTGGAGAGCCTGGTAGCTTGAAGTCTCAGCTTTTAGGCTTCATTATGCCATCTCTTCCACCTTTTTTATTAAAACGCAGCGTTTTTCGGCAGGAACTTGAAGGTTTATTTGAAAGTCTTGGTGACGAGGACGAGGGCGAGGATGCTACACTCTTTAACGGTAAAAAAGCTGTAAAACGTCAGCTTGCCATGATTCGATCATTACGCAGAAACAGCAACAAAAAAATTATTGAAGAGCGGTCAGACCCAAAACCTCAGCCAAAACAAGAAATTTCCAACCAAAAAGAAGACTTTAGAAAAAGTGAGCCACGCCGTGACAGCTAACCAGCAGGACATTCTGTGTATGCTTGCTTTTATAAACCTGTCGCAGGGCAAGGGGGCAGATGCTTTGGTTCTGTTGGAGCTGGTAAATAAGTTCGCACCAAATAATGTAGAGATGCTTCGTGCCCTAACTTACGCACTTGTTCTGGAAAATCGGGGCGAAGATGCTCTTTTAAGTGCTGAACGTCTTTCAAAACTGGATAGATCAGCTGAATCTGAAGCTTCCATTCTATTATTGCGCAGCCGTGCATTGCTGGCTCAAAAACGTTTGCCTGAGGCCCGTGCCATGTTTAGAGCTTTTGTGCGGTCCAGAGCGGAGCAGCCTCAATGAACGAGACCAGTTTTACAGCAACAATGTCCAAATTGACCTCGCGGCCAGATATTATGGTTGCCCTTATGCTTATTCTGGCAATGGCAATGATGATACTGCCAATGCCGATTGTCATAATTGATATTCTGGTGGCATTTAACTTGGCAACCGCTTTGATGCTTATCATGACGGCTATTTATCTTACTAAACCGCTTGATTTTTCCTCTTTGCCAGTTGTTATTGTTATTACAACCGTATTTCGTCTTGCTGTAGAAATTACAATTACACGTATGATTTTGTCCGAAGCAGATGCTGGCGAAATTGTTAGAACCTTTGGAGAGTTCGTTATTGGAGGTAATATCGCGGTTGGTATTATCATTTTTATGATTATCACGATCGTGCAGTTTTTGGTTATTTCCAAGGGTGCTGAACGTGTTGCTGAGGTTGCAGCGCGTTTTACACTGGATGGCATGCCAGGGCGTCAGATGAGTATCGACGCTGATTTGCGCAATGGCGATATTGATGCAGCAGAAGCCAAGCGAAAGCGTTCTGAGCTTGAAGAGGAAAGCCAGCTTTTTGGGGCCATGGATGGTGCCATGAAGTTTGTTAAAGGCGATACAATTGCCGGTTTGCTGATTGTTATCATCAATCTTGCAGGCGGAATTTCCATTGGTATATCTCAACGCGGAATGACATTTAGTGACGCTGCTCACGCCTATGCGCTGCTTAGCATAGGTGAGGCACTTATCTCGCAAATACCATCACTTTTGCTGGCCATTTCTTCTGCAACAATTGTTACACGTGTGAAAAGCGATGATGCAAGAGACCTGGGTGGCGATGTTTTTGGACAGCTTGCTGGTGATGGCCGTGCCTTGCAGATGACAGCTGTTGGACTGCTGGCAATGGCTCTTATTCCTGGATTTCCCTACATAATTTTAACAGTTATGGCTGCGCTTTTTGGAGCCGCAAGCTTCGTCATGAGCAAGGCGCATAAAAAACGCATGATTGCAAAAGAGCTAGCCGCGACAGAAAAAGCCGCCGCCAAAGTAGCGGGGGGTGATGGTAAAACAGCTGACGGAAAACCAGGTACAGCAGCAACGCCGCCCGTACCTGTACGCACACCTGTCAAAGTAGCCATTAGTTCTGCTTTAAATGAGGTTCAAAATAAAGAACTTCTTGAGGTAATGCTGGAAAATGTAAGGCTTAAAGTCTCTAATGATCTTGGTATTACCTGCCCAAAAGTTGGTTTTCGCATAGATGAGAAATTCAGCGCCAACCAAATGATTATTGAACATGATGAGGTTCCAACTTTTGAGCGTGAAATACGCCCAAAATGCTTGGTACTTAATGACGAACGCGCAAATCTCGACCTTTTGAATTTGCCCTACGAAATTACAAATGAAAACACCACGGATGAAACCATCTGGATTGAAGATGCTCATGCAAAATTGTTGCAGGGCGCTGGCATAGGCTTTTTGGATGCAGAGGGTCTTATTGCCAAAGCGCTTGAACATGTATTGCGTCTTCGCGCATCCAGCTTTATCGGCATTCAGGAAACTAAAGCACTGTTTCAGGCTATGGAAAAGGAATATGCAGACCTTACACAGGAGGTCTGGCGTGTTGTGCCAGTGTCTCGTATTGCTGATGTATTTAGGCGGTTGCTGGATGAGGACATCCCCCTGCGTCATACTCGTCTCATACTAGAGGGGTTGGCAGAATGGGGCGAAAAAGAGCCTAACACGCTCCTTCTGGCAGAGTTTATACGTCCCCATCTTAAACGACAAATATGCTATAGATATGCAAATGCAGGCAAAATTTTACCTATTTATTTGGTTGAGCGCAACGCAGAGGAAGTTGTACGCCAGTCCATCACGCATTCAGCTGTAGGCCCATATCTGGCTCTTTCTGATGTCAGCAGCGATGAGTTCCTTGACCAGGCCAGGCGACTTGTTACACAGGTTTCTGGCTCATTCGCAATTGTATGCGCACTTGATGTTCGCAGATACATCCGTGGGTTGCTAAGCCGTAACAGTATAGATGTGCCAATCTTATCCTATCAGGATTTGTCAGAAGAGTTTACGATACAACCATGTGGCTCAATTCATTTATCGCAGATGCCAAATGAGGAAATTGATGAGTCAGAAGCCTGGGCAGCTTAAATCCTATCTAGAAACGCCATAAAGGCCTGTAAAGTTTCAGTGCTCACATGGTGTTCAATACCCTCTGCATCGTGTTCTGCAATGGCTGGATCAACGCCCATCGCCATTAAAAACGATACAATGATCTGATGCCTGTGCTTGGCTTTTTCTGCAATCAATCGTCCTGCATCCGTAAGGTAGATTGCACGATATGGTTCCGATATAACCATTCCTTCACGTTTGAGCCGTGCGATAACTTTCGTGACTGTAGGCTGCGCTACACCAAGACGGCAGGCAATATCAACTGTTCTCGCCTCACCAGTTTTGGCGATTAGATCGGCAATGAGTTCGAGATAATCATCATTAAGAGCAAGTTTACGCAGCTCACGATTATGCCGAAATGCTTCTGTTTGAGTATCCATTTTCTGGATATCATCAGATTCTGGTATCTGTTGCACTTTATTTTGTGTTCTGTTCAAAATATAGCCCTTGCTATAATATGTAGCATTTGCTTAGATAGGCGTGTGATACCACCAATATCCATTTTAAAACTGATAACACAGAAGATAAAATGAAATGACAAATATGGACAGTCAACCCAGCGCAGAAGCTATAACCTATTCTCAAAACAGCTCAAGTGAAAGAACACGCTTTGAAGCTGCTACAATTCTTAGGGAAGGCAAAACTGGGGTAAAATCCATGCGTCCTTTTATTGGCCCAGCCCTTATTGCGTCCATTGCTTATATTGACCCTGGCAACTTTGCTACAAATGTGCAGGCAGGTGCCAGTTTTGGTTACAAATTATTATGGGTAGTGGTTTTTGCCAATTTGGCGGCTATGCTGTTTCAATCGCTATCTGCAAAAATTGGCATTGTGACTGGTAAAAATCTGGCAGAACTAAGCCGGGATCGTTTTTCAAAGCCAGTCAATCTTGTGCTCTGGATGCTTAGCGAAATAGCAGCAATGGCAACAGACCTTGCCGAATTTTTAGGTGCAACCATTGCTTTTAACCTGCTGTTTGGAATTCCACTTTTGTGGGGCACAGTGCTAACAGGCATAATTACATATATATTTTTACTTGTTCAGGATCGCGGGTTTAGACCAATTGAAATCGCAATCGGTGTATTTATTGCGTTTACCGGCGTATGTTTTATTGCAGAACTTGCAATTGTAAAACCAGACTGGGCAGACGTTGGCAGGCACATCGTAACACCATTTATCGGCGGTAAAGACAGTCTTGTACTTATTGTTGGCATTATTGGTGCAACAGTCATGCCCCATGCCATTTTTCTCCATAGTGCGCTCACCCAGGATCGTGTGCTGACAAAAACAGCATCGGAGCGTAAAAATCTCATTCGCTGGTCAAACATTGAAGTTATCGTGGCTTTGACTTTCGCCGGTCTCATAAACCTTTCTATGGTGATTATGGCAGCGACTGCGTTTCATGATGGTATTCACAACGATGTTGCCAGTATAGAAACAGCATATCTAACCCTTACGCCCATTCTAGGTGCAGCTGCAGGCACAATTTTCGTTGTAGCGCTACTGGCCTCTGGCATCGCCAGCTCCGTGGTTGGAACTA
Source organism: Hyphomicrobiales bacterium (assembly GCA_025351165.1). Classification (GTDB taxonomy): domain Bacteria; phylum Pseudomonadota; class Alphaproteobacteria; order Rhizobiales; family Beijerinckiaceae; genus JAIELD01. Next base: position 10,971 of record JANXWK010000036.1, on the reverse strand, counting down.
TGGCAGGGCAGGTGGTTATACAGGGCTTTATTAAAATTCGTATTCCGCTGCTTTTGCGCAGACTAATTACAATGATACCAGCTTTTATTGTCATACGGCTTGGCTATGACACGACTAAAGTACTCGTATTCAGTCAGGTTGTGCTGAGTCTGGTGCTGCCTGTGCCTTTAATTCTATTGCTGACATTCAGCTCTGATTCTAAGCTTATGGGTGAATTTAAAATCAAGCGCCCAGCTTTTTACATAGCGTGTGCGTTAACGTCTGTTATTCTCGTGTTCAACATGATTCTGGTCGTACAGCAGGCAAGTTGAACGCAGCTCAGTTAAATGGAGCCAGCATGGCATTTTCTGTTTTAAAAATTGCCATTGCCCTTATTATTATTTCTAATTCAGCCAAAACTTTCCCCGCCTCAATGCCAGCTGTTGAGGCTGAAAATGGCTTGGTTGTTTCCTCACAGGCTTATGCCTCCAATGCGGGCCTCGAAATTCTTAAAAAAGGCGGCAATGCCATAGATGCAGCTGTCGCTGTTGGCTATGCTCTGGCGGTTGTCAATCCATGCTGCGGTAATATTGGTGGCGGCGGCTTCATGGTCATAAAACTGGCTGATGGACGTGAGACTTTTATAAATTTCCGTGAAACCGCGCCAAAATCTGCTACAGAAACCATGTTTTTAGATGCTGGCAGCAATCCAGTAAAAGGTGAAAGCCTCTACAGCTATAAAGCCGTTGCAGTGCCAGGCACAGTTGCCGGACTGGACTACGCACTTCAAAAATACGGCACGCTTGCGCGGGCTGATGTTATGGCACCAGCCATAAAGCTGGCAGAAAATGGCTATATGCTGACCCCTGCGGATGCCAATATTTTTGAGGCGGGCAGGGCACTTTTATCAAAAAACAATGAAGCCTCGCGTTTGTTTTTAAACAATGGCAAAACCCTCAAAGCTGGTGAACACCATTTTCAGACGAAGCTTGCCTTCACCTTGAAGGAGATTGCCAAATATGGGCCAAAAGCGTTCTATGAAGGGGATATTGCAAGATATATAGAGCAGGATAGCCTTGCCAATGGTGGCATCATCACAGCGCAGGATTTTGGCAATTACACAGTTCAGGAAACCGCCCCACTTAAATGCAGCTATCGTGGATTTGGCATTATATCAGCACCACCTCCAAGTTCAGGCGGCACCACCCTCTGCCAAATTCTACATATACTTGAAAAATATGACATGAAGGCTCTTGGCTTTCACTCTGCTCAATCTGTCAAGTTAATGGTGGAAGCCATGCGCTATGCATATGCTGATCGCAATACATATCTTGGTGATCCAGTTTTTGTAAACAATCCAGTTGAGCGTCTGCTATCAGAGAATTACGTTAACAGCATCAAAGAAAAAATAGATGCAGGGAAAACAGTTTTCATACCTAATAATTTACCTGAAAAAACTGAGACAACACATTATTCTATAATGGATAAATTTAAAAATGCAGTATCCGTCACCTACACAATTAACGGCTTGTTTGGATCAGGAATTGCAGCCCCAGGTACAGGTTTTTTGCTAAATAACGAGATGGATGATTTTACCACTAAAGCAGGTGTCCCTAATTTGTTTGGTCTTGTCCAGGGGCAGGTCAATGCTATTGCACCTGGCAAACGGCCGTTATCGTCAATGTCACCAACAATAATTACAAAAAATGGCAAAATATTTATGATACTTGGCACCCCTGGTGGCTCACGGATCATAACTATTATGCTGCAAGTCATCATGAATGTAATTGACCATGGCATGGGTGCGCAAGAGGCTGTAGACGCGCCCCGTATCCATTATCAGGGCCTACCAGATGAGGTGTTTTTTGAGCCTTTTGCACTCTCACCAGACACTTTTAAACTATTGCAGGACATGGGTTATAAACTGACAGAACAGACACCTTGGGGATCTGCAGAACTGATTGAAATTGGCAGCCTTGCTGCAAGTAAAAGTATACCATCCTCGGGTAATGATGCTGCGCTTACTGGAAATAGTCTTCAAAACACACTTTATGGCGCTAATGACAACAGGCGGCCTGCAGGTCTTGCAAGCGGATATTAGGAACATCAATCAAGCTTATACAAAAGACTAGACTGGGGGACTGGGCTTGCAAAGTGTTTAAAGTTATCAAAAAAATTACGTAAAAAAAGTTTGCAAAAAGGCAATACCTAACCTTCACATTTAGCCTGTAGCTATGGTGAAACTTCGAACAACACTTCTGTTTTTATAATTTAAACGTTAGCTCTTGCAATCACCTTTTCAAAAACAGCTTCATAAGCTTCTGCTGCCTTTGAGCTTGTAAAATTCTGGGCATGGGCAATCCGCGCTGCGGGATTACCAGGATCAGACAATACAGCATCCAAAGCAAGCGCCATCGCATCACTGTCTTCGCGAGCTACAAGTGTTCCCAACTCAGGACTTGTTAAAATTTCCAGTGGTCCATGGCATTTTGTGGCAATAACAGGCAGCCCATGTGCCAAAGCTTCAATAACTACATTGCCAAAGCTCTCAGAGTTTGAGGGCAGCGCAAAACATTTTGCCTGTTTGTAAAACTCCCATGGCGATGATTGATAACCTAGAAACGCTGTGCGATCAGCAATATTGAGTTCAATAGCCAGCTCCTCCAGCTTTGCACGGTCTGGCCCGTCTCCAAGAATTTTCAGCACTGCATTTTTCGTATTAAGCTTGGCAAAAGCGTGCAGAAGCATTGGGTAATTCTTGTAATCCACCAGACGTCCAACAGCTAGTACAACTGGCGCCCGTGCATTTAACTCTGTTAACGTTGGCGTCATTGTACAAGCTACCACGACAGGATTATAAATACGCGTAGCTTTAGTGCGCGGTAAAAGCCAGGTGCGTGCATAATAGTTCACAAGCCCATCAGAAACACAGATTGTCGCTGCACTTATGCGTCCTGTAATTGGCGTTAGCGCATTGCCCATACGACTAACAGTACCAGGTTCTGAGCTAAAATAGCCATGCATGGAAATAATTGTGCGCTTCAGACTAAACGCAAAAACTGCTGCCAGCACGTGCTTGAAATTCGAAACGCCTATGGCTGAAACAGAAACATCTGGACGTTCCATTTTGATAAGACGTGATAGTCCCAAAACAGCATTGCAGTGCCCTTTTGGCAGAACTACTGATCTTACAGTAGAGCTTAAAAAATCACTGTTTTCAGTTGCTGCAAAATCAGAAACAAACAATACATCGTGCCCGCGTCTGCTAAGTTCTGTGGCAAGCAGCGCCCATACGCGCTCCGCACCACCACCCGTGAGCGCATGTGTATAAAGCAGAATTTTACGTGGGATTGGGTTCATTCATGTTCTATCAAATTTTTATAAACCAGGGCTTGATAACAAATTAAACTTTTAATGCTTTAACATAACGTCAAATAAGATTGAAAAATATGAAAATACGCATTTTAATTAACCCGTCCCGTGCTCGCCGATGGCACTTGCTGCTTGCTGAAAAACTTGCAAGTGCAGACCACACGGTTGCGTTAGCTTTTGCAGAAGGAGGTAGATCATTAAATCCCTGCATTGCCATGCTAATGGGGTTTGAACGCTTTATCTATAGAAAATCTCATAATAATGCATCAGGCCGTGTAAATTTTACACAGTTTGACGGCCTTTTAAATGAGATGTCACAGCCTGATCTCATTATTAATCTCACTAACAGAACAATTAAAGATACCTCACTCTCATTACGCCTGTTATTTAATGGTGACACAGATGAAATGTCAGCGGTTAGCGCAATTTTGCATGGTGAAGCCCCACATATATGTGTTGTCACAGAAAAAGGGGAAATTGTTTTTCAGGGTCTGCCAGCAATTGAGCCTAACCAGATCTTGTCATCGGCCTTTAATTTTGTATTGATTCGATGCGTTACCATTCTGGCAAAGGCCGTTGTAAACATTAAAACAGATCAGAAAAAAGTTTGTATGGGCAGTTCTGAATTACCCAAACTAAAACACCTTAAAACGAGGGATATACTATCCTTTGGTGCCTCTGTATTCATCAGTAAAATGAAAGCCAAGTTTTATCGTACCATTAATCGGGTAGAACATGAAAATCAGGACCACTGGCGCATTGTCTGGCGTAAATTGGATAATGAAAATCAACTGATTGCCAATACTGGTAAATGGCCAAAAGCTGAATGGTCTGTGCTGGAAGATGATAACGAGCGTTTTTATGCAGATCCGTTTATTTTTGAACATTGTGGCCAGACATATCTGTTTGTTGAAGAGTTTCCATACGCTTCAATGAAAGGCGTTATATCAGTTTCAACGGTGTCCGCAGATGGTAAAATTTCTAAGCCAAAACACGTGCTTGAACGCCCATTTCATCTCTCCTATCCATATGTATTTGAGCGCGATGGTGAAATCTGGATGATTCCAGAAACTTATAGCTCAGGTAAAGTCGAGCTGTACCGCGCCGAAAGGTTTCCAGATAAATGGGTATTTGAGCAGGTTTTAGTGGATGATGTTGTGGTTTCAGATGCCACCCTGTTTGAAAAAGATGGTGTACTGTGGCTGTTTGCAGCTGAACATGATGGAGGTTCAAGCTGGGATACGCTTAGTCTGTGGTATTCTAAAAATCTTAAAGGCCCATGGCAGCCTCATAAACTCAATCCTGTTTTGGTGGATGCCAGAACGGCTCGTCCTGGAGGCAAAATTATATCCAAGAATGGACGTATAATTAGGCCAGCGCAAAATTGTGTAAATGGATATGGCACAGGCTTGATTTTAAAAGAAATCACAATACTTGATGAAAATAATTTTGCCGAGCACGAAATTGCTGATTTGCCTCCACCTGTGGAGTGGGGCATGGTTGGTGTACATACCCTAAATAGCGGGGCTGGAATTGAGGTTATAGATCAGCTGCATGATAGGGCAAGGCCGAGTTAACATCATAAAAATTAATGCCAACCCAGTTTTGCTGCAATTACAGCCATATCCATAACTTCCTTGGCGTTTGGTGCGCGTCCAGAAAAAAAGTTTTTTTCTGCCAATAAAATAAATCGCTCCATGTTGGTGATAACTGAGACAGGTATTTTACTTGTAAAAGTTAATTTGGATATTTCTAGCATTTGTTTTATTTGCGGTAGAGCTTGAGGGTTATTGAACAGCTCCCTAAATCTGGACGTTGACCATAGATTATTTGCTGTTTCGCCTATTTTATCTACAACAGGTTTGGATACTTTAGGTAATTTTGGCTTTTTTGGCTTTTTCAATTTGGCAGTAATCCTAGAACCATCCTTCCCATTTTGCGTGCCTGCATTTTTTCCTTCATCGTTGCTTTTTGTATCCTCAGCTTTGAATATGTAATTTTCAAGAGCCATAAGATCTGCCCTTTGTTCAGGTGTCAAACGAGGATTAATAAGTGATTTCTTGAGAGCTTGTTTGTATAATAATCTAGATATGATTTTATCATCAGCTTCAGTATCCAGGCTGGAATTTATCCCCAAGTTCTCCTGAATGTCAGCTGGAGCAGTTTTAAACCGTGGGTCGCGTGCAATATTGGCTTTAGCTTGGGCAAGCTGTTTAACCTGTATTGCAGTCAAGCTTTCTTGTGGCTCATTATTTAAGGCCTTGAAAATATTGTGTATTGCCCATGCACCCAACCCTGCGCATGCTGTGTACACGAGTGGATTGATCCATACGGCGTTAGCTGCATACCAGCCTATTGCAACAGGCGCAAAGGCAACCTTTTGTGAATTTGAACCAGTTATGGAAACGGCATTTGAGTAAGCAGAAATTTGTATGGGTGCGCGACCAATGGGTGTCATTCTTCTTTCTTTCTTGTTGTTTTTTATATGTCACAAAACTGCAATAATCATCTAAACTTACATGAACCTTACAAGATAGAAGAAAAATGCATTTTATCTGTATTTTTTGAAATTAATCATTCTACTTCATGCCCTAGACATTTTACTCTATTCCTCTATCAGTCAGCCTTAAGTTAAAAACAGGGTCATTGGATGAGCATTGAAACCTACGGTACCTTCGGCCCCCAAGGCCTGCTAAAACTGGTCATTGGCATTACCCACAAATTGCCTAATAACTGGTTTGGAAAAAGGCTCTCATTTGTCCTGCGTCGGTTCGGCATTATGGTTTTAAAGGGTAAACCCGTAGATACGACCGTTCTTGGCGCGCATATGCGGCTGTTTCCCTATAATAATGTATGTGAAAAGCGCATTCTCTTTACACCGCAATATTTTGATGCAGATGAGCTTTTTATTCTTAAATCGCGTATGAAGCCCAATTTCCATTTTCTTGATATTGGGGCCAATATTGGAGGATATACCTTATTTGTTGCAGCAAATGCAGGTCAAGGGGCTAGAATACTCGCCATTGAACCACAACCGGATATTTTTGCACGTTTAACCCACAATATCAGCCTTAATCCTTTTGGAACAGTTAAGGCAATATCCTGCGCTGTAGCTGACAAGGATGGGGAACTGACACTATTTGTTGACCCCAATAATCGTGGTGAATCCAGTGTTAAAATTGTCTCTGGTGATCGTGGTGTTGGTAATGTAAAAGTGCCTGCAAAGCGCCTGATTACCATTTTGAAAGAGGAAGGATTTACCCGCGTTGATGCTGCCAAGCTTGATGTGGAAGGGGCTGAAGATCTAATCCTTGATACTTTTTTTAAAGAAGCGCCAAAGCCGTTATGGCCCTTGATGCTGATCATTGAGCGTGGCAATGCCAGATGGAGTATTGATATCCCTGGCTTGTTGTTAAAACAGGGTTACAAGGTTATTTCCACAACCAAAAACAATCAAATATATGAGCGGAGCGCAAATGTCTGAAATTACCGTTACAGCTGCAATTCTGGTTATTGGCGATGAAATTCTTTCAGGTCGCACTAAAGATAAGAATATTGGTTACATTGCAGACATACTCAACGCCGCTGGCATTGACCTTAAAGAAGTGCGGGTAGTGAGCGACGACGAAGCTGATATTATTAACGCACTAAGCGCACTTCGTACCCGCTATACATATGTATTTACTACAGGCGGCATAGGGCCAACGCATGATGATATCACAGCTGATTGCGTAGCGAAGGCTTTCAATGTTGAGCTGCTGGAAAATGAACAGGCAATGGCATTGCTGCTGGAGCGTATTAAGCCTGAGGATATGAACAAGGCTCGCCGCCGTATGGCACGCATTCCTGTTGGTGCATCGCTCATAAAAAATGCCATTTCCAAAGCCCCTGGTTTTCAGCTTGAGAACGTGATTGTAATGGCAGGTGTGCCTGCCGTAATGCAGTCCATGCTGGACGATGTTTTGCCGCGCTTGCAAACGGGTGTTAAAATGCTGTCTGAATCCATAGATGCTACAGGCCTTAAAGAAGGTGGGTATGCAGCTGCTTTGGGTGAAATTCAAAAATCACATCAAGGTATTATCATTGGGTCTTATCCAAGCCTTCAGCCAGATGGCAGATTTTCAAACCAGATTGTTGTGCGCTCCAAAGATGCGCGTGCTTTGCAGGCAGCCAGTGATGATATACGCAAAATGGTTGAAACCATGCTCAAGTAGATATGCTGACAATACACCGTCATTGCGAGTAACGAAGCAATCCAGCTTTTGAATGTTTTGGATTGTTAAAAAAAGCGGGTGAGGGGGTAATAATTTAACACTCAATGGTTGACCAACATGACAATGGATAAAAACTACGATCCTGCCGCAATTGAAGCCCGTATTGCAAAAGCGTGGGCTGATGCAGATGCTTTCAAGGCAGGGCAGGGCGCAAAGCCAGACGCTGAAAGCTTTTCGATTGTTATACCGCCGCCAAATGTTACTGGCTCGCTCCATATGGGGCATGCTCTTAACAACACCTTGCAGGATATTCTGGTACGTTTTGAACGTATGCGGGGCAAAAATGTGCTGTGGCAGCCAGGCACCGACCATGCAGGCATTGCAACACAGATGGTTGTGGAGCGTAAACTTGCCGCTGAAACTCCCCCCAGGATCCGCAAAAACATGGAGCGGGACGCGTTTTTAAAGGAAGTTTGGGCCTGGAAGGAAGAGTCTGGCGGCACAATTGTCAACCAGTTAAAACGCCTTGGAGCATCCTGTGATTGGTCACGCGAACGCTTCACAATGGATGAGGGTGGCAAACAGGCAGTTACCGAGTTTTTTATAGCACTTTACAAAGCTGGCCTAATCTACAAGGACAAGCGCCTTGTGAACTGGGACCCTAAATTCCAGACAGCCATTTCCGATCTGGAAGTTGAGCAACGTGAAATCAAGGGCAGTCTATGGTATTTTAATTACCCGCTTGAAGGTGTGGAGTATGATCGTGAAAATCCAGACACATTCATAACCATTGCCACAACGCGCCCGGAAACCATGCTGGGCGATGGGGCCGTAGCAGTGCATCCAGAAAATCCACGCCTTAAACATCTTATAGGTCGCGTAGCAATTCTGCCGCTCATGAACCGTAGATTGCATATTATTGGCGATGAGTATGCTGATCCTGAAAAAGGCACAGGCGCGGTTAAAATTACATCTGCACATGATTTCAATGATTATGAGGTGGGTAAGCGCCATAATCTGCCACTATTCAACATCATGACGCCAGATGCCAAGCTCAATGACAGCGTACCTGAGGCCTATCGCGGTAAAGACCGTTACGAAGCACGCAAAATGGTGGTTGCCGATATTGAGGTTTTGGGGCTGCTGAACAAAATTGAGCCGCATGTCAACATGGTGCCGCATGGCGATCGCTCTGGTGTGGTGATTGAGCCATTATTGACGGATCAATGGTATGTTAATGTGCGCCCGCTCGCAGATAAAGCTGTTGAGGCGGTTAAAGCTGGTAAAACCCGCATCATGCCGCAAAACCGTGAGACGGAGTTTTTCAACTGGCTTGAGAATATTGAACCTTGGTGCATCTCACGGCAATTATGGTGGGGACATCAGATACCGGTTTGGTATGGGCCGGATGGCATAGAGTTTGTAGCACGTAATGATGATGAGGCTGCTACGGCAGCTCTTAAGCATTACGGCATAAAAACAATCCTCATCAGAGACACAGACGTTCTAGACACCTGGTTTTCATCCGCGCTCTGGCCATTTTCAACTATGGGCTGGCCTGAAAAAACCCTAGAGCTTGCAAGATACTATCCAACATCCGTGTTGATAACAGGTTTTGATATTCTGTTTTTTTGGGTAGCTCGCATGATGATGGCAGGACTGTTCACACAAGACAATGTACCGTTCAAGGATGTATATATTCACGGCCTTGTGCGCGATCAGAACAACAAGAAAATGTCAAAAACCACAGGCAATGTAATTGACCCGTTGGAAGTTATTGACACTTACGGGGCAGATGCTTTGCGCTTAGCTATGGCCGCACTTGCAAGCGGTGGACGTGACATTAAGCTTTCCACACAACGCATTGAATCATATCGAAATTTCGCAACAAAAATTTGGAATTCTGCTCGTTTTGCAGAAATGAATGGCTGCGAGCGGGTGAGGGATTTTGACCCTAAAACTGTTACCTCTACCCTTAATAAATGGGCGCTGGGTGAACTGTCTTACACTGCATTGAGCGTTACGACTGCATTAGAAACCTATCGCTTTAACGATGCCGCCAATGCTGTTTACAAGTTCGTGTGGAATACATTCTGCGATTGGTATGTAGAGCTGTCCAAACCTGTTTTACAAGGCATGGACGGAGCTGATAAAAACGAAACCCGTGCCACAACGGCTTTCATTATTGATGAGATTTGCAAACTTCTGCATCCGTTCATGCCCTTCATCACGGAAGAGCTTTGGGCAATTAAAGGCGAGCAGGGGGCTGAGCGTACTTCACTGCTTTGTCTTGCAGAGTGGCCTCAGTACGACAGCCTAGAAAACGAGCAGGCAAAAGCAGAAATCAATTGGTTGATTAAAGCCATTTCAGAAATCCGTTCTGCACGGGCTGAAATGTCTGTGCCAGCTGGCAGTCAAATTCCATTGATTATTGTTAACGCAAACGCAGATATTAAAGATCAGGCAACCCGTTGGAGCGATGCACTCAAACGCTTGGCGCGCTTATCAGATGTTGGTTTTGCCCAAAATGCCCCACCACAATCCGTGCAGATTGTACTTGAGGCCTGCATTCTGGCTTTGCCATTAGCTGGTATCATCGACATGGATGCTGAACGTACACGCCTTATCAAAGAGCAGCAAAAGCAGCTTGCTGAAATTGCAAAAGTGGACTCAAAACTCGGAAATGCAGATTTTGTTGCCCGTGCACCAGCCGACATTATAGAGGAAAATCGCGCCCGCAAACTAGAGGCCGAGCAACGCGTTGAAAAGATCAAAGATGCGTTGAATCAATTAGGGTAAGTGCTGTTACTAACAGTTTGGATAATGCTTTAATGTCTGATCTAAAATATCTCATTTTATCAAATGTATTATCTGATGATGACATTATGGCTGGTCATGTCTTTGGTGGTTGGTCGTTAGAGCGTGCGCCTTTAGAAGATATGGATGCCATAAGAGAATTAACTAACAGACTACTTACTAACAAGTACTCAAAAAGTATACTAACCCCATATAATCAAAGAAAAGAAAAACATTATCCTACTCCTGAAAAACCAAGCGTTGGTTACAGATATTTTAGTATTGGAGATCAAGCCAAATGGCTATATTCCATAATGCGACCGTCAAAGAGTACTGATCTTGACAGGTGGCAATTAAGTGAAGCTCTCTATATTACATCAGATACAATCAGAGTTGACTTGTCAGCTGGTTCAGGAACTGGAAATTTGGATGCCCCTACAGCGGTTTATGGCTATGAAACCGAACTTATGCTTAACCCAGCTCATCCATACAAAATTTTAGGTGAACCACAGAAAATAAATGCAGAACACGTTAAAGACATAGTCAATCTTCGTGCATCTTTTGATGTAAATAAATTTTCTTCGATTGTAAGAGCAATCAATTTGTTTAT
>JANXWK010000025.1 GCA_025351165.1 Hyphomicrobiales bacterium | reverse complement strand
GGCAGTTGCAGGCCTGGCAGGAGCTGGAGATCAGCTTAAAAACCTGGTGTTGGAACTTCGCAAGGGCAAGAATGCCGATAAAACCAAGATTTTGAATGATCTGGGCAATGTGGGCCTTCTGGCCTTTGGCCTGAAGGGGTTAATGCCGAAAAAGCCTTCTGCCCCAAAGCCCAACCTTGGCGCAGCCTTGACAAATGAGGAGATTCTAGCCCGCATCAGACGACCATCCAACCCTGCAGATTTACGTAAGATTGTGGACGAGGTTAATGGGTTAAACTCACAATTATATGCAAAAATGCCCCAGATATTGCGCAACGCCTATCGTGATGGCCTTAGCCTGTTTAAAGCGCTGCCAGACGTCAAAGCGGCTTTAAATAAACTAAATGGATTTGCAAATACTGCTAAAAAGGGAGATCTTGCAAATGTCTCCAAACAAACCCTAGCGCCATCAAAAGCAGCACTAGCGCCTGCCAACTCTGCGTTACGACTGCTGGATGCAGCCGGCAAGGCGCTCACCATATCGCAGATTGTTGATAAAGTGACAACAGGCGCGCTCTCCCATGCCCAGCTGATCCAGGCCAGCATGAGCCTGCGCCAGATCAATATTATTATGGAAGCAGCCGCTAAACGCCATGCTGAAATGACACAGGTTGCCATAGCCAAACCTGTGCAGTCAGATTTTCGAAACCATTATCCAAAAAAGGGATTGCCACGTTCCAAAAACACCAACCAGCCTATTTTTGGATCCCCTATTGGCAAACATCCAAAACAGCAGCCTGTGCGTGGTTTGCTTGCGCCCGTTCCTTCTAAATTGTCCAACCCAACAGCCACGCTGGCTGAACAACGTGTCAACAGACCATCCCTTGCACCCACTAAGACTAAAATTCCAAATGTTGAGCCAACACAAACACGTCCCATTACGCGTGAGCGGCTCAAGCAATCTGCAACAGACATCAGAAACAATCTTGATCTTGCTGTCAAAAACAAAGATTTCAAAAGCCTTGAACGTGGCCTTAAAGCCTTAAACAAGCTCAAAGCCATCGCTTTCAAACAAGGCCATACTGATCTGGCAAGTACACTCGATATTTTATACAAAACCTATACCGCCCAGCGTAAAGCCATCGCACATGTGGAGAATTATCCAAGAAATAATGCGGGGGATGCTGGAAAGGGTAATGGGGAAGCAGGTATTACAGCTCCAGAAAACAGTGCTGGTAAAGTTTCAAAAGCTAAAAAGCCAAAACCTGATGCACTCGATAAAAAAATTAAGCAATGGCAAAAAGAAAATCCAGAAGATGCCTTACTGAACGCCGTTTATGGAGTAAGAAACGAAGACATAAAAGCCAAAATGGTTGAGTTTCCGGGCCTTACTGTCAAGCAGGCAATTGATGTCCTTGAAGGACGAGCTATAAAATTTGAAAATCCTGCTGATAAATTTCTCCTACCAGCTAAATTTGGTGGTGTTGTTGCTGATAAATCAGGCATTTCAGTTGATGGCCAAATAATTTCTAATGATCCAGATAATACAAAAATTCTTAAAATGTTGATTAACGCAAATGGAAAACATGTTTCTTTGAAAACGATTGGCAATGAAATTTTTAAAGAAAAGATGACATCAAAAAATACGTATCATATCGACGGATTAAGAGATGACATAGAAAACCTTATTCATAATCTTGGTAATAAGAATATAATTGAGACTAACGACGGTGGACTTTCATACAGAGTAAGCATGCATGCTCCAAAAGGTTCTGGCCCCGTAAAACCTATACATAATGACTTTGATGATGATTTTTATTTTGATGACTTCGATGATCACGATTATAGTTTTTTAAAATCAAGCTCTGTTGCTGCTCCTGCTGACTCAAACATTACTGCCAGTTTTGGAAAAGTTTCTACTGATGGATACTCAATTAATGTAAATGGCAAATATGTTTCTGTATTCCCAGTCAATTGCGAAGTTCTTAAAATCTTAATTGAGGCAAAAGGAAAAAATGTTCCATTAAAGGATATTTGTAATGGATATTTTGCTGACCCTGATTCTTACAAAAATAAAGAAGATTTGCAGTATATTAAAAATTCCCTTCAAGATATCATTCGTGATTTAGGTGAGGACAATATTGTAGAAACTGCAGATAATGGACGCTCATATAGAGTCAGCGATACTGCAAAAAACAATTTTGGACGTACGGGTAATTTAACATTAAGTGTCTTGAAAAAAAATTACGGTTTTGACCATAAAACCGCTCAAAAATTTACAGAAGAGCTTGGAAAGCTACCTGCATCTGACCAAAAGCTCCTGAAAGATCACCTTAAAATTGTTGCCAAAGGTATCACTCATGAAGAAAAGGGAAATCTACTTAAAGCTATTTTGAGAGCCATTCAGGATCCAGATACAGCGCCCGACATGCGTATTGCCTTAAATAATAATGTTGCTTTTGACATCAAGGAGCTTGGTACTAATTACGGGCAATTTCAATATAGTCTTTCTGATACAGACAAAAAAATCATAGCCATTGGCCGTAACTATGTTCGAACCATAGAAAATGATGTTGAACGCGCAGCAAATACTCTTGATAAAACACTTGCACATGAAATCAGACATGCTCGATTTCACACTCTTGCTGGAGATATCTACAGCGCAAATCCAGAGAAATATCCACCAGGCAAGCGCCCAGCTGCACAGCAAAAGGCATTTGCTGCAGAGGATTTAAAAGTAACTCTTTTAAATGAAGTTTATGCTTTTAGAGCAGGATTTAACTCCGATAGTAAAAATCCGATCAGACAGCTAACATATTCAGCTACTGAAAAGAAATTATGTGCGGCGTTTGAGGGGCATTATTTCGGACGGATAACGCCTGCACAAATTAAAAAAGCAACAGATATCATTGCAAAAGATTATGGATATAAAGAGAAGATTGAAAAGAGATCCTTCGAACTATATAAATATTTTTGGAAAATAAAATAAAATTTCTACTCTTTTAAAACGGTGTTTTTCCCTGTAACACATTGCATGTGACTAATACTGTTTTAAATTCCCTCAACATTCCTAAACCCCCGCAGCAAACGCGGGTTGTGGTGGCAATGTCTGGCGGGGTGGATTCGAGTGTTGTGGCCTGTTTGCTCAAAAGCCAAGGTTATGATGTTATCGGCATAACTTTGCAGCTTTATGATGCGGGGGAAATGGCACATCGCAAAGGTGCCTGCTGCGCAGGGCAGGATATCTATGACGCCAAGCGTGTGGCAGATAAATGGAATTTTCCACATTATGTACTAGATTATGAGAGCCGTTTTAAAGACAGCGTTATTGAAAAGTTTGTCGACAGTTACTTAAAAGGTGAAACACCGATTCCCTGTGTTGAATGCAATAAGTCTGTCAAATTCAGGGATCTACTTAAAACAGCACGTGAGCTTGGTGCAGATGTGCTTGCAACAGGGCATTATGTGCAAAGCAGAGCGCTTGAAAATGGTAATTATGGCCTGTATCGTGCCCATGATCTAAACCGAGATCAGAGTTACTTTCTGTATGGCACAACACAAGATCAACTCAATCTCCTGCGCTTTCCACTTGGTGGAATGCCAAAATCTGAAACACGGGCCCTAGCGCATGAATTTGGCCTGGAAATAGCTGACAAACCAGACAGCCAGGATATATGTTTCGTGCCGGATGGAAAATATTCTGATATCATAGAGCGTTTAAAGCCCAATGCAGTTAGAGGCGGTGACATCGTTCATATGGATGGAACGGTCTTAGGCCAGCATAAAGGTATTCTGCATTATACAATTGGTCAACGCAAAGGCCTTGGAATTTCCTCTTCTGATCCACTGTATGTTGTTAAGCTTGACGCTGATGCAGCAAAAGTAATTGTTGGCCCTCGAGAAGCTCTTCGGTCCAAGAGCATTAAGCTGCGGGATATCAACTGGCTGGGGGATGCTCCTTTTAATAGGTGTGGATTGTCTGTTGCAGTGCAGGTACGCTCAACGCGTTCGCCTAAACACGCGATCTTAAAAAAATGTGATCATGATGCTGAAGATCATGGTGCTGAAGTAGAGCTTGTTTGCGGTGAGGAAGGTATTGCTCCTGGTCAAGCCTGTGTATTTTATGACAGCGAAGAGGCGGGTGCACGGGTTCTTGGCGGTGGAACCATTATCGCCCAAAGGCATGTTGACGCTCATTTGGAAAATACGTTTTCAGCGGATGTGCCTGCGTGAAGGTTATTGTAAAATCTCTTGAAGAGGTTGCAGTTGACCTTGAGTCTCAAAAGAAGATTTATGAGCGCTGGGCACCCATATATGACCAAATATATGCTAAGCTTTTATCTGACGCACATAAAAAAACTGTTGAAGCCGTAGCTTATTCATCAAAAGACATTCCTGCATCAAAAGACATTCTTGAGATAGGTGTCGGCACAGGACTTATGCTGCCTTACTATCCACATACATGCCAAATTTATGGTATCGATCTTTCCTGCGCGATGCTAAAACGAGCCAGCGCAAGGGTTAAAAAACTTAAACTTAAAAATGTAAAAATGCTTGCCTCAATGGATGCCTGCCAGCTTGGCTTTCAGGATGAAAGTTTTGATGCAGTGGCAATGCCTTTTGTTATAACACTGGTTCCAGAGCCAGAACGTGCCCTGAGTGAAGCTGCAAGAGTTTTAAAATCTGGTGGGCAGCTCGTTATTACCACGCGGTTTGGTGCTGATGAGGGGCCTCAGGCCAAGGTTGAAGAAATGCTTGCACCTTTGGTGAAAAAAATTGGCTGGAGCACGTCCTTTAAGCTGGCACGTGTAAAGCGCTGGGCAGCGGCTTATGGTGGTTTAATTGTGCATGATCCAGAGCGTACATCACCGGCAGGTTATTTTAAAATGATACGCGTGCAAAAATCTTGACATATAAAAAGCTTAAGTCCTATATGCTGCTATTCGTGGTTTACACGAATATGTGTTGAAATGGCAGGGTAGCTCAGCTGGTTAGAGCGCGGGATTCATAACCCCGAGGTCGGGAGTTCAAGTCTCCCCCCCGTCACCACGCTGGAACATTTTGTTCAAAAAATTTTTAAAATTATGTACTTTTTCTTAATCCTGTAAGGCTGGTGTAAGGTTGGGGGTTTACCAAGGTTACATTAAGCATGTATTTACCAAGGATTTGCCCATAGTATTTTTTTGTGTCAACCTTGCCATAACAAATCCAGGCCCAACGTGGCTTATAATAACAGGATAAGAATAGTATGACCATATCGAACAAGACTGGTTCTGCCAGTGTACAGACTGCTGCGCTTGGTTCAAAGACGGCTGCATTAAAAAATGGTTCATACACTGGCGTTTTTGATGGAGCGGTTGCTAAAACAGCATCAACCAAACCTTTATCTGCCAAATCTTTGCCTGCTAATGTATCAACATCGTTAAAGCTGTCTGCTCCTCTTTCTGTAAAAAGCTGGACGGGTAAAACACCTGATTATTTCAAATCTTTTTCAGATATTCTTCAAGATCCCAAAACGGGGAAGAAACTAAGCATAAGCGTTCCTTATTATAAGGATAATAACCTTAATCCGTTGGCTGGCTATTTTCTGATTGACAAAAACGGACGTCGTGTTGATTTGGATTTCAGTCCTGAGAGCCATCCTGACAATCGGTTATATGCACTCGAAAAGCTATACGCTGCTGGAAGACTTGATCCAAAACTGCTTAAACCTGCCAATGTCAAAGCTAAAACAAGTGCGCAGATCAACGAGGCTGCAACGGCCAAAATGATTGGCAAAGGGCTTGGTTTTGATGTGTCTAGCGCTGCTGCACGCGCTAAAACCAACTATAATTTTGGTATTACCTTTGCCATGCTTGAGATGATTCAAGGTGCTACTGGCTTAGTAGATGCTAAAAAAGCAGCGGAAATGTGGAAACTGATTGAGGCAGGAAAAATACAAGCGCGCAAAGCTGGCTTTAATGACAAGGGTTGGGCGGCAGCGCTTGGCAATGCCGGATTCAACCTCAACACAATGTTTATTGGTGGGGAGGCTGTTCTTGGGCCTCTCATAACCAAGCTTGGTGCTTTGCCTAAAATTGGCATGATGTTCAATTTGGGTGCGATGGGCGCGGCCCTAAATGGTGCAGCCCATGAAGCAAAGACCTTTTTTACAGAGCTGTCCAAAGGTGATAAAGCCGATAAAACCAGACTGCTCAATGCAGGTGGTAATGTGGCGATGATGCTTGGTTTGCTTGCAAAGCCTTTATTGGCTAAAAAGCCTGTGCCGGAACCAATCCCAACACCAAAAGGTGCTAAACCAAAGCCTGTGCGGTTATCGCGTCAAAAATCTCCTGTTACCAAACCAGTTTCGAAAACTATTGCAAAGCAGGTTCTTCTTAAGCCAAAACCCGCGCCTGTGGTGGGTGCTGATGCAGCGTTAATACCCCAAGAAAATGTGCCAGTTAAAGGGATAATTGTTAAGCCACACACAGAAACCATAATGCTAAATGGCAAGAAATACCATATCAAACACAATCAAGACCTTGTCCAAGTCAGTGTGAATGGCGGCACATCAATTACTTTGCCTGCTAGTATTGCACGCAAAGATCCAAAAGTTATTGCCTATTATGCTGAAACGCACATAGCAAACCAAAGACTTAATGCACAAGCTAGTCCCCCAAGACAGCGGCCAAAACGCGCCGCTAGATTAGCTACAAAAGCACACACTAATGCACGCAAAAATACACCAGAAGGTCAAGTTGCAGATAAAAAAATGCGTCAGGGTGTTACAAATATGGCAGGGGAGGGAAGAGTATTTACCCATGCCGAAAGACAGGAAATAGTAACTGCTGCCAATAACAGCGAGGGCGCTTTACGTGCCTCGCAGATTCAAACTGAGATGGAAACTCATGGAGGTACAGTTGAGCAGGCTGTAAATAAACTGTTAGGACTGCCTGCAAAGACTATTGCACCTCAAACATCCATGACAGGAACAGCGTCGGAAGTTACTTTAGCGCCTACTCCAAGAGCAGGGTTTAGCGAAAGAGCAGCGCTCAAAGCTATTGCAGACCAAAATCAGATGACTGTCGCACAGGTTTTGGCCGCCCAGCGTCAACATAGTGGAATGTCAATTTCTGATGCTGCAAAAGCCTGGAGAAGAGACAATCCTTTAAGTTCAGTTCATGCAGTTACAGCTCAAACACCTGCAGGTACCACTGCCACCAACACGCCAGGAAATACACCTCAATTGCCTGGTACCAATCTTGCAGCTTTTGAAAATTATCATCTAGACACTCAAAAAAATATTTTAAGAATTGGAACTCACGATTTAAAATTAAACGATGGTCAGATGAGACTTATGCAAGTTCTTTTAAACAATAAAGGAAAGATAGTTTTAACTCACGACCTTCAAGTAGCGTGTCAGACTTTTGCAGGAGAAAAAGTCAATATTTCCAGTTTAATTAACACAATCAAAGTAAAATTTACTAAAATCGGTATTGATTTTCCCATATCGTATCCTCGCACAAAAAGTAGTCATGGTTACGGGTTATCAGTGTCTGAAACTGCGATTTCATCAAAAAAAGCGCCTAATGTTACAGCTCCTGAAGTTGTAGCTTCTACATCTCCTTACCGTGATCCCTCGCTGCCGATGGTTAATATTAGCATGCGTAGCAGCGTATTCAATAAAGGTATTGGAATATCAATTAATGGAAAATTTAAGAGAGATTTAAATGCTGCCGAAATAGAAATTTTAAAGATTCTCTTAAAGCACGAAGGTAATACACTCAGTTTAAGCGATTTCAGAGCCTATTTAGGTAAAAATATCCATGCGAGAACGTTGAGCAAACTAATGGCTACAATACAAAATGTGCTTGGCACCCCTTTTGTTGAACGCACGCCAGATAATAGGTACGGTATACATGGGTTAAGCGAGAGTGCACCCTTGCCCGAAGTCATAAAACAGATCGTTAGAAATGATGAACCATACATACCTGAAGCAAAAACAGTCTATGTAAAACCACAAGAGACTGGACCAGCGAAAAAAGGTGTCACAGCGTATCCAATTCAAATAGATAGCAGAAACTTGACCATGAATGTCAATGGTACGGATGTTCATCTGGATGGCTTAGAGCTGCGTGTGATGGATCTTATTCGTGCTAGAGGCGGGCATGATTTAAGGAGCGTGTATGGTATAAAGAGTGCCCTTGGAAATACTGGTTATGCTGCTAGTGTGTACAGAGTGCAGCAAGCTTTAACCAGCATCAACAGCAAGGTTAAAACTGCATTTAATCTTGAGCCAAATCATAGAGATTTTATTCAGTACTCTGATGGAAATGGCTATTTTCTTGATAAAGTAGACCTAGTAGCTAAAGTTAAAAAACCAGCTTTTGAGTTATTTTCACGCGCTAACATTCATGAACTAATTGTAAACGGCAAAAAATACGAGCTCGATTATGCTCAGTTCAAGCTTTTGTCAATTTTTACAGCCAATAAAAATAATTCTTATTCTATGTCTGCGCTTTCAAAAACATTGAGAATGCAAAATGTACCCTACGAAGTTGTGGATGTAGAGCGTGCACTAACCAAATTACAGGATCAGTTTGGCAAGAATAGTATTTTTCGGGTTAACTCACAAAAAGAGTATCATTTTGCTGAACCAACATCGCCAGTTTCAGCGGCAACATCTGGCTCAAATGTATCATCCCCATCGCAACAGGTAGTTTTAAATACGGTGCCTGAGCCTGTTATTACAAATGTAACTTTGAATCAAAAAACTGTCCCTCTAACCGACAAAGAGAATAAACTTTTTAAAATTATGGCAGAATTTAATATAATCCCGCGAAACTCTACTCAACTATCAGAGGCTTTTCAACGCCTGTACGGAAAGAGTACACCTGAAGCTAAATTAACGGAAGTATTGTATTCACTTGTGGATAAATTGGGAGATGATATCGTTCAAAGCCAAAACGGCTTCAGATTATCACAAGCTGCTGTAGAGGCATTTGGTGCTGTTAGGAACACTGGATATAAATCACTTACATTTGGGCAAGAAAATCTTAAAAATGGTGTTTATATTGATGGTGCCTTCAAGCAACTTACACCACAGTTAAATGCAGTACTAAATATTTATTTTAAAAATATAGGTAGCGCTGTGTCAGATGCACAAGTGCAATCAGCATATTTAGAAAGTAATCCAGGAGTAAAATCCGCGCCCAACATAGGCGTTATCCGAAACAGGCTAAATGAAGCGCTTGGAAGGGTTTTGATTGCCAAAGATCATGCCGGTGGCGGATATAAATTAATAAGATCATCGGAAGTGGACGTAGTTGCTTCAGCACCTGTAGTTGTTCCACAACAAAGCTTTCCTGTTCAGGCATCTGCTGCTTCTGCAGAAAAGCTATCGCCTAAAAGAACTAGTAATGTCGTTTTAAAAACTATAGATTCAAAATATGAGGTAAAATCATTCAATACAACTAAGGTTCTCACTAAAGAAGAGTACGAAATTGTATCAATTATAAAGCAAGCTAATGGGCGTGCACTGAGTATGCAGCAAATCTCTGCCGCGCTTGACGTAAATTACAGTAGAGATATTAACCATATTCGCAGTGTGATTAATAATGTAAATAGTTATTTTCTATCAAATCATAGATTTATTCAAAACATAGGAAGTCTTGTTTCTTTTATAGACCCTAGTCAGTTGTGACGCTTTCCTAATTATGTAGTATTTTTTGGTTAGCATTTTGCGTTCTCCTTTTAGGGAACAGCAAAAAAAGAATGCTAAACTAGATGTTACATATTTAGGTATCACGTGACGTCTGCGGCTAGTTTCCACCTTTGCTTGCAGGATCAAGCGACATTGGTGGCGCTATGTCCACATTACCGCCGCCACCTTGAGATGGAGGTGGTACATTTGTTGGAAAAAAGCGCTGTGTAGGCGCCGTCTTTGCTTTGCTTGCAGCACGACTTGCATCTTTTGCGGCTTTTTCTTCTGTAGAAAGCCTGACGCCCTCTTCAGGTTTCAGACGCACTGCATTCTCAGATTTTGGCGCAGCTACTGGTGGTTCGAGAGTGTCTGGCGCAGTCTTGATGATTGTTGTGCCACCTTTGCACTCTGCTAGCCATAGATCATAAACTGGGTGTTCAATTGCGGACAGGCCAGGGCTGGCTGCAAATACCCAGCCTGAAAAAATACGTTTATACTCGTTGCTGGCATTTATTTCATCTACTTCGATAAACGAATTTGTTTGAGGTGCTTCAGACGAGGGGCGTGAATAACAGACCCGTGGCGTAAGCTGTAAGGAGCCAAATTGCACGGTTTCGCTAATGCCAACCTCAAATGAAATAATTCGACCTGTAATTTTATCTAGGCCCGCAAAAATAGCCGTTGGATTTTTAATTTTGTCTGCAAAAGATGGTGAGACAAATGTAAATGCTCCAGCAGCAGTGCAAACCAGTAAAAACGTTTTGGTTGTTTTTCCAAACAATGGCATTCTTTGATAACCCTGATTTAAAACTAATTTTATTTAGGAGTCCACGCTTCATAATCGCCAGATACTGCTGGTCTTTGACCCCCAGCCAACAACGAACCTGGTGGCCTGTAGGCAAGTGGAGAGCCTGTCATATTGGCTTTATGAGGAAGCTGCCAGTCCATTGCTGAGTAGTTTTCCTCAGATGGCGCTACATCAACCCTGTGGTGAAGCCAACCATGCCAACCAGGGGGGATGGTGGAGGCATCAGAGCCACCATTGAAAATAACCCAGCGACGGTTGAACCCTAGAGCTGGATCGACTTTGCCACCTTTTACACGAAAATATATATTGCCAAACTCGTCAGTTCCAACGCGCTCGCCTTTGCGCCAGGTGTAAAACCGTGTGCCTAAAGTCTGCCCGCTCCACCAGGTGAAGAACTGTAAAAAGAAATTTTTCATGCATTTACCATGTGATTTGAATCTGAAGCAGACTATGGAGATATGAAATGTAAAAGTCCAGCTGTAGGCTAAACACGTGTCGGATAATTCGGGCTTTCTCTCGTAATTGTTACATCATGCGCGTGGCTTTCTTTGAGGCCTGCGTTGGTTATGCGGATAAACTCAACACATTCCTGCATATCAGGAATGGTTTTGGCTCCTACATAGCCCATGGCAGCTTTCAGGCCACCAGCCAGCTGGTGCAAAACGCTGGCAACCTGACCTTTATAAGGCACCTGGCCTTCAATGCCCTCTGGCACAAGTTTCATACTGTCCTTAATTTCTGCCTGAAAATAGCGATCAGCAGAACCCCGTGCCATGGCGCCGATTGACCCCATGCCGCGATAGGATTTGTAGCTGCGACCCTGATAAAGATATGTCTCACCTGGACTTTCATCTGTGCCAGCCAGTAGCGAGCCAATCATCACGCAGTCAGCGCCAGAAGCCAGAGCTTTGGCCACATCACCTGAGTATTTAATGCCGCCATCTGCAATGATTGGAATGTCTTGCGCATGAGCTGCATCTGCTGCTTCCATTACAGCTGTCAGCTGAGGTACGCCAACACCAGCGACGATGCGGGTTGTGCAAATTGAGCCTGGGCCTATACCAACTTTTACAGCATCAGCACCTGCATCAATCAAAGCTTTGGTGCCTGAAGCTGTTGCCACATTGCCTGCTACAACCTCAACGTTTTTAGCCAGTTTCTTAATTTTTGTGACAACATCCAGCACACGTACAGAATGCCCATGAGCTGTATCCACCACAATCAAATCCACGCCAGCTTCTATGAGACGCTCGGCCCGCTCAAATCCATCAACGCCCGTAGATGTTGCGGCAGCGACCCTTAAATGCCCCTTTTCATCCTTGCATGCATTTGGGTTCAGGCGTGCTTTTTCTATATCCTTAACTGTGAGCAGGCCAATACATTGGTAATCAGCGTCTACAACAACCAGTTTCTCAATCCGGTTTTGGTGAAAAAGTTTGCGAGCCTGTTCTTTGGTTACGTGTTCACTAACGGTAATCAAGCGCTCTTTGGTCATGAGTTCGCTAACAGGCTGGTTCATGTTTTCAGCAAAACGCACGTCACGATGTGTGAGGATGCCAACTAGCTTGCCGTGACGGCCTTCCCCATTCTCAACAACGGGAAAGCCAGAAATTTTATGCCTTTCCATAAGGGCGAGCGCGTCTGCAAGGGTCATGTCTGGTGGAACTGTAATCGGGTTCAAGACAACGCCACTTTCAAAGCGTTTAACCTGCCGCACATGGTCTGCCTGCTCTTCAGGGGACAGATTGCGGTGGATAACTCCAATGCCGCCAGCCTGCGCCATGGCAATCGCGAGGCGTGCTTCGGTTACAGTATCCATTGCAGATGATACAATTGGCAGGTTAAGAGAAATTTTGCGGGTAATGCGTGAACGTATGTCAGTTTCATTTGGCAGCACTTCGGAGCGGCCCGGGCGCATTAAAACATCATCAAATGTAAGCGCTTCTGGTATTATACGTGAATGCCGCGGGGCCATAAAGCCATCTCCTGAAAGGTGATAATCTGGCACACCAGATAAATATGAGAACTGGCAATTGCCCTTAACATGGTTGCGAGGGCAGGTCTAGTTCAGGTTGTGCGCCAGTTGCAGCTCTTGGTATCGATTTCCCTCTAAACCCAGTTGCCAGCACATAAAGTTCAGCTGAATCTGCACGACTGGCTTTTGGTTTTACATGGCGCACCGTTTTAAAATCGCGGCGCAGGTTGGCAAGCAGCTCATTTTCTGTGCCGCCCTGAAAAACCTTGGCTACAAAAAAGCCATTTGGAGCTAAAACCTCACGCGCAAAATCAATGGCCATTTCAGCCAATGCGATAATACGGATGTGATCGGTTTTTTTATGCCCAATTGTATTTGCGGCCATGTCTGAGAGTACACCATGCGCATCGCCGCCCAAGAGCTCTTTGAGACGGGCAGGGGCGTGGGAGAGAGTAAAGTCAAGTTTTTCAAGCACTACCCCAGGGATAGCCTCAACCTCCAGCAAATCTATGCCGATGACTTTTGCGCCTTCGCTTCCATTAACAGAGCCTGTTTCCCGCGCTGCGATTTGTGACCAACCGCCAGGCGCACAGCCTAGATCTATGATACGCTGACCCTGTTTTAACAGGCCGTAGCGTTCATTTATCTCTAAAAATTTATAGGCTGCGCGCGAACGATAGCCTTCACGTTTGGCTTTTTGCACAAAAGGATCATTGAGCTGACGCTGCAACCATAAAGTAGAGGATAATTTGCGTTTATTGCTGGTTTTGACGTAGATTTTCAGGTTTGTGTCGCTGGCAGAGCTTGTCTGCTGGCGCCCTGGTGTTGTTGCTAAGGTATGCTGTGTCATCCCCCCCTCATCAATAGCTGTTTTTGAGACAGGTTTTACAGCCGCAGCCTGTTTCCTTGCTGCGGCTTTTTTGGCAAGCGCTGCTTTATCAGTTTGGGTTTCAGCAAAACTAGTTTTTGCTTTACGCGTTTTTTTCGCTTTTTCCAGTTCTGCGCGCGCTTTCAAAGAACGTGGCTTTATTTGACCTGGCTTATGCTTACTGCCTGTTTTATGGCTCATTTGAAAAAACTCTTTGAATTGATTTTATGTTTTGGCAGGTAGTATTTGAATATTCTACATGTCTGTCTGCAGTCTGCGTCTTATTATTTCCGCCACACACCATCTGCCTGCATCATTTCCATTAATATGCCTTCACGTAAACCACGATCTGCAATACGTACGCGCTTTGAAGGAAAAGCCCTTCTTATAGCTTCAAAAATAGCGCACCCTGCCAGTACCAAATCAGCGCGTTCCAAGCCTATGCATGGATTTGCTGCACGTTCTGCAAAAGACATAGCCAATAATTGCTGCATAACATGTTCAACATCATTATTGCCCATCCATATACCATCAACCTCCTTACGCTGGTAACGCTTGAGTTTGAGATATACGCCTGCAATTGTTGTAACAGTGCCAGATGTGCCCAGAATGTGAAAATTTGGGCACTCCATTGATGAGGCAGCCTGCTTGGTAAAGGCACTCAAATGCGCTGAGACTTCTGTGACCATATTTTCAAAACAATTCAAGGTGACATCAACCCCCCCATATCTGTCAGCAAGCGTGACAACGCCTACTGGTAGGGAAACCCATGCCTTGACACGTGAATTGGTGTTTTGTGCTGCGGCATTTGCCTGTTTAAGCCAGACTACTTCTGTAGAGCCACCGCCAATATCAAATAGCACAACACTGCTGGCTTCTGGATCAGCAAGTGCAGCGCAACCTGCTGCTGCTAAACGGGCCTCTGTTTCCCGATCCACGATTTCCAGATCAAGCCCTGCCTCCTGGCTGACGCGTTCAAGAAAAAATGATCCATTATGTGCAATTCGGCAGGCTTCTGTTGCAATAAGGCGAATACGGCTAACGCTGCGAAACTCTATTTTTTCACGGCAAATCTTCAAGGCTTCGATAGAGCGGCTGATTGCATCTTTACAAAGGCGATTTGTTAGTGCCAGCCCTTCTCCCAGACGTACAATGCGTGAGAATGCATCAACTACACGAAAACCATCTGCTGTTGGGCGAGCAATCAGCAAGCGACAATTATTTGTGCCAAGATCAAGTGCTGCATAATTCTTTGCAGGATGACCATAAGTGGGTTCATATTGATCCCGTTTGAAATTTAGATGCGATTGCATCGCATACCCACCAATTTTAGAATAAAATTTTGAATTATCAAAATGAATCATGCACCGTTAATTTTTTAGCTGGTACCAGTTTACACATAATTTAAAGAAACTGTGAAGCTATGATGTTGAGCATTGGCTTTATTTTAGTCCGTGCAAGTAATTGCCTGCAATTTCATTCATTATTGCCAATATTCCTTTTCACTCTGGTTATCTATAAACCTGGCAAGAATCAGTTTCTTAAAAAGAACTTAAAGCTACAGGTTTTTGTCTGCACGTTAAAAAATAAGCAGTCTTACAATATAATGTATGTTCATATTGTCGCTTTTGGGCATTTTATGGGCCTTGAAAATGTAATTTTTAGATCTAAAACTTCAAACCTTAATTTTAGTTTTCCTGTTTTTTTAATTGAATCAGGTACTTGTCTCGTTTTTAGCAGTTATCCCCATTATAAACAGGCAAATACTACATATGGTATGGAACCCACTTATATTCATACTATATGTTGACGGGGCTTTAACTATAGATCAGTGTATTTGTGCAGGGAATGCAAAATGCAGCGTGACTGCATAAATGCGTAGAATATTGCATTTACCTGGAAAAATTATAGTTTTTGCTAAAATCAGGCACTTTTTAAAAGCTGCGTAATTTTGGCATTGTTAAAAAATCTTCAAACCTAAACCTTTAAGGACACTACCCCTATGCGCATTGAGCGTCGTTACACCAAGGCCAACCAATCTGCTTATGCAGGAATGGAATTTCAGCTCACCAAGTCTGAGATTCGCAACCCTGATGGGTCTACTGTGTTCAAGCTTGACAATGTGGAAGTACCTGCAAGCTGGAGCCAGGTGGCGGCAGATGTGCTGGCGCAGAAATATTTTCGTAAAGCTGGTGTTCCTGCCCGTCTCAAGCGTGTGGAAGAAAATCAGGTTCCGTCATTTTTATGGCGTTGTGTGCCAGATGAAACTGCCTTGGCTGTGCTGCCTGAAAATGAACGTTACATCAGCGAGATTTCGTCCAAGCAGGTTTTTGATCGGTTAGCTGGGTGCTGGACATACTGGGGCTGGAAGGGTGGCTATTTTACAGCGGAAGATGATGCTCAGGCGTTTTATGACGAGTTACGTTACATGCTCGCCAACCAGATGGTTGCGCCCAATTCACCACAATGGTTCAATACTGGTCTGCATTGGGCCTATGGCATTGATGGGCCAAGCCAGGGTCATCATTATGTAGATTATAAAACAGGCAAACTTACAAAATCAGCGTCTTCATACGAGCATCCACAACCCCATGCCTGTTTCATTCAGGGCGTTGCCGATGATCTGGTGAATGAGGGTGGCATTATGGATTTGTGGGTGCGTGAGGCGCGCCTGTTCAAATATGGTTCTGGTACAGGGTCCAATTTCTCATTGCTGCGCGGGGCGGGTGAGAGCCTTGCCGGGGGCGGGCGTTCTAGTGGCCTGATGAGTTTTTTGAAAATTGGCGACAGGGCTGCAGGTGCAATAAAATCTGGTGGTACGACGCGCCGTGCCGCCAAAATGGTGGTGGTGGATGCTAACCATCCAGATATTGAAGATTACATTGAATGGAAGGTGCGTGAGGAGCAAAAAGTTGCAGCGCTTGTCACAGGCTCCAAAACAGTTGCCAAGCACATGAAGGCTGTTTTAAAGGCCTGCATCAATTGTGAGGGGGGAAATGACAGCTGTTTTGAGCCAGAGAAAAACCCTGCCTTGAAGCGTGAGATCAAGCTTGCCCGCCGTGCGCTTGTGCCAGATAATTATATCAAGCGCGTTATCCAGTTTGCCAAGCAGGGCTATAAAGACATAACATTTGATGTGTATGATACAGATTGGGATTCAGAGGCTTATCTAACTGTTGCAGGACAAAACTCAAATAATTCTGTATCGCTGAAGGATGATTTTTTGCGCGCTGTTGAATCTGATTCAGATTGGAATCTCATCAAGCGTACAGATAAAAAAATCTATAAAACCTTGAAAGCCCGTGATCTATGGGAAAAAATCGGTTATGCGGCCTGGGCATCTGCCGATCCTGGACTGCATTACAACACCACCATGAATGATTGGCATACATGCAAATCAGCGGGGGATATTCGCGCATCCAACCCGTGTTCTGAATATATGTTTCTGGATGACACGGCGTGCAATCTGGCATCTGCCAACCTGCTCCAGTTTCACAATAAGCAGACAGCCAAATTTGATGTGATGGGCTTTGAGCATGCCTGCCGTTTATGGACAGTTGTGCTTGAGATTTCCGTGATGATGGCGCAGTTTCCCTCAAAGGAAATTGCAGAGCGCTCTTATGAATACCGTACATTGGGCCTGGGCTTTGCCAATATTGGCGGCCTGTTGATGACCATGGGCCTGAGCTACGATTCCAAACAAGGCCGTGCCTTATGCGGTGCGATTACCGCCATCATGACAGGTGTAAGCTACACAACATCGGCGCAGATGGCGGCGGAACTTGGGCCATTTCCTGGTTACAAGGCCAATGAAGCGCATATGCTGCGGGTCATTCGCAACCACTCGAATGCAGCGCATGGCAATGCAACGGGTTATGAGGGTTTGAGCGTAGCGCCGCAGCCTCTGGATCATGCAGCATGTCCTGAACAATATCTGGTGCAGCATGCCATTGCAGCATGGGACAAGGCCCTGGAGCTTGGCATTAAACACGGTTTTCGTAATGCCCAAGCTACTGTTATTGCGCCAACTGGGACTATTGGCCTTGTTATGGATTGTGATACAACGGGAATTGAGCCAGACTTTGCGCTGGTGAAGTTCAAAAAACTGGCAGGCGGGGGATATTTTAAAATCATCAACCGTGCTGTGCCAGATGCCCTACGCACATTAGGCTATAGCGAAGCGCAGATTGCAGAAATTGAAGCCTATGCTGTTGGTCACGCCTCTCTTGGTCAAGCGCCTGGAATTAACCACAGTACGCTCAAAGCCAAGGGCTTTTCAGACGCAGCGATTACCAAACTGGAATCAACTCTTGCATCGGCGTTTGACATTAAATTTGTGTTCAATAAATGGACACTTGGAGAAGAGTTGCTTACAGGCCAGTTGGGTGTGCCAGCAGACAAAATCAATGATCCGACGTTTGAACTGCTGCCCTATCTGGGCTTTAGCAAAGCTGACATTGAGCTAGCCAATACGCATGTATGCGGAGCGATGACGCTGGAAGGCGCGCCTCATTTAAAGCTTGAGCATTACAGCGTGTTTGACTGCGCCAACCCCTGTGGGCGCACGGGTAAACGTTATCTGTCGGTTGAAAGCCATATTCATATGATGGCGGCGGCGCAGCCATTCATCTCAGGGGCTATTTCCAAAACCATCAATATGCCGAATGAGGCAACAGTTGAGGATTGCAAAAACGCCTACATGCTTTCATGGCGTCTGGCCTTGAAAGCCAATGCGTTGTACCGCGATGGATCGAAACTTTCGCAGCCGCTTAATTCTGCCTTGATTGAGGATGAGGAGGATGATGGAGAGCAGATTGAGGCTCTGGTATCCATGCCAGCCGCCGCTCGTGCCACAGCCACAGCCGAAAAAATTGTGGAGCGGATTATTGAGCGGGTTGAGCGTCAGCGCGAGCGTGAAAAACTCCCCAATCGCCGCAAGGGCTACACCCAAAAAGCGGTTGTTGGCGGGCACAAGGTCTATCTGCATACGGGTGAATATGATGATGGCCGTATCGGGGAGATTTTTATTGATATGCACAAGGAGGGTGCAGCTTTTCGTTCCTTGATGAACAATTTTGCCATTGCCATTTCGCTGGGGCTTCAATACGGCGTGCCGCTGGAAGAATATGTGGATGCCTTCACATTCACGCGTTTTGAGCCAGCTGGTTTTGTGCAGGGCAATGATGCGATTAAAAACGCAACCTCTGTGCTGGATTATGTGTTCCGTGAACTCGCTATCTCGTATTTGCAACGGTATGATCTGGCGCATGTCTCGCCAGAGGATATTGGCAATACGGTGATTGGCGGCGGTGTGGACCAGGGCAAGGATCAGCATGGCAGGGATCAGGGCAAGGATGGCTCAAAAGCTATGCTTGCTTCCCCGCCGCCCAGTATTTCCAAGGGGTTGATGCGGGGAAAGTCTAATTTGACGGCTATTTCTGGAGGGGCTGCGCCAAAATCTGAAATGCGTGGATTTGAGCCGCGCTCTGAGATGCGTGCACCTGAGGTTAAAGCCAATACTACAGTGGTGGCTTTTGGAGCATCGAACTTTGGCACGTCTGGTGCAAATGCGTTAAAAGCCGAGCCGCAAACAGTTGATTTGCAGGAACTGGTGTTTGGGGATGCCAAGCCCCTTTCAATTGCCAACCAGCGTGAACAAGCCAAGATGAAAGGCTATGTGGGCGAGAGCTGCCCCGAATGCGCGAATTTCACGTTGGTGCGAAACGGCACGTGTTTGAAATGTGATACATGTGGCGGTACGACTGGGTGCTCGTAATAGATTAAACTCGTGATGCCCTGCTGCAAATGGCAATTTTCTATGCTGTTGTTTTTTAATTCTTTGGCTCACATACCAAAAGTATGCTGCGCTTCGGTGCTCGAAAATGACCATTTTCGCTAAGGCCTGACGAGTTTGTGAGCTGGTATTTAGAACACAAAATTTAAAAAATTTTTAGAATTAGCGAAGTGCAACATTCAAGTGTTGCATTTTTTTTGAGGTATAACATGGATAAAAAATACCAAGTTTTTTTGAGTTCAACATATACTGACTTGATTGAGGAGAGACGAAGCGTCAGTGATGCTTTATCAAAGGCAGGGTATATTGTACAAGGTATGGAGCTTTTTTCTGCAAGTGATGAGGATCAGCTAAAATACATTGAACGCATTATAGATGTAAGTGATTATTATGTTCTTATTGTTGGAGCTAGATATGGTTCAATAGACAGCGATGGCGTGAGTTATACTGAGCGAGAATTTGAATATGCAGTTTCTCGTAAAATTCCCGTGCTTGCCTTTTTACATCAAAATCCTGTTTCTCTTGCTCAAGATAAGTCTGATATGGATTCCGCTAAATTAGGAAAATTAAACTTATTTAGGGAGAAACTTAGGCAAGGTCGGCTTTTAGATTTTTGGAACAATGCAGGTGATCTTTGTACAAAAGTTGTAATTTCAGTAGGGCAATTTGTTAATATAAATCCTGGTACTGGTTGGGTCAGGGGTGACAATATACTCAATCCCAACATAGTAAACACACTTGAAGACTTGCGAAAAGAAAATGAACTTTTAAAAGAAAAATTAACAGAAAATGCTAATGAAAATAATTCAGATAAATTTGCATTTGAAGACGAATACATAGAATATAGTCTAGAAATTGGAACACTTTATAAAGTACCTCTAGTCAGGGGTGACATTGCGTATACTGAAAATGAATTTAGGAAAAAATCTAATTGTAGTTTAAGGATAAAATGGGACATTCTTTTCAAGGAAATTTTTCAAATATTGTATAAAGAGCCCTCAACTATCTATGTTTCGTCGTTAATTAAAAAATTTGTAAAAAATGAACACCAAGAAATAGCAGAAATGGAAATAGGTAACTTTGAAAAGTTATTTTTTTTCATTCAATTTCAGTTTGAAACTATAAATATGATTGAGCTTATTTCAAAGAATAGTTCTAAAGGCTTTCATAATCTACATTGGAAGCTTACCCCAAAAGCTAAAGCTTATATTGCAGATCAATATGCTCAGAAAAAAATATTGGAAGATGTTGAAAAGGAACTTTCACCTCACAACGGAAAAGAGTCGCCAAAATCAGCTGTAGAGAAAATTGTTCAAGTTTGATCAATTTAAGACGATGGATACGCGGGTCAAGTCCGCGCATGACGGTGGATAATAGACATGGACAGTGGGTAATTGTTGCCAGCGGTTGGAATAAACACAAGTGGTTAGCATAACAAAGGTCGTCATTGCGCGGAGCGAAGCCGACAAAGCAATCCAGTTCTTAATCTTTAAGGTTTTTCTGTATTGCTTCGCTCCTCGTAATGACGGTCAATAGTCTCCCTATCCAATCTTGCATTATGATGTATATGATGGTAATATACATTTATGTTTGATCTATCCAAAATTACAGGGTTTGACTGGGACGATGGCAATGCAAGGAAAAATGAAAAACACAATGTGACGATGCAAGAATCTGAGCAGGTTTTTTTTAATCAGTCTCTTTTGATTGTTAATGATGCAAAGCATATTTCTATTGAGACACGCTATCATGCGCTTGGCAAAAGCAATGAAAAACGTCTTTTGCACATTACTTTCACTTTGCGTGAGAATGATACAAAATTAAGAGTTATTTTGGCGCGTCCCATAAGCCAAAAGGAGGAACAATTCTATGTCCAACAAGCGTAAATCCATTCCAGACTTTGCAAATGAGCTTGATGAACGCATGTTTTGGGAATCGAGCGATAGCGCAGATTATGTTGACTGGTCAAAAGCCAAACGTGTTGTGTTGCCAAACCTCAAACCCTCAACGCAGACCATATCGCTTCGATTGCCACAGCATTTGCTGGAGACCATAAAAACAGCAGCGAATGCGCGTGATGTGCCCTATCAGTCGCTGATTAAAATATGGCTGCAAGAAAAGGTGAGTGGGTAGTATCTTAACATGACCTTGCCCCTCACTACCCGAATTATAGGCTTTGCTGGCTGGAGCGGGGCCGGGAAAACAACACTTATTACAAAGCTCATTCCTCTACTCAAGGCGCAGGGGTTTAGTGTATCGACCCTTAAACATGCGCATCATGGGTTTGACATGGATATAAAGGGCAAGGATTCCTATCTGCACCGTGAGGCGGGTGCTAATGAGGTGCTTGTGGCCTCTGCCAAACGTTTTGTGCTGCTGCATGAATTTGAAGGCGAGCCAATGTCATTAACGGGAATGCTGGGCAAGCTTGCAGCGGTTGATTTTGTGCTGGTGGAGGGGTTTAAAACTGCTATAATTCCTAAAATTGAGGTGACCCGTATGAGCAATAACAAGCCACTGATTGCCTTGGGGGACAAGCATATTATCGCGATTGCCAGTGATGGCGATGTGGAGGGGACGGATATTCCGGTTGTTGATATTAATGATGCAGAGGCAGTAGCGACGCTGGTGAAGCTGCATGCAATTCACTTCAGTCAATTGGTGAGCTAAATTATGGATGTGCTTGATTTATCTGGATTAAAATGCCCGTTGCCAGTGCTGCGAACCCGCAAGGCATTGCGGGCAATGGATGACGGCATGCTGGAGGTCCATTGCACTGATGCGCTGGCGGTTATTGATATTCCAAACCTGTTACGAGAAATGGACTGCACTTTACTTGAGCATAGAACCGAGGGTGCAAAGCTGATTTTTAGAATTCAAAAAGGGCATGTAAAAAAAGGGCATGTAAAATGACCCAGATATGGCCTGTTGAAATACGCTTGAACAAAGACAAAACCGTATTAAAGGTGTTGTTCGACAATAAGGCAGTTTACGATATTTCTGCCGAGCTTTTGCGGGTGTCCAGCCCCTCTGCCGAGCTGCAAGGACATAGCGAGGCAGAGCGCAAGACAATAGGTGGCAAACGAAATGTGAAAATCATAAAAATAGACCTGGTTGGCAATTATGCTGTGCGGCTTACATTTGATGATATGCATTCCACAGGCATCTACACATGGACGTTTTTAAGCGAGCTTGGGGAAGGTGTGGATGCCGCAATGGCAGCTTATGAGGCAGAGCTTGCAGCAAAGGGTTTGAACCGTGATGGATTTGGCCTCAAATAATTGCAAATATGCATTTTACAGGTTGATTGTGGAGCCAAGTTAAGGCATACGGTCTACACATTTGTTTCTTAGTTTATTGGAATCGTTTCATGAAAATCCGCAATTCTCTGAAATCCCTCATGGGCCGCCACCGCGATAACCAGCTTGTGCGTCGTCGTGGGCGTGTTTACATTATCAATAAAACACAGAAGCGTTTCAAAGCACGCCAGGGTTAATTCTGATTATCCGTTTTTAATGCCCGTGGCACGCGCTGCGGGCGTTTTTTGTTTGTGTATCGGTTGACCTCAAATAATTCTGGTCTATCCTGATTTTATGATACATTTTTTACCAAAACTCATATCTTATGGTCTTTTGCTTGGCATTCTGCTTTTTGCGCCTGAGGTTTTTGCACAGGAAAGCGCTAAAAGTTCAGAAAAGCCCAAAGAGAAAAGTATTGAGGCTTCCAAACCTCTAATGGTTATGGAGGACTTGTTCACTCAACTTGCCAAAGCAAAAAATGAGTTGGATGCTAAGGGCATTGCTGAACAAATTGAGCGTATATGGGCAAAATCTGGCAGCGATACAGCTGATTTACTCATGAGCCGTGTTGATATTGCACTTCAGGCCAGGCAATATAATGTAGCACTTGATATAGTTGACAGTGTAATTGCGCTTGAGCCAAAATGGGCAGATGCGTGGAACAAGCGCGCGACGATATTATTTTTGCAAAATGACTTTGATGGATCCATGCGCGATATTCGGCAGGTTTTAGCCCTTGAGCCGCGACATTATATGGCGATAGGCGGGATAAGCCTTATTTATCAAGGTATGGATAATAAAAAGCTTGCACTGAAAGCTGCGCGGCAGGCTTTGGAAATATATCCGTTCATGAGTGGCATTAAAGATTACATTGACACAAATGCACGTGCAGTCGAGGGAAATAACCTATAGTCTTCGAACACGTTTAAGCATCTGCTCTACATGTGCAATTGGTGTTTCTGGTAAAATACCATGTCCCAAGTTGAAAATATGCGGGCGATCCGCAAAGTTTGATAAGATGGTATCTATGGCTTCATCCAGTGTTGAGCCACCTGTT
Organism: Hyphomicrobiales bacterium; assembly: GCA_025351165.1. Lineage (GTDB taxonomy): Bacteria > Pseudomonadota > Alphaproteobacteria > Rhizobiales > Beijerinckiaceae > JAIELD01. Next base: position 82,736 of record JANXWK010000025.1, on the reverse strand, counting down.
AAAAGCGATATTGGATCAAGGTTTCCTTGAAGGGGCATGTTTTTAATGTTTGCCACCGCCCATGCAGGGTCAGTTGATGTGTCCAGACCCAACGCTGATATACCCTCGAGAGTTGTAAATTTTGTCAGATGTGTAGCAGCGCCGCGTGGAAAAGCTATAATTTTTGCATCTGGAATTTGCGCCCTTACCCCAGCAACAACTTTTGCTACAGGTTCAAAGCACCATCGCTGAAACTCGGCCGTTGGTAGAACGCCTGCCCAGCTGTCGAAAATCTGAACGGCTTCTACGCCTGTGCGTAACTGGCGAACAAGATAGTCAATGGATGCCTGCATAAGAAGCTCAATAAGTTCAGCAAATAGAGTCTGGTTCAGGTAAGCGAATTTACGGGCGGGAGCCTGATCTGGCGTGCCACGTCCTGCAATCATGTAGCTTGCAACTGTCCATGGCGCACCACAAAAACCTATTAATGCAGTTTCGGAAGGTAGTGCAGATTTGACGTTAGAAATTGTCTCATAAACTGCGTCCAGTTTTCCACTGGATATTGTGTCCCGTAATTTATGTAAATCGGCAGCCGTTTCAATAGGTTTGAGGCGTGGGCCTTCGCCTGTTTCAAAGCTTACATCCTGGCCTAATGCATCAGGTATCACCAGAATATCGCTGAATAAAATTGCTGCATCAAATCCGAAGCGGCGAATAGGCTGTAATGTTGCCTCTGTTGCCAAGGATGGGGTGTAGCAAAAATCCAGAAAGCTGGGAGCCGTTGAGCGAATTGCACGGTATTCTGGCAGATAACGACCCGCCTGTCGCATTAGCCATATGGGTGGAATGTCCTGTGACGCACCAGATAGTGCTGCGAGGAATTTCTTTTTTAATATGGGGGCTGACGTTTCTTTTAAAATATCTAAGCTCATGACAGGACTTTCACATGTCCCATCATTTCAGGCATCTCCCCGTCTGCCACTCCAAACCCTAAAGGACAGCGGCTTCGTGGAATAAGCTGGGGCGGAAGTGTGCGCTTCATATTGTTTCTTGCCCATAATGTTGAGAGTGAGCGCACAAGATGATTTATATCCGCTTCTGTATGCATGGGGGAGGGTGTAAAGCGTAATCGTTCTGTACCACGTGGCACAGTAGGATAATTAATAGGCTGTACGTAAACACTGAACTCCTGCAAAAGCTCATCGCTAATGCGCTTGCACAAGGTTGCATCCCCAACCATAACAGGCACTATATGGCTTGGGTTATCAAGGTGTGGTATGCCAGCCAGCTCCAGTTTGTTACGTAAAAGGCTTACATTTCTTTGCTGGCCATCACGTTCAGTCGAGCTGTTTTTCAGATGCTGGATGCTTGCCAATGCTCCTGCTGCAAGGCTGGGGGGAAGAGCCGTTGTAAATATAAAGCCCGATGCAAAGCTACGCACAAAATCTACAAGAGCTGAAGACCCCGTAATATAGCCGCCCATCACACCAAAAGCCTTGCCCAGGGTGCCTTCAATAATACTCAAACGGTGGCTAATTCCCTCACGTTCTGCAATGCCACCACCGCGTGGACCATAAAGGCCTACAGCGTGCACTTCATCAAGGTAGGTCAGGGCACCATATTTATCTGCCACATCGCAGAGCTCTGCAATCGGGGCTATATCGCCATCCATGGAATATACAGATTCAAACATTACAAGCTTGGGACGGGACTGATCAAGAGAAGCCAGTTTACGTTCCAGATCACGCGGATTGTTATGGGCAAAAATATGCTTTTCTGCACGACTGTGACGTACACCCTCAATCATTGAAGCATGATTATGGGCATCAGACAAAACGATGCAGTTGGGAATGTTTGCAGCTAATGTGCTAATAGCTGCCATGTTGGACACATAGCCAGATGTGAACAGAAGAGCGGCTTCTTTGCCATGCAGGTCTGCAAGCTCCTCTTCAAGAAGAACATGGTAATGGCTCGTACCTGAAATGTTACGTGTTCCACCAGCACCAGCACCACACCTGTCTAAAGCTGTATGCATTGCGGAAATGACAGACTGGTGCTGGCCCATGCCAAGGTAGTCGTTTGAGCACCACACAGTTACGTTCTGCTTGCCGGTTGTGCCATAAAAGTTGGCTTTAGGAAAATTGCCTTTGCTGCGTTCAAGGTCAGCAAACACACGGTATCTGCCTTCAAGACGAAGACTGTCAAGCTGGGTTTTAAAAAAACTCTCGTAATCCATGTGTGTTCTTTACGCGTTTTGGAGTTTAGCGGCAAGCATGTTCTGGTATGATTCAGGTATGTTTTATTATGATTATTGTCACAGGAGCCAAAAACTGTCTTACCTTTCATAAACTGATTCAACATTTTAAGAAAATGATTCAAGTCTTTGATAAATTGAATCAATGCTTTATTGTATCCTGCTGTTTTTAAATATTTTTATTAAAATGTGCTGTTTTTGAAAATTATTTAAATCTAAAATGATCAGCTATTTGTAAACAAAGTATGAAAATAGAGTCTATATACGTATTCTTAGCTTTAAGTATTTGACCAAATGTGCAAAATATATGGTTGCACATCATAAATGGACTTACCTGTTGTATAAGCGCTTAATATCAATTATTTTTAGCTTGGCTTTACTGAATGCATGCGTTGACAGTTCTGGTGCTCCGCAATTGGGCATTGCAGTGCCAGCAAGCTTTGTTGAGGCAAAGCATATACGGGCTGATAAAATTCCAGCAGACTGGCCCAATCTATTTGGATCAGCTGAACTAACGCTACTTACCCGCCAGGCTCGGAGTAATAATCTTGATGTTGCAGCAGCGGCTGCAAGAATTCAACAGGTCGAAGCTCAGGCTAAAATTGCGGGCTCTACGCTTTATCCCAGTCTTAGTGGCGCCTCCAATGCCTCTCGCTCCCAAAGCTCAGGCACAGTGCGCAGTAAAACGGGGCCATATTTCAACTCTGTTGGCAATCAGTTTGATGTAAATTTGAACGCAAGCTATACCATAGATTTATGGGGTAAAAATCGTGACGCGCTTGATGCTGCACAGCTTACTACACAGGCAAATATCTATAATCTTGATGCTGTAGCACTTTCGACAGTGGCTTTAGTTTCGAGTAATTATTTTCAGATTTTAGCAGCACAAGATAGGGTAAAAATCGCAAAAGCCAATTTTGGAACCGCTGAGCGTGTTTTGACTGCGATTAAAGGCAGGCTTGCTGTTGGGACTGCAAGTGGTCTTGATGTTGCCTCTCAGGAAACAACCGTTGCCCAGCAGCGTGCCAGCATTCCCCCCTTGCAGCAGAATGTGCAGCAGATACGTAATACTGTTGCAATATTACTAGGCCGCACACCTGAAAGTACGACTATTAAAGGGGGAAGTCTAAGCGGCCTTCGCTCGCCCCGTCCTAAAACGGGTTTACCTTCCCAGCTTTTGTTGCGCAGGCCTGACATTGTTGAAGCTGAAGCAAGATTATTGGCAGCAGGTGCCAATGTTGATGCAGCACGCAAAGCGTTTTTGCCAAATGTTAATCTAACTGGAAAAGCAGGTTTGCAAAGTACGTTGATCCAGAATCTGTTCAGGCCTGAATCTACGGTTGCATCTTTGGTGGCTGGACTTACACAGCCTATATTTGATGGATATAATCTGCAAGGTCAACTTGATCTGGAGCGGGCAAGACAGGATGAATTGCTGCAAAACTATCGTAAAATCATAATATCTGCTTTTGCAGATGTTGAAAATGCCCTTATCGCCGTAAGATTAACCAGTGAACATGAAAGATTGCAGGCTCTGGCCGTTGTATCTTCGCGCAAGGCCTACCAGATAACAGAAGAGCGTTTGCGTGAAGGGACGATTGATATTGTAACACTTCTTGCGTCCCAGCAAACTTTATTTCAAACGCAGGATGCGCTTATTTTAATTAGATTACAGCATTATCAAGCGCTTATCAGTCTGTTTCAGGCACTGGGCGGGGGGTATGAATATGAGCCGACTACGCCAATCATTCGTCAAGCCACAGCAGTGAACAGTCCTCAATTATGAAAAAATTTCTGGTTTTTGTTTTAATCCTTTCTGCGGCAGGCTATTATTTTTACACGCGCAATGTTCCAGCAGAAGATACTGTGCGGCGTGGTGCACGTGGAGATGGCCCCGTTGCGGTGCTGGTTGCTCCTTCACGCCTTCTGGATGTGCCAGTAACGCTTGAGGCTGTGGGGACAATACAATCTTTAAATTCTGTGACTGTTCGGGCGCAGATTGATGGCAAGCTGATGAAAATTGCTTTTTCTGATGGTCAGGATGTAAAAGCAGGTGATATTCTTGCACTGATTGATCCTACCACTGCGCAGGCTGCCTATGATCAGGCGGTTGCCAAAAAGGCACAGGATCAGGCGCTGCTCTCTAATGCGAAAATTGATTTGGTACGATATCAGAAATTAGCCCAAACAGAATATGGATCGCGCCAGCAGTCTGATACTCAGCAATCAAGTGTTGCCCAGCTTGAGGCGCAGATCCGCGCTGACCAGGCTTCAATTGACAGTTATAAGGCGCAACTTGAGTTTACCACTGTTCGGGCACCAATTGATGGTCGAACTGGTATTCGCAATATGGATCAAGGTAACATCATCAGAAGCAGTGATGCAAACGGGTTAGTTGTCATTACACAGCTAAAACCCATGGGGCTTGTATTTGGCCTTGCGCAACAATATTTGCGTAAAGTTATCGCTGCAAACGCAAAACAGGTTTTAAGTATACAAGTTTTGGATGCTGACAATGTTGGTGTGCTTGATACTGGCACGCTAAGCGTCATTGATAATCTGGTAGATCAAACTACGGGTACAGTCAAAATAAAGGCCGTATTTCCTAATGTTAATCTACAATTATGGCCTGGGCAGTTTGTAAATGTTCGTGTTTTGGTGGATACGCTGCAACAAGTGGTTACTGTGCCAACATCTTCCGTACAGCGTGGGCCAGCAGGCCCTTATGTCTACTCCATAGATAGTGAGAACAAGGTTAGCCTGAAGCTTATAACAGTAGGGCAACAGGATGAACTTGTCTCAGTGGTAAATAGCGGCCTTGATGCTGGTACAAAAGTAGTCATTACAGGATTTACAAGGTTGACCGATGGCGCAAAAGTAATGCCAACTGATGCAGCCCAGCCAACAGATGTGCAAGTTGCCCCATCACGCAAAAGCAGGGAGCCTGCCAGTGAAGGAAAACGTCAGAACAGGCGTGAGGACAATAAAGCAAAACCAGATACGAGGCCATCTGAGGCAGTCAGATGAACATATCAGCTCCCTTTATCCGTAGGCCAATAGCAACATCCCTGCTAGGGTTTGCAGTTCTGGTCTGCGGTATTCTGGGTTATTTAAAATTACCTGTTTCTGCACTTCCACCTGTAGATTTCCCAACAATTCAGATCACTACAAGGCTGCCAGGCGCTAATCCTGATACAATTGTTAATATTGTTACTGCACCACTTGAGCGACAACTTGGACAAATTCCATCGCTAACCAACATGTCTTCGCAAAGTTCATATGGTCTGTCGCAGATAACACTTCAGTTCGACCTCGACCGTGATATTGATGCAGCTGCCCAGGACGTGCAGTCCGCCATTAATGCGGCTGGTTCGACCCTGCCGCGTAATTTACCCTATCCACCAACATACGCCAAGGTTAACCCTGCTGACACGCCTATTTTAACAATTGCCCTGAGTTCAAAAAATGTGGCTTTACGAGGATTGAGCGATCTGGCTGATACTTTGCTTACACCAAAACTTAGTGAAGTTCCAGGTGTAGGTAATGTGGCCATTCAAGGTGGCATAAAGCCTGCCGTGCGTGTACAGGCCGATCTTGGACGACTTGCCTCTTATGGTCTTAGTCTAGAAGATTTGCGCCAAGCCATTGTGGCAGCAAATGTTGCAGGATCTAAAGGCTCGCTGGATGGTGTGCAGCAATCTTACACAATTGCAGCAAATGACCAGATTGAAGCAGCAAAAGCCTATAGCAATATTATTGTAGCCTATCGAAATGGGGCAGGGATAAGGCTGCGCGATGTGGCAGATGTTGTTGATGGGCTGGAAAATACCCGAGTTGGAGGTTGGTACAACAATGAACCAGCGATTATTATTGACATTCAGCGGCAACCAGGCGCGAACATCATCAGAACGGTTGATCTGCTGTTACGAGAGTTGCCACGTGTACAGCGTGGAATGCCGGCAGGTGTTGAACTTAAAGTCGTGCATGACCGCACTGATACAATCAGAGCGTCCATCAATGATATAAAGTTTACACTTGTCCTTAGTGCAGTGCTGGTTGTTCTTGTTGTGCTGTTATTTTTGCGTACATTGCGCGCTACACTTATTGCAGGCGTTGCCTTGCCACTTTCCATTATTGCCACATTTGGCGTAATGGCACTTGCAGGTTTCAGTCTGGACAATCTTTCTCTTATGGCGCTCACCATTGGCACAGGCTTTGTGGTTGATGATGCTATTGTGATGATAGAAAATATTGTTCGGAAAATGGAAGAAGGCAAAAAGCCATTTGATGCAGCCCTTGAAGGTGCAAAGGAAATTGGCTTTACAGTTATTTCCCTTACCGTGTCGCTGGTTGCCGTGTTCATTCCATTACTGTTCATGACAGGGCTGGTTGGGCGTATGTTCCGTGAGTTTGCCCTTACGCTTACCATTGCAGTCATTGTTTCAGCTATAATTTCCCTCATACTTACACCAATGATGTGTGCTACACTGCTGCGTGTCAAAAGCGATATTAAAGAGCCGCTTTTTCTGCGGCTGGCAGAGGCTCCTATTACGTGGGCGGGCAACTTTTATGAGCGCACATTAAGCTGGGCCCTGAAGTATCAAAACCTGATGCTATTTTTAACATTTGGCACAATGGTACTTACGGGTTTTTTATATATAACTGCTCCAAAAGGTTTTTTGCCTTTGCAAGATACCGGTCTGCTAACCGCTGTACTGGAGGCCGCACCTGAAGTGTCATTTGCCGAAATGATACGGCTGCAAGGGCAAGTTACAGTTAAGTTGCAGCAGGATAAAGATGTAGAAGCCGTAGTTTCGGTTATTGGAGTGGGTGCGCTTAATCCCACTACCAATATCGGACGTCTTACAGTTACACTTAAATCTCGTGAACAGCGTGTGGACAGTGCTGTACTGATTGCAGAAAGACTGCGTGCGTCTGCAAATACAATTGCGGGGGTAACGCTTTACGTACAGCCAGTTCAGGATATCCAGATCAGTACACGCCCCAGCCGTTCGCAATACCAATATGTGCTGACTGGAGCTGATGATAAACAGGTTACTGAATGGTCTGACAGACTTGTTGCAGCATTGCGGCACAATAGCAGTTTACGCAATGTGGCCTCTGAAACACAAAACGGTGGTTTTAGACTTTATCTTAATGTCGACCGTCTCAAGGCTGGACGACTTGGCATTTCAATGCAGTCCATAGACGATACATTGAATAACGCATTTGGACAAAGACAAATCTCGACCATCTACGCGCAATCCAACCAGTATCGTGTTGTGCTTGAAGCTGCGCCACAGTTTCAAAGTAGCAGTAATGCGTTGTCAAAACTTTATGTAAGTGGTTATGGCGGGGTCCAAATTCCGCTTGAGTCATTTGTAACTTTTGAACGTGTAACTGCACCTTTATCTGTTGTGCATGATGCACAGTTTCCAGCTTCAATTATTAGTTTTGATCTTGAAACGGGTGTTTCACTAGGGGCGGCAATTGAGGCTGTATCCAAAACAGAAGATGATATTGAGCTGCCATCCACAGTCACAGGCACGTTCAGCGCTGATGCGGCGGAGTTTTCAAAATCGTTGGAAAATGAACCGTGGTTAATACTTGCCGCCATACTCACAATTTATGTGGTTCTTGGTGTTTTATATGAAAGTTTCATTCACCCAATCACAATTTTATCCACTCTACCCTCAGCAGGTGTTGGGGCATTGCTAGCATTAAGGCTGGGTGGGCATGATTTATCGATTGTGGCACTAATTGGCATTGTGCTGTTAATGGGAATTGTAAAGAAAAATGCAATTATGATGATTGATTTTGCATTAGAAGCCGAAAGAGTTGAAGGGCTGAACCCATATGATGCTATTGTAAAAGCATGTCATTTAAGGTTCCGTCCAATTATGATGACAACATTGGCTGCGCTTTTTGGTGCTTTGCCGCTGGCCTTGGCAACAGGTGCAGGAAGTGAACTGCACGTACCCTTGGGTGTAACCATAATCGGGGGTTTGGTTTTGAGCCAGCTGTTGACACTCTATACAACGCCTGTGATTTATTTAGCCTTGGAGAAAGTGAGGCAGGGCAGGGTGCAAAAGCAGGGCGCCGTAAAATGATTGATATTTCGACCCCTTTCATAAAACGGCCAGTGGGCACAAGTTTGCTTGCGCTTGGCCTGTTTTTACTGGGGATCGCGGCCTACTGGGTGTTGCCAATATCAAGCCTGCCTGCGGTTGATCTGCCTAATATCCGCGTTATTGCTGGGCGTCCAGGGGCAGATCCTGCAACTATGGCAGCCTCTGTTGCAGCGCCATTGGAACGGAGGCTTGGTGCAATTGCTGGTGTTAGTGAAATTACATCCACATCCATGCTTGGATCATCCAATATTTCCATTCAGTTTGATCCTAGCCGCAAGACTGACAGTGCAGCGCGTGATGTACAGGCAGCTTTAAATGCAGCAGCTACGGATTTGCCAGGTGATCTGCCAACACTGCCCATTTTTCGTAAATCCAATCCAAACGCGTTTCCAGTCATTATTCTTGCGCTCACATCAGATAAAGTCCCAGCCAGTACCATTTTTGATGCTGCCGATACCGTATTAGCGCAGCGCATATCGCAGATTTCAGGTGTTGCAGAGGTAAATGTTACAGGTTCAGAACAGCCTGCAATCCGCATCAGGGTTGATCCAGCGCGTATAGCCAATATGGGTTTGAGCCTTGATGCTGTGAGGACTGCAGTGGTTGGGGCAAATGTGCAATCTCCACTGGGAAGTTTTGATGGTGCTTTTCAAAACGAGACAATTTCTGTCAGTGATCAACTCAACACACCAGAAGAATTCGGTCGTATTATTGTGCGCTCGAATAATGGTATAATCGTGCAGCTGTCAGACATTGCAACTGTAGAACGCGGTGTAAAAAATACTCGTTCTGCTGGCTGGTATAATGGTAAACCCTCAGTCATTGTTCAGATTACCAAACAGCCTGACGCAAATGTTATTGAAACGGTTGATCGCGTCAAGGCACAGATCCCAGAAATTAAAAATTGGCTGCCTGATGGTGTTGATGTATCGATTTTGTCTGATCGTACACTTACCATTCGTTCAAGTCTTGCAGACCTTAAGCAAACTTTATTCATTACCGTTTTGCTGGTGATGATGGTAATTTTCATATTTTTGCGGCGGGGTGTACAGACATTAGCTGCTGGAGTTACTGTTCCGCTTGCCTTGACCGGCACATTTGTTGGAATGTGGATTGCAGGCTTTACCATTGATAATCTGTCACTTATGGCAATCACGATTTCAGTCGGGTTTGTTGTTGATGATGCGATTGTAATGATTGAAAATATCCATCGCAATATGGAAGCTGGCATGAGCCGGATGGAAGCCTCGATTATTGGTGCAAGGCAGGTCGGTTTTACAATTATCTCTATTAGCCTATCTCTGGTTTCTATTTTTTTGCCACTGCTTTTTTGGCCAGGAATTGTGGGTAAATTTATTCAAGAGTTTGCCTGGACACTCACATTTGCCATTATTGTATCTACGCTTGTATCGCTTACATTGACGCCAATGATATGTGCCCGTTTCATGAAGGTTGAAAAAGAGCTTCAGCCTAGCTGGCTGGATCGTATTGTGGAACCCATGCTTGAAGGCTTGGTTAAATTTTATGGGCGCACACTCCGCAAAGCTTTAAATCACCCATGGCTTATGCTGCTTGAAATTTTGTTAACGGTTGCGCTGACGGTACTTCTTGCCATTTATATTCCCAAAGGTTTTTTACCGCAGGATGATACTGGTCTTGTATTTGCCTTTACTGAATCCTCTCCAGATATTTCATTTTCAGCTATGGCGGAGCTGCAAAAAAAAGCTGAGGATATTGTGTTAAAAGATGAGGCTGTCGAGGGTACAGCATCTTCTGTTGGCTCATCTGGATTTGGCGGTACAGTTAACCAGGGGCGGTTATTTATTAATTTAAAACCTGAGAATATGCGCAAGCTGAGTTCTGCCAAAATTGTACAGCGACTACGCAAGCCCTTGTCCCAGATACCTGGGTTACGTGTATTCATGGTGCCTGTGCAGGATTTACGTACGGGTGGCCGCTCGTCTAAATCACAGTATCAGCTTACATTATGGGATCCAAATTTTGAAGAACTTACAACATGGGCACCAAAAGTTCTGGAACGTGTAAGACAGATTAAAGGTGCGATTGATGTGTCTACTGACCGTGAACAGGGGGGGCTTGAAGCCAAGCTTGTTATTAACAGGGAGGCAGCATCGCGCCTTGGTGTCGCTATTCAAGATATTGACAACGCGCTTTCGAACTCTTTTGGACAGCGGCAGATTTCCACGCTTTATGGACAGCGCAATCAATATAAAGTTGTGTTCGAGATCACGCCTTCGCGCGCTACTGATCCATCTGATATAAGCAGCCTTTATGTACCAAGTTCCAAAGGCGGCCTTGTGTCATTAAGCTCGTTGGCAAAAATAGAGCGTGGCACAAATGCACTTGTTGTCAATCATCAAGGGCAGTTTCCAGCAATTACTATAACCCATAATATTGAGGAGGGGGCTGGGATAGAGGCCACACTCAAGGCTATTCAGACGGCAGTTCTGGACATGCATCTGCCAGATGGTCTGCGTACGGAATTTGCAGGTGATGCCAAGGCGTTTCAGGATAATTCCAACACAATAGTTCTTGTGCTGGCAGCAATATTATCGGTCTATATTATTCTAGGTGTGCTTTATGAAAGTCTCATTCACCCTCTTACAATTATTTCTACTCTTCCATCAGGTATTTTGGGAGGATTGGCGGCTTTGATGATTGCAGGATCTGATCTTAATATCATAGCAACCATTGCAATTCTTCTTTTGATTGGAATTGTCAAAAAAAATGGCATCATGATGGTGGATTTTGCTATTTCTGCGGAAAGAGATAATAAACTGGCGCCCATTGAAGCTATTTATCAAGCCTGTATAGAACGATTCAGGCCTATTTTAATGACTACTATGGCGGCATTGCTTGGTGCTATTCCGCTGGCCGTTGCAACAGGAGCTGGGGCAGAGCTGCGGCGGCCTCTGGGCATTACGATTGTGGGTGGGCTCGTTCTGTCACAGATTCTGACACTGTACTCAACCCCAGTCATATATCTGCTAATGAGTAAGCTTGGACGGAAAAAGGTTTAAGCTGAACATTTGAAAAAAAAGGACACTTTAATTTTGTAGTTTGTCACATGGTTTTTTTGTAAAAATGTCCATAGGTTTTATGAGCATGTTTCAATTGAGCTATACGCAGTTTACCAATTTTTCAAAGGTATATTGCTAACCCTTTCCTTTATGATACTATTTTCTGGATCCTATAAAAACAACAATAAGGGTGCAAAATGGTTGCCAGATCAGATAGTCTCAACACCTCAAATATTCAGGTGCAATCAAATTCGACAGTTCAGGTTGACTGGAAAAACACCATTGCGCATGGCGGTGAAAACCATGGTGACTCTGTTCTAGATACAGTTGAAACAACACCAGCCCCAATAAAAAATAAAATTGTTCCTGTAACAGAGATAAAACCTGTTAAGTCATCTCAAACTGAATTTCCAGCCACCTTGCCAGCTGTTTTGCCTGAAACTCCTGTCTCTTCCAAGTCTCAATCCGTAGCACAGTATCCAAACACATCGCAGCAAAGTTCATCAATTTCAAAACTTATTGATGCCTGTGCCAATGGTGTGCCATTGAAAAATTTTACGCAGGATGAGCAAACTGCAATCAAGCAAGAATATGCGAATTTTGGCGAAGACCTTGCTGATGTGGATGTAAGCAGCCCTTTTACAAGTCAATTGCCAATAATTGTAAAATCGAACCAGACGCCTTCAGCTCCAGCATCCATTCCTGCAAATGGTAATCAAACTACACCTGTTACAGGACAGGACAATGGCAAGGTTCCTGTTTCTGCAAATGCAACTCCTTTGAATACAGATCCTCGTTATGTATTCAACCGCGCTACAGCTCCCACTGGTGATGGGATGTACAACGTATATGATATTAATAAACCTAATAATGGCGCTGAAAAAGGTAAAGTTCTTATTGATCACGCTTTACCAAAAGTGCCTGTTGGTGCTCATAAAAAAGGCGAGTGGTTCAATAAAGATAAAGATGGAAATTTTGATGGTACGTATAATATGGATGATAAAACCATTTATGTTGAAGGAGAGAAACAGCTTAAAAGTGAGTATAAACAAACAGTAAGTGCTAATGGTCAAACCCAGACAATAAACTGGAATGGCATTCCCAAAACACCTGTTGCGGATTTCCCCATAAAACCAGGGACCAAGGCTTATAATTATGACCGTAATCCTAATGAACACAAGACGCAGGACTTGAGTTTCAGTTTCCCCACAAACCCAAAAGTAAACACAAAATCCACTCCGCTTACAATGGGAATAATTGGTGTTCTTAAAGATGGTTCAACATTGTTTGCCGCCATTGATGAAAAAGGGGAGGGCGCACCTGCAAATGAAATTCTTGGCAAGGACGAAAGACATACTGCCCAAGGGGGATACACACATGCACATTTTGTTAATCCATCTCTTTGGAAAGATGACCCTTCTGGAATTGTTGGCACTGCCACGGACGGATTTTCCATTACAGGTCCAGGCTCGGGGAAAGATGAGCTTTTTACAAAGGATCTGGATGCAAACCATGGAAAATATGGACGTTATAAAAACAATGAAGGTAAGTGGGTATATGGATACCATTATGTTGCAACACGTGATTTCCCCTATACGATTGGTGCTTTTGCAGGAATCCCCTCAAAAGTTGAAGGCTATACACCTCCTAGCCCGCCCCAAGGTGCACCTATGGGCATGCCACAGGGCAATGTCCCACCTAAATAACATTTAAGTTGTTGTCATGTCACATCAGACGCCCCACATTCTGATTGTTGATGATGATAAACAGATCAGAACATCTTTATCGCGATATTTACGCGAGAATGGTTTGCGTACGACATTAGCAGAAGATGGAATTTCGATGTTTGCCGCGCTTGGTAAAGGTAATTTCGATGTCATACTGCTTGATGTTACAATGCCCGGTGATGCTGGAACAGTTTTGTGTCAGAAAATTAGAGAAACAAGCAATATTCCCATTATTTTTTTAACTGCAATGGGTACAGAAACAGACAGAGTTAAAGGTCTTGAGATTGGAGGCGATGATTATGTCGTTAAACCTTTCAGTCCTAGAGAACTTCTGGCAAGGATCAGAAGTGCTTTGCGTCGAAGTAAAGTAATTTTGACAAAAAAAGAAAATATGCCTATCAATGTCATTTACAAGTTCAATAATTGGACTGTAAACCTTAAAGAACGGAGTCTTCTTTCTCCGCAAAACGCTCTAGTTGTGCTTACCTGCGGCGAATTTGACCTGCTTTATGTATTTGTTGAGCACCCGAATGAAGTATTAAACAGAGATCAGCTGCTTGAGCTTGTAAGGGGAAGAGCACTGGCAGCGTTTGATAGGGCAATTGATGTGCAAATTAGCCGCTTAAGGCGTAAGATAGAGCCTGATGTACAGCAGCCAAGTATTATCAAAACAGTTAGAAATGAAGGCTATATAATGAGTGCCAGAGTTTTAAAAATACCTACAGAGCTTTAACAAATGGACGCATCCTTATTTTATAGATCCAGATATTTCAAGCGCCTCAACAATAAAGTTACATTTATTATATTTTTATCAATTTTTATTACACAACTTGTTAATTTTTTTATTTTTGTCATTATGCCAATACCAGATGTAAAAGTTTACAAACAGGACTGGCTTTCAGCAACTTTACCTGCTGACATGCGTATTGTGTTCAAGGCTCCTGTAGATCAAAGAAATAGAATCATATCTGGCTTAAAGAATTTAGAATTTCTGGATATTGAGTGGAGTGCCTCGAAGCCCATCACACCAAGAAACAGTCAGCTTTTACCAGAGATAATACGACTTGAAAAAAGTTTACAGCAGCAATTACACCATGATGACATGAAGGTTTTTGCATTTAATACAGACCTTAAAGGGTTGAATAGGGAAGATAAACTTATTTTTATCCCTCCAAATTGGAAAGAAAACAACCCCATAAAGAGCAAGGGCTTTAATGAAGACCCTATTGATATTCAAGGCTATTTTAAAATTATTGTTCAAGGGCCAGATAAGAGCTGGCTCATTATTTCATCAAAAAATGATGATAACATGTTTTTACAAATTCTTCCTTTAATAGCAGGCTTTGTCCTTTCAGCTTTAATCTTGAGAACTTTGTCCTCTGTCATTTCAAGCCAGACTTTCAGGCGCCTTGATCATATGGCTTCTGCTGCAGAACGCGCCGGCATTGAGCGGTCATCTCAGTTTATTGAAGAAAAAGGACTTGGTGAGTTTGCACCTGTAGCGCGCAGTTTAAATGAAATGCAGGCTAGGATTCAACGCTTCATTGATGAGCGAACACGTATGATTGCTTCAATTTCACATGATCTTCGTACACCATTAACGCGAATGAAAATAGATTCAGAGTTTATAAAAAATAGAACGCAAAAGCAGGTATTTATTTCAAATATTGACCATATGCAAAAGCTGATTGAAGCTACGCTGTTATTTGCTCAAAATGATTTTCACTCTAGGGTGCATCAAAAAATTGATATTGCCACATTACTGATTAGCCTCTGTGACGAGTGGGTAGATAAGGGCCAAAATGTAAGTTATGCAGGGCCAGATCATTATATTTTCTCATGTCGACCAGAAATGATGCAGCGAGTTTTTGAAAATCTTTTTGAAAATTCTGTAAAATTTGGTTCTTGCGTTTCAATTGTACCTTGCATTTCAATTGTACTAAGCATCCTAAAAACTGAAATCAATGTTAAAATTATTGATAATGGTCCAGGTATCCCACCTGAACAAATTGAAAATGTGCTTAAGCCATTTTTTAGGGTTGATACAACACAAAACCAGGCTCTAGGTGGATTTGGGCTAGGGCTTTCCATTGCTAATGATATCGTTATTTCGCATGGAGGTTTATTGAGCCTGAAAAATAATAGTCCAAGTGGCCTTGTTGTCAGTATCTCCCTGCCGTTTGTTACAAACTGAAACATTTCTAAAATTGCGATGTCAGTTTTGGTATGACATTCTTACATGCATGTAAGCTACCTTACATTTTGGTAAGAAACCAATACCCAGATAAGCGTTAATATAAAAACACAAACTTAATAATAAGGAGAACTAAAATGGCAAATTCTATACATGATGGTGCAAGAATTAATGATGGCGCTAAAAGAAATGACATTCAGCGTCAAGCTGATATGGGCGCTTTCGATGCTGCCAGAAATGGAACTGGCAAGCAAGGCGATCCAGGTTCAAAAGTTATAGATAACAACCATCAAGGTGTTGTTGATGGCAAGAATAATGCTAGTGCCAATGGTACGTTGGGCGATCCAGGTTCAAAAGTTATGGATAATAATCATCAAGGTGTTCTTGATGGTAAAAATGCTGGTTCCAGCGTTAAATATCCTACACCGGATGATCTTAATCAGCAGGGCCAAAATAAAACAGGTAAATCTGGTGGCAAAACAGAAAATGCAAATGAAGGTGATACAAAACAATTAATCGAAGAACTCAGAAAAGCTCATGAATCAGGCGATGCGGAAAAAGAAAAAAAGTTGCAGGAACAACTAAAAACCCTTGGTGTCCAGATGCCTAGATAAACTGTCTAATTTTTTTGTAAAAAGTCCAGTTATAATTGCCCTCTGAATTTCGGAGGGCTTTTTTTTGTTTTTTAGTATTATAAACTGGCCAATTGTTAACCAGTTTATAATACGTGCACTAAATTCATAAAGGTTAGATAATATGTTTTAGCTTCGTCCAGCTGCATCCAGTATACGCCGGCATTCTGCCAAGTCTTGCAACGCTCCCATGAGAGATGCATGATCGGTTTCTGAAAGTCCAGATACATTATTTTGCGCTGACTTACGAGTTGAGTGTGGTGGCTCAACGACTTGAGCAGAAACTCTACTAATTCCGCCGCGCATTATAGACACGTCAGAACGATGCTGAAAAGGCTGATGTCCTGTTTGCTCCGCCTTTAGAGGATTTATGTCATAAGTTTCTATCGCGGTTATAAGCTCTTCTGAAATCAAGGCACTGTCCTCGAAAGGATGCAGTTCTTCAGATTTACTTTCAAAATTAATGCTTGCGGCCTGATCCCCCGTATCTTTCCAGGCAGCCATAACTATTTTTATGCCCTGCTCTTTGATTATGCGCTGAACCCCTTTTATAGTATAGCCTTGTCCATATAAAAGGTGTCGAATGCCTCGAACAAGATCTACATCGTCAGGGCGATAATAGCGTCTTCCGCCCCCTCGCTTTAGGGGCTTTATGTGTGTAAACTTTGTTTCCCAAAAACGTAAAACATGTTGCGGTATATCAAGATCTTCAGCAACCTCGCTGATTGTACGAAAAGCATCTGCGGCTTTATCCATCATTGAATTGAAACCTTGTTGATTAAATGAATCAGATTTAAAGTCTATTCTTCTTCATCCTCAACTGTTAGCCCGTTTATGCGTGCTTTCAACACATTTGATGGTTTAAACACCATAACTCTACGAGGTGTAATTGGCGCTTCAACCCCTGTTTTTGGGTTCCTGCCCATTCTTTCTGTCTTTGAACGAATTATAAAAGATCCAAAAGAGGAAAGCTTGACTGTTTCTCCTGTTGCAAGCGCATCACATATTTCTTTTATGATAAGTTCAACTAAAGCTGCAGATTCTGTGCGGGAAAGTCCAACACGCGCATAAACGGCCTCGTACAAATCGGCCCTCGTAATTGTCCTGCTTGACATCACACACCCCGCCTCATCCTGTAAAAGTATAGCAAAATTATAATTTTAATATGCTCAAACTTTTTTATTACTTCAGTTAAAGGATTACTGTTTAATTGATTCAAACACTAATTCCATGCGTTTACGTCTCGTCCTAAATTCCTCAGCTCATATAGTACACAAGTAAACCATTTTTGCATTTCATATATCTAATAACAGTCTTTAAAATTTTATGTAAAAGCAATTAAATGCTTACTTAAAAAAACTGTAGAAGAAATAGTCAAAATTTACTTTCACGGTAATCATTTTTAAATCAGAAAACTACTTAGCAGAATATCACTTTTGTAACGTTACGTCATGTTTAATAATCAACTTGTTAAATCTGGAGTAAAAAAATTCAACCCATGCGTGTTGAGATATAATTACTGAAGTACAAGTTTGTCCAGCACTGATGTGCATCCACTGACCCTAATACAGCGTCTATTTTCTTAATGCTTGTATGTAATTGATTTTAATGTGTTAAATTTGCCAAACTTCAAGATTGATTTTGTTGATTATGTGTTTTTATTGTGTAATCCAACGCATTTTTTAAGAAAAATGGATATTTTTGATCGAATCACCACCTCAAAAGTGCAGATCCCCAGGTAAACCCACCTCCCATAGCTTCCAGCATGATAAGTTGGTTTTGCCTAATGCGCCCATCACGTACGGCAACATCAAGTGCCAACGGAATGGATGCAGCCGAGGTGTTGCCATGCGACTCTACAGTGAAAATCACCTTCTCCTCTGGAATATGAAGTTTTTGAGCCGATGCGGATATTATACGTCTGTTTGCCTGATGGGGGACGAGCCAGTCAATATCAGTTGAGGATAAACCTGTTGCGTTATAAGCGTCTGTAATAACGTCAGTAATCATGCCTACAGCATGCTTGAAAACTTCGCGACCCTCCATACGTAAATACCCAACGGACTGGGAAGACGATACACCCCCATCAACATACAGTTTTTCCCTATGACGACCATCTGAGCGTAGATGGGTTGTCAAAATACCGCGATCCTCAGTTGTTCCAAGACCTGCTTTTGCTTCCAGCACCACTGCACCCGCACCATCCCCGAATAGAACGCATGTCGTGCGATCATTCCAGTCCAAAATGCGTGAAAATGTTTCTGCCCCGATAACCAGAACATTTTTATGCGATCCAGAACGGATGAATTTTTCTGCTGTCGCCAATGCAAAAATAAAACCTGAGCACACGGCAGATATGTCAAAAGCAACGCCTTTTGTCATACCAAGGTTAAATTGCACCTGGGTTGCAACAGATGGAAATGTGTAGTCAGGGGTTGCGGTTGCTACTATAATCAGGTCGATTTCATCTGCAACTTTACCAGCCCCCTCAAGAGCTTTTTTTGCCGCATGAGTTGCTAACAGTGATGTTGTTTCATTGTCAGCTGCAATATGGCGCTGTTTTATACCCGTGCGCTGCACAATCCATTCATCTGAAGTATCAAGACGTGTGGCAAGCTCGGCATTTGTAACGAGACGCTCTGGTAAATAGCCTCCAGTTCCTGTAACGACGTCTCGTATGTGCGTATTCAAGAGTTCTCGCCCTCTGCTAAAGTTATATCCTGTATCATAAATTCAGCTCCACCGCGTGGTGTAGCGTAGTATTGAGCAAGGCTTTCGCTAATTTTTGTTTGAAGCTGATGTTTTACCATATCATGGCCAAGTTCTATGGCTGCTGCATAGCCTAGAGCATCAGTCCCACCATGACTTTTAATGACTATGCCATCAAGTCCAAGAAAAACACCACCATTTACGCGGCGTGGATCCATTTTTTGTTTTAAAGCAGTAAAAGCATTTTTTGCAAAAAAATATCCGATTTTTGACATTAATGTTCGGCTCATTGCCGATTGTAGATACTGCCCAATCTGTTTGGCTGTACCTTCAGCAGTTTTAAGCGCGATGTTGCCAGAAAATCCTTCTGTTACAACTACATCCACAGTACCTTTGCCAATATCATCGCCTTCAACAAAGCCATGATATTTTAAAGTTGGCAAATCCGCCTCACGCAGGATTTTGCCAGCGGCTTTTATTTCCTCAAGGCCTTTGACTTCCTCCACGCCAACATTAAGCAAACCAACACTTGGACGTTCAATATCAAAACAGATGCGTGCCATAGCAGAACCCATAACTGCCATGTCTACCAGATGTTGGGCATCTGCACCAATTGTTGCTCCAACATCCAGAACAATTGACTCGCCTTTTACATTGGGCCAGATCGCAGCAATGGCAGGTCGGTCGATTTTTGCCATCGTACGAAGGCAAAACCGCGCCATGGCCATTAGCGCACCTGTATTGCCAGCAGATATGCAAGCATCAGCTTCACCTTTTTTCACAGCTTCAAGTGCGATCCACATGGATGATTTCCAACGGCCCTGGCGCAGGGCTTGGCTGGGCTTATCATCCATTTTAACAATATAATCAGCATTTTGAATTGTGGAAACGGCCTTGAGGGCAGGATGTTGATCTAAAATAGGCAAAATTTCAGCCTCACGACCAACAAGCACAAAGGCTAAATCCGGGCGGCGTTCCAGTGCAATGGCAGCCCCTGGAATAACAACGCTAGGGCCAAAGTCACCACCCATAACATCCAGCGATAAACGTATTTTTAAAGTCATATTTGATGGCGCCAGGTGTAAATGAGTCAATAATAAATGAACTCATAAACCTCTAGCGCATGTTTGAAAAGGTGCAAGTGCGCGTGATGCGTTTATTCCTTCGGTACTAATTTAATCAGCTTTGCAAACGGGTTTTCTTTTTCATCAGCTGGATCAATGTAGTTAAACTCAGCGCCAGGTTTACGCGGAAAAGGATCCAGAGCCAGTGCTAAAAACTCAACTGTAACGGCTCCCAGGTCAATATGCCCATCTACAATCAGATCTGGAGGATCGTTGTCCTCCAGATCTTGCTCTGGCTCTGGTTTTAAGGAGGGCTGCTTTACGGTGGGTGCTTTGTCAGCCTCTATAAATTCAAGATCCACCTGCTCTGTTACTTGTGTTTCAAATGCATCCAGTGTTACCACGCAAGTTTGGTGGATTGACGCTGTTACAGTGCCAGTAACTTTAACCAGTCCACGCTTTATTGGTGTAAGTGTAAAATTTCCCTCAAGGGCGTCAATAGCAGGCAAAGCCAACATCTGTGCAATTTTTGTCTGTTGTTCAGAGGTTGTGGCAACAGTAACCGCAGAGCCATCAGGACGTAAAGTTGCAACCGAGACCAAATGTTGTAAAGGCAAAACGCTTTTAGTTTTAATATCGCTCATAATTACTGCCCTGTAGATGAAATTGGAAAGAGATTTTGTGATTTTGTGATTGAATCGAGGTTCCTGTCTTCGAGCTCCAGAGTAGTTTTTTGCACATAGGCTGCAAGGGCTGTCCCAGTGGACGCATCTGCATTGCCCAGTACATTGCGGCTCAAAACCTCTGCGAGAGCTTGGATGTCTGATTGGTTCAAGGCCTCATCAAGTGCCTTTGCACGGCCGTAAAAGGCCTGTGCGAGGGGCTTCATTTTTTTACCAACGGATACATCGCTTACGCCAAGGGTACGTAATGCGCCATCAAGATCATGAAAAAAATAGTCTATAAGTTCTTTGGATACTTCGAGTGCAGGCGTAGGGAGTTTTTTTAAACGCCGCAAGACAAGAGATAGATGCAGGCTAAGAGATTCAAACCGGCCTTCGGCTGTATCTGGAATACCAAAATTCAGGTAAAGCTCAGGGGTACGAGAGTTTTCTGATATTTTGGCATAAAGTTCAAGCGCTGTTTTTTTGTGTGGGCGCGATTTAAAAAAGCCAAATATCATTTTATGTTCTTTATAAGTGTTAAGTTGCTTTTGCGTATGGGTGACTGTAGATAGTTCATACATGTTGAAATGCTGATACGTAAGGGGCAAGTTATGAAAGTTTTGGTAAAAAGTACACGCGGTATTTTATCAGGAATTGCTCTATCTGGCATGTTGATATTGGCTGGATGCCAAGCAGAAATATTAAACAAAGGCTATATAGTAGACGAAAAACTACTTGCACAAATCAAAGTTGGTTCAAGTGCGGAGCAGGTTATCCTGGTGCTTGGAACGCCGTCCACCACTTCAACTGTTGGTGGTAAAACATATTACTATATTAGCCAACGCACAGAGCAGCAATTTCAGTTCATGCAGCCAACAATCGTGGATCAGAAAGTTTTAGCCATTTATTTGAATAAAACCAACAAGGTTGAACGCATTGCAAATTATGGCATGAAGGATGGCGTTGTGTTTGATTTCATTTCCCGTAAAACAGAAACAGGCGGGGCTGATCAAGCATTTTTAGGAAGCTTGTTCAGGTCTGTGGGTAATATTTTTCCAGGCTAAGTAAACTGGCTGGATAACTTTAAATACAGTTTTTAATATTCTTCCTCTTTCAAAAGAAAAATTCCTGTTAAAAGCCCTTCTTTTTTTGCACGCAATCTTACAATAACATCTACTCTTGCTACTTCCATGCCTTCTGGAATTTGGGGCAGCGCGCCCACTTCAATCTGCGCGCCTGGGATGTCAATCAAACCATTATCGCTTTCAATAAAAAAGTGGTGATGATCAGAAACATTGGTATCAAAAAAAGTTTTTGAGCCATCAACTGGCACTTCGCGCAGCAAACCAGCTTCAGTAAACTGATGCAGCGTATTGTAAACTGTTGCCAAGGAAACAGGCACCTTAGCGCGCACAGCCTCATCGTATAGCAGTTCTGCCGTAATATGACGATCGCCTTTGGCAAACAGCAACCAGCCAAGTGAAACACGCTGGCGAGTTGGACGCATGCCAGAGCTGCGTAGTTTAAATTTTAGCTTGCTGACAGGGCAGGTAGACGGATTTTGCTGGCCAGTCAGGGCGCGCGAGGAGGGTGATAAATAATCCATGTCACTACTTATACCACAGGATCCATTTTAGTAAAATAACTTCGTCGTGTATGTTTTCAATATAGAATGCTTACGCCATATGAAGCGAACTCCAGATGTATTGCCCGGGGGAAAAGCAGCTGGGATAAAATCTATACGAATTTGGCTTTTTTTAATTCCTGCCTTAAAACAAATCGACGTTGTTGGAAAAGCCTGTTAACTCCCTAATTGTAGACTCACTTGAAATCCCTGCTTACAAGATCGATTTTAGAACACATGACACTTTCTGTAACGACCCGTAAATCAAGTTTTGACTATCAGGACCTGTTGAGCTGCGGAAATGGCACCTTGTTTGGATCTGGCAACGCCCAGCTGCCAGCGCCGCCAATGCTGATGTTTGACCGTGTAACGTCAATCAGTGAAGAAGGCGGTGCAAATGGTAAAGGGCATATTCTTGCAGAACTTGATATCAAACCCGATCTATGGTTCTTCCCCTGTCATTTTAAAGGTGACCCAGTAATGCCAGGCTGTCTTGGGTTGGACGCGTTATGGCAGCTTGTTGGCTTTTATTTGGGTTGGCTTGGCTGCGAAGGTAGGGGCAGGGCGCTTGGTTTAGGAGAATTAAAATTTTCTGAACAGGTTTTGCCAACGCATAAAAAAGTAGTTTATGGAATTGATTTTAAACGTGTTTTTCGTTCAAAACTGGTACTTGGAATTGCAGATGGTTGGCTTGAAGCCGACGGAAAACGCATTTATGTAGCCAAAGACCTGCGCGTTGGACTTTTTAAATAATTCTGACTTTGGAGACATTAATATGCGGCGCGTTGTTGTAACTGGTATGGGAATTATTTCTTCAATCGGAAATAATGTTCAAGAAGTCTTAAATTCTCTTGTAGAGGCCAAATCTGGTATAAGTTTACAGTCCGACTTTGTGGAACATGGCTTTCGGTCGCATGTTGCTGGCATGCCAACCTGCAAACCAGAAGATCTTGTTGATCGCCGTGCAATGCGCTTTCATGCAACAGGCACTGCATGGAATCATGTAGCCATGGATCAGGCAATTGCTGATTCTGGACTTGAGCCATCTGACATTGTTAATGAGCGCACTGGCATCATTATGGGATCAGGTGGGCCATCCACGCGTTCCCTGCTGGAAGCCATAGACAAAGTTCGCGAAAGCGGCTCCTCTAAAAAAGCTGGGCCTTTTGTTGTGCCAAAGGCGATGTCGTCAACGGCATCAGCTACTCTTGCCACCTGGTTTAAACTCAAAGGTGTAAATTACTCAATCTCGTCCGCATGTGCTACGTCTAATCATTGTATTGGTAATGCCTATGAAATGATACAGTATGGCAAACAGGATGTCATGTTTGCAGGTGGTTGCGAAGAGCTGGACTGGACAATGTCAGTTTTGTTTGATGCTATGGGTGCAATGTCTTCCAAGTATAATAATGTCGCTTCTACCGCTTCCAGAGCCTACGATAAAAACCGGGATGGTTTTGTCATTGCAGGCGGGGCGGGCGTGTTGGTTTTGGAAGAGTATGAACATGCAAAAGCGCGTGGTGCTAAAATATATGGCGAGATTGTAGGTTATGGTGCGACATCTGATGGATACGATATGGTTGCCCCATCAGGAGAGGGCGCAATTCGGTGCATGAAACAAGCAATGGCAACCGTCAAAACCAAGATTGACTATATTAATCCACATGCGACCTCGACGCCTGTTGGCGACATAAAAGAAATTGAAGCCATTCGCAGTGTATTTGGCTCTGGTGAAAAATGCCCGCCAATATCAGCGACTAAATCGCTAACAGGGCATTCTTTGGGCGCAACGGGCGTTCAGGAAGCCATTTATTCCATGCTAATGATGAATAACAACTTTGTGTGTGAGAGCGCGCATATCACTGAGCTTGATCCTGATTTTCAAGATATGCCGATTGTGCGAAAACGTATGGATAATCAAAAAATTGGGACTGTCTTGTCAAACTCTTTCGGGTTTGGAGGCACAAATGCGACGCTTGTGATCAAGCATGTTGATGCGTGATGACACGCTGGGTGTGCCAGCCTTAACCAGCAACATTATGAGTGGCAAACGCGGGTTGATCATGGGCGTTGCCAATCAGAACTCCATCGCCTGGGGTATCGCAAAAATGCTCTCCAGTCATAGCGCCGAACTTGCGTTTACCTTTCAAGGTGATGCTTTGGGTAAACGCGTTATGCCATTGGCACAAAGTGTAGGTTCAAGCATCGTTCTAGACTGCGATGTTGAAAATGTAGAATCTGTGAATGCTGTATTTGCGGCTTTGGAGGCACAATGGGGAACGCTCGATTTTGTGGTTCATGCCATTGGCTTTTCAGATAAAAATGAGCTTAAAGGCCGCTATATAGACGCAACGAGCCGTGAAAATTTCATCCGTACAATGGTTATTTCCTGCTATTCATTTACGGAAATTGCCCAACATGCCGCAAGGCTGATGCCGCAAGGTGGATCCCTGCTTACATTGAGCTATGGCGGCTCAAACCGTGTTTCGCCAAACTATAATGTTATGGGTGTTGCAAAAGCTGGACTGGAAGCGAGTGTGAGATATCTTGCGGCTGATTTGGGGCCGTGTGGTGTGCGCGTGAATGCTTTATCACCTGGACCAGTGCGCACGTTGGCGGGCGCTGGCATTTCTGATGCACGTTTTGCCTATAACTATCAAACCAAACACTCGCCGCTGCGCCGCCCAGTAACCCTGGATGAAATAGGGGGAGCCGCGCTTTATCTGCTTTCGGATTTAGGCTCTGGCACAACTGGAGAAATCCATTATGTTGATGCCGGCTATAATATTGTGAATATGCCGCAGACAGATGATCTGAAAGCGATGTTTGAGGGAGAATAGGAATGTTAAGACGCAGCCTGATTACAGGATCTCTCGCTTGCGTCGCATTTTCAATTTTACCTCAAGGTGCATTTGGTTCGCCTGAGCAGCAACTTTTACCGTCAAATCTTATTGCAGATGTAACTAACCTCAATGGTCTCATAAGGCTTGGCAGTAATCAGGCTGATGTTACAATTATTGAGTTTTTTGACTATAATTGCCCTTATTGCCGTAACTCTGCAAAAGACTTAAACCAGCTGTTACGGGCTGATAAAACTCTTGGCTACATATTAATAAATTATGCCGTGCTTAGCGAAGCTTCCATTTTGGCTGCAAAAATTGCTTTGGCTTTTTCAATGCAAAAAGCTTCCCTTTATGCCAATTTCCATCAAAAATTATTTGAGCGTAAAGGTATAATTGGAGCAGATCATGCACTTGATGTCGCTATTAATTTAGGTGCAGACAAAGCGCTTTTAATAAAAGATGCGAACAGCGATAACGTAACAAAAGCTTTGATTGCAACCTCCAAACTAGGTGAAAATCTAGGGTTTATTGCAACGCCCTCCTACATTGTTGGAAATACTGGGGTGCAGGGCTATGCATCCCTAACAGAAAAAAAGCGATTTATAAAAAATATGCGGGTCTGTGAAAAGACAGTGTGCTGAGTGCCAAACATGATCCGCATTACTGACAATATATTTCTACACGAGGATGAACTTGAAGAGACTTTTGTGCGGGCATCAGGGCCTGGCGGGCAAAATGTCAACAAGGTTTCTACAGCTGTGCAGTTGCGGTTTAATGCACGCACATCGCCTTCGCTTCCCAACGATGTCAGCATTCGCCTGCAAAAACTAGCGGGAAGCAAGCTCAGCAATGAAGGTGTGATCATATTAGTGGCGCAGGAGTTTCGCTCACAAGATCGCAACCGTGCTGCAGCAATTGAGCGACTGGTAAAACTAATAAGGAAAGCTGTACCGCGTCCTGTAAAACGCAAAATGACAAAGCCTACGTATTCGTCTACTGTCAAACGGTTGGACAGCAAAGCAAAACGCTCAAACATCAAAGCCATGCGAGGTAAGGGTGCAGATGCAGATTAATTTTGCAGATTTACATTGAGCCTTAACCAAACCCATTCTATACGAGGCTTGCTATACGAAGCTTGATCCCATTTTCCAGCGCCTACGCCAAAGCAAAATACTTATCTCATGCCTGTTTTATATCATAGTTTGTTCTGTCCTCACTCCAGATTCATTCGCCTTGTTACGTCTGAGCTGGACATGGATGTAGACATGGTGGAAGAACGCAGCTTTGATCGACGTCCTGAATTTTTAGCGTTGAACCCTGCTGGAACAACGCCTGTTATTGTAGAGGGTGGCAGTTTCGTTGTACCAGAGGCCAATATTATTGCTGAGTATCTGGATGAAACCCGTGGATTAGTCATGGGAGATAAACGGCTATTGCCAGATAGCCCAGCTGCTCGGGTTGAAGTGCGGCGGTTAATGCAGTGGTTCAATGCCAAGTTTTTTGACGAGGTTTCCCATTATCTGGTTCAGGAAAAAATATACAAGCGGTTCATGACCAACGATCAGGCAAGGCAGTTTGGTGGGTTAAGTCCAGATACAAATCTGGTGCGGGCAGCGCGCAGTAATATAAAATATCACCTGTCCTATATTGGTTATCTGACACGTCAACGAAACTGGCTGGCAGGAGATCAGCTTTCCTACGCGGATCTTGCAGCAGCAGCTCATATATCAGTGTGTGATTATCTATCTGATGTACCATGGGCAGAGGACCAGCAGGCTAAAGAGTGGTATGCCCGTATTAAATCGCGTCCAAGTTTTAGAGGGATTCTCGCTGACAGGATGCCAGGGACACCGCCATCTGAGCATTATGTGGATTTGGATTTTTAAAGTTATTTTCAAACACTCCATATTGGCTTGCAGATACGTATCATGTTGTACTTTTGCATTTAAGTACACAAGAATATGCTACGCTCTTGTGCCCGCAAGCCAAGTCTTTTTGGTTTAGCTGAGACAATTTTAGTGGTGAACTAATGGCAGCTTTAAACAAAAATTTACTTGATATAAAGTCCATCCTTTATGCAAAAGCCATTGAGCTTGGTTTTTGCGATATGCGCGTCACAAAGCCCCAAATTGCAGCATCCTTGAATCTGGATAGCTGGCTCAATGCTGGTTATCATGGTTCCATGGGATGGATGGAGGGGCGCAAGGAGCAGCGTGCAAATCCCAAAGTCCTATGGCCCGAGGTAAACTCAGTTATTATGCTTGGGTTTAATTATGGCCCAGATGCTGATCCTTTAGACATTTTACAGCATAAAACAAAGGGTGCAATTTCTGTTTATGCACGCAACCGTGATTATCATGATGTTATTAAAGGCAAGCTGAAACTTTTGGCACAGACCCTTGTGGGAATGACAGATGCACAAGTTAAAGTGTTTGTAGATACTGCGCCCGTGCTGGAAAAACCTCTAGGCGCTCAAGCTGGGCTTGGCTGGCAAGGCAAGCACACAGTTTTAGTGAGCCGAAATTTTGGCAACTGGATGTTTTTGGGCGCTATATATACAACGCTTGAACTGCCCTTTGATGAAGCTGAACAAGACCATTGTGGATCGTGCCGAAAATGCCTTGATATTTGTCCGACTAACGCATTTTCGCAGCCCTATCTGCTGGATTCAAGGCGGTGTATTTCGTATCTGACAATTGAATCAAAGGTGCAAATTCCACTTGATTTTCGCAAAGCCATTGGCAATCGTATTTATGGTTGCGATGATTGCCTGGCTGTTTGTCCGTGGAATAAATTTGCTGTTGAGGCAAGCGAGGCCAAACTGCAAGCGCGAAGCGATCTCATTTCTCCTGATTTGAGTGAGTTGGCCATGCTTGATGATGCAGCCTTTCGGCTGAAATTTTCAGGCTCTCCAATCAAGCGTATTGGGCGGGACAGATTTATTAGAAATGTACTGGTGGCAATTGGCAATTCTGGCAATTCTGATTTATTGCGCGTGGTAGAACCGCTTTTGAAGGATGAATCTGAATTGGTGCGCGACATGGCGGAGTGGGCACAAGGCGAGTTGCAACGCACTGGATAAGAGACAAGTATTATTTTTGCACTTAATCAAATTGCGCTGGCAACAAAAATATTGCAGGATTAACAGAGATTCAGTGGAGAGACTTATCAAATGGTAGAAGCTATGCAAGGTGTTGAAATCAAGGGTGAGACAGGTGCGCGGTATGATGAAGTACTAACCACAGAGGCACTTGATTTTGTAGTCGATTTACAAAGGAAATTCAATAAAACGCGTCTTGACCTATTATCCGTACGGCGTGAACGTCAAAAGCTTTTTGATACTGGTGAAGTGCCGCATTTTTTGCCTGAAACCAAACACATACGCGAAGGCGATTGGAAAGTTGGCGAAATTCCAGCTGATTTGCTGGATCGCCGTGTGGAGATTACTGGCCCCGTTGATCGAAAAATGATTATTAATGCGCTGAATTGTGGTGCAAAAGTTTTTATGGCAGATTTTGAGGATGCAAGCTCGCCAACCTGGGCAAACTGTGTTGAGGGCCAGATTAATATTAAAGACCGTTTTGCTGGTACAATTGATTTTACAGATGCTAAAACTGGCAAGGCCTACAAGCTTATTGATAAACCTGCTGTTTTAGTTATTCGCCCACGTGGGTGGCACTTGATTGAGCGCCATGTAACTGTTGATGGTGAGGTGATGTCTGGCTCGCTATTTGATTTTGGCATGTATGTTTTTCATAATGCAAAAACGCTTATTGCCAAAGGAACTGGGCCTTATTTTTATATTCCCAAACTGGAAAGTCATCTAGAAGCGCGGTTATGGAATGATGTTTTTGTACATGCCCAAAATGCACTTGGCATTCCTGTTGGCACAATTAAAGCAACCATTTTGATTGAAACATTACCCGCAGCTTTTGAAATGGATGAAATTTTATATGAGCTTAAAGATCATATTGTTGGGTTGAACTGTGGACGCTGGGATTATATTTTTTCCTTCATCAAGAAGTTTGCGAAGAATAAGGCGTTTATTCTACCAGATCGCGGACAGGTTACTATGGGCAAAGCGTTTTTACGCGCTTATTCATTATTGTTGATTCAAACCTGTCATAAACGTGGAGCTTTTGCGATGGGAGGTATGGCAGCCCAAATTCCTGTTAAAAATAATCCTGAAGCCAATGCAGGGGCCTTTGCCAAGGTTAAAGCTGATAAAGAGCGCGAGGCTGGTGACGGGCATGATGGAACATGGGTGGCACATCCTGATATGGTGCCATTGGCCATGGAAGTGTTTAACCGTATGATGCCACAA
Organism: Hyphomicrobiales bacterium; assembly: GCA_025351165.1. Taxonomy (GTDB): domain Bacteria; phylum Pseudomonadota; class Alphaproteobacteria; order Rhizobiales; family Beijerinckiaceae; genus JAIELD01. The sequence goes on along the minus strand of JANXWK010000025.1, from coordinate 53,549 downwards.
TCCAACCAGCTGACAAAAATGCGGGAAGATGTGAACATATCAGAAGCTGATCTGATTGAGCTGCATGAAGGTACGCGTTCGGAAGAGACATTCCGCGAAAATATTCGGATTGGTGTGCAATATATCGAAGCATGGCTGCGCGGGCGTGGTGCTGTGCCCATCTACAATATGATGGAGGATGCTGCGACTGCTGAGATTTCACGTGCGCAGCTTTGGCAGCAGATACATTATGCCGTAGAACTTGATGGTGCCAAAGCAACGCCAGAGTTTTTCAATAAAGCTTTGGGTGAAGAAATGGAGCGAGTAGCTCAGGAAGTAGGGCTTGAAAATTATACCACTGGCAGATTCGAAGAGGCGATTGCCCTTTTTAGCGAACTATCACTTGCGTCAGATTTTGAAGAATTTCTGACTGTGCCAGCTTATGGAATGATAAATTAAGTCTTTAGTTTATAATAAATCAAGCCTTGCAAGTATTTTGCAGGGCTTTTTTTGTTTAAAATAGTATATTTTGATTAGATTATTAAAATAAATTAGAAAATTGCATTTTTATTCGTCTTGTAAGGTTGGTGTAAGAATTGGATGGCAGTTTTGAAGTGTTCGTAAAATATGATGGTTTTACAGGAGAAAAGATATGGCTGGATTAAAGGGCACTTCTGGAAATATAGAAAATAATATTGGCTATGCAAAACTTTATTCTCAAGCAAATGATAAAAAAGCCTTTGACCAAAATTTTGTTTCACAAATTCCACTCAAAAATGAAAAAACTGCACAGGCTCAGCACGATCTTGAAAAACCAATCTGGGTTGGTGGCAAAGTTCAAAAGTCTCTTTTTGCAGGGCCGGGCAATCTACAGCAAGTTGCTATAATACGTGGGACTGACGGAGTTTTTGTAGTTAAAGGCTCAATTCCCCTCGTAAGCCTAAATACTAAAGAGGCAAAAACAGCTATTAAAAATGCTAGATTACTTGTTACTTCGGGCTATTTTGAGCAACGAACGGGTGGGCAAGCCCTTGCTTTAAAATATAACGGGAAACTGGTCAGTAAGGCTACAAAATCAGGGACTTCGAAGCCAAGCTCTCTGGCAGATGTTGTAAGGGTTGATCTTGATAAAGGAAACACGCTTGTTGGTAAGCAAATTTTGGAAACTAAAGGAAAATTAACTAGAAATGTTGAGCTTTATTCCAATGGAAAAAACTATATTATTCCGGTGGAAGATGTAAATGGCGGTCGTTCAGGTATCGTTTTGAAAGCTCAAGTCGGAAAGTCAAGCCCTGAAAGTTTATTGTCTGAGATCAAACAATTAAGTAATATTGTAAAAGTCAAAACATATAGCTGGCCAGTAGTTAAACCAGTTACTTTGAATATAAACGCACAACCAAAGGTGGGTGTTGTCAAACCTGCTAAAAGCACAAATATTGTCTCATCAGACAAAATTATAGATATTTTACCCGAAACAAAAGTGGCAAGGTTTGAGCTAGGAAAAAAAGGCAATGAAATTACTGTAGTTCAGCTCTATGAACATAAGGGTAAGTTTGTGGTACCTCTAGACGCTAAAAATGTAAAAGGGCTTATTTTAAATTCAAACACAGCAAACGGATTTAATGCGAGTTTACGTAAAGAAATCAATGATAAGCTTAAGACAATCAATATAAAGACTATTGAAGTACTAAATGAGAAAAAAGCTGTAGGCGGCGCTATTTTTAACGTCGGGCAAGGTAAATCTTCTGGTTCATTTACAACGCCAGTAAAAGAACCTTCTTAGAAAAATTTGTTTTTGACTTTAAAAAACACATTATATGGCTAATGGGTTACTGGGATTCAGCAATACTCAATACTTCATCTACATGGCCTGGAACCTTAACTTTATTCCAGGTCTTTATAATTTTTCCTGCTTCATCAATCAGTATAGTTGTGCGCTCAATGCCCATATATTTTTTACCATACATGCTTTTTTCCACCCATACGCCGTAGGCTTCCAGCATGGATTTTGTCTCATCAGAGGCAAGGGGAAAATTCAGTCCATATTTTTTTTTGAACTTGTCATGACTTGCCACATTATCGGCTGAAACACCTATTATTGCTGTGCCAAGGGCTGTAAAAGCCTCAAGTTTACTATTAAAATCAACGGCCTCTGCCGTGCACCCGCTGGTGTCATCCTTAGGGTAAAAATACAGCACAAGTTTTTTGCCCAGATAATCTGATAGAGAAACCGTTTTACCCCCATCTGCTGCAAGTGAAAAAGCTGGAGCTGGCAAACCTACACTTAAATTTACAGTCATTTTAGTGTTCCTATTTGTGTTTGATCGTTATGTTTTGAGGGAACGAATCGTTAAAATCCGTATTATGCACATATTACAAACAACAGTGAATTAAGGGAAGTCAGTGGTTGAAATCGTCAAACATGGTCGGTCTAAGAAAATCAGTGAACGATGGACATTGGTTGTAAGTCGGTTTTGTGGAAGGCTTGTTGTAATTCTTTTTGCACTTGTTGTTCTTGTTACTGGGGGGGCGATTTTCCTTTTACGCAGTGCAATTCCTAGTCATTTTATCCGCGAGAAATTGACTTTTGAACTACATAAGCATTTTGGGCAGACGTCCAGGATCAATATTGGCGATATAAAAATAGATGGAAGTTCCGATATCATTATTGCTGAGATAAACAATGTGGGTGTTAATTCTTCCTTGGGTGAAAAAATTATGTCTGCCCCAAGCACAAAGATCGAATTTAATACTTTGGGGTTAGTAAAACTTGATTTAAATCCAACCGTAATTACTCTCAGGGATATAAACATTTCTCTTGTTGTAGCTGCAAATGGACAGGTTGCATTTGCTGAAAATAAAAACAGTGTTGAGCTTATTTCAGCGCAGCAAAGTCTTCAGAGATTGTATAGCATTTTAGATCAAAAAGGCAGTAAGCCAAATACAGAGCTGCCAAGGATCAATATAGAAAATGGACGGATCGAGATTGAAGATCAGCGTACAGGGGGGCATTATATTTTTGCCCATGTAAATATGGATGTAGAGCCAGAAGCAGATGGCAAAAACGCTGTTACCCTCAAGGCCAGGGGGCAATCTGGGGCAATAAGTGCCAAACTTATGTCAGGAAGAGAGCCATTATCATTCAGGCTTGTTATTGATCGTATTTCTGTTGCTGATATTATTGCCTTTAGTGGCGTAGATTTTAAAACACTTGGCCGCGATATGGCTCTTTCACTTGATTTATCAACTGGCTGGTCTCAGGATGCAATCCTAAAAAAAATTGAGGGAAAGGGAATTGTTGGCAGTGGTGAAATTTTCATAGATGACCCCGAAGCCAAACCCATCAGCGTAGTCCAGGCCAATCTTGAATTTTCGTATCTGGCTGAAAACCAAAAGATAATTTTGACAGAATTTGGGTTCGATGCGGGCGGCGTAGATATGAAGTTTCAAGGGGAGATACTACCCTCTGTTTCTGACCAAAGCTGGTTAGTCAGGCTTGATTTAAAAAATGGAATTTTGAAATCTCTTACCATTCAAGACAAGGCAATCGAAATTAAAAAAAGCAGTGTGCAAGCAGTATTAGATCCTGCAATGCGCATTATAAAAATTCAGTCCTTTGAGCTTCTTGCGGATCAGCTAAGCAGCCTTTTAAAGGGAGACATTGTTTTTGATGAAAAGGGTAGAATGGGTTTATCAGCTGATCTCACACTTGCGCAATCGGATGTACGTAATGTTCTACACATATGGCCTGCTTTTGTGGCCCCTAAATTAAGATCGTTTTTAGTATCCAACTTAAGTGCAGGAACAGTGACCAAAGCCCAGATTTCCACAACACTTTCTGCTGATACATTTGAAAATATAAAAATGCGTAAGCCCATGCCAGTGGAATCTGTCAATGGTGAATTTACAATAATCAACGCCAAGCTTATTGTAGTGCCAGGCGTACCTGCGCTCTCAGCATTAAATCTTATTGGTCGTGCAACTGGAAGATCATCCTCTTTGAGTGGTGTCAAAGGTGAAATGAAACTTGCTTCTGGACGCGTATTAACAATTGGTGAAGGTAGTTTCAACACTCCAGATCTTGCAAAACATCCTATTGAGGCAATCAGTAACTTTAAGCTGAATGGTCCACTGGAGGGTGTGTTGGAACTTTTAAATTATCCAGCCTTGAAAGGCGTGGTACCAGCTGGAGAAAAAACTGCAGTTATCAAAGGTGTATTTGATGGTCATGTGCAGATTTCTTTGCCGCTCAAAGATAAAATTGATCCTCCAGATGTCAATCTTCAAGCCAAGGCAAACCTGCATAATTTTGTTCTAGAAAACTTTTTAGGTAAAGAAAATTTTGAATCGCCGTCTTTGCAATTTTCTGCCCAAACAGGAGTAATTTCGCTAAAGGGCGATGGGAAAGCAGCTGGAATTCCGGCCCGTATTGATTTGGTGCAGCCCCGTTCTGGCAATCTGGAAGACGGGGCAGTTACATTTACACTTGATGAGGCTGCAAGGGCAAAGCGCGGTCTTCACTTGGCGCCCCAGCTCACTGGACCAGTGACTGTTTTGGTTAAGGCTGACTTTCCTGTCAATGCTAAAGCTGGCTTACCGCTGGAAGTTGATTTGACCAAAGCAAATATTGATGGATTATTGCCTGGCTGGACCAAACCAGCAGGCAAAATTTCCAAGTTAAAGCTTACGCTCAATGAGCGTGAAAATGGTTATAAACTTACTAATATAGACCTTGAGGGACATGGGCCTACACTTAAAGGCAGTGCTGAGGTGACAGCAGAGGGTAATTTGTACTCTTTTCAGTTAACTCAACTTGTTTTGTCCCAAGGTGATGTCATGCAGGTTGATGGCCAAAAGACTGCAAATGGACTTAAAATCAATGTACGAGCCAATAGTTTGGATATAAGACCGTTTTTACGCGGCGCACCAAAAAATACTCCAGGTTCAAACAAGGATCTAGACCTTGAACTTAAGGCAGTTGCCCTTAGCGGGTTCAATGGAGAAATTGCAGCAAATGCAGATATTCGTCTTGTAAAAAAGGGTACTCAAATTAAACAGGGTGCATTTAGCGCAAAGCTTAACGGCGCAAATGTCAAAGGCAAAATCACCTCACAAAGCGATGGGAATGCAACCATAACGCTGCTGACCCAGAATGCTGGTGCGCTGCTGCGATTTACGGATATTTACAGTCGTATGCAAGGGGGTACACTGGATTTAAACCTTACAAAATCAGGCAATAGTGAAGCTGGATATGTTAATATTCGTGATTTTGCTTTACGCGATGAGCCGGCTTTAAAGCGCGCCTCTGCTGTTGCACCCACTATAAATGATTCCACCGAACAGGGCGCCAAGCGTGGATTTATTACTAATGCCAGTGATGTTGCTTTTACAAAACTACACATGGACTTTACTAGAAGCGGGGATTATTTTGACATATCAGATGCAGTGATGTGGGGCAGGGAAGTTGGCGGGACATTGAGCGGCCAGTTTGATTATAAACGTGACTACGTTAATATTACAGGGACATTTGTACCTGCCTATGGATTAAATAATGCATTTGCTAAAATTCCAGTTCTTGGTTTGTTTTTAGCTGGTAATAAATATGAGGGAGTATTCTCCATTCCTTTTCAAGTGACGGGTCGTGCATCGCAGCCTAGTTTAAGCATTAATCCAATTGCAGCTGTATCTCCAGGATTTTTGAGAAAAATATTTGACTTTAAAGGTGCTGTAGCTCCGCCTATTCCAGCTGAAATAGATTAAGCCTTTTGACGGTTGTTAGTGTTGCTGGCAAGTTTGAGCACAAGCCAGCCTGCCAAAGCTGATGCAACAGACCCTGCCAGAACACCAAGCTTTGTTGCGCTTTGAAGTTCAGAATTTGTAAACGCCAGGCCACCAATAAAAATGCTCATGGTAAAGCCAATACCGCATAAAAGTGAAAGTCCATAAAACTGCATCCAGCTACAATATATTGGTTTTGATGCAAGTCTGAGTTTTATGGCTACCCAGGAAAATACAAAAACGCCAATCTGTTTACCAAAAAAAAGCCCAAGCGCAATTCCCAGTGGAACAGTCTCCAAGATTGAAGATAAATTCAGGGTTTTTAATGACAGTCCAGAATTAGCAAAGCCAAAAAGTGGTATAATTAAAAATGCCACCCAGGGCTGAATCTTATGCTCTAAAAAATGAAGTGGGCTTTCAAGCTTTTTTTTAAGGGGAATAGTCAATGCCAAAGCCACCCCCGCAACTGAAGGGTGAATACCAGATTTGAAAACTGCATACCATAAGGCGCAGCCAAGCAGACAGTATGGTACAAGAGAGGTAATATTTAATCGGTTCAAAATCACAAGCAGCGCATAAATCAAGGCTGCTAATATCAGGTAATAAATTGACAAGGATACTGTGTAAAATGCAGCGATTATCAGGATGGCGCCCAAATCATCTATAATGGCAAGGGCAGTCAAAAACACCTTCAGGGAATTTGGAACCTGCCTGCCAGCCAATGTTATTATACCAAGGGCAAAAGCGATGTCTGTTGCAACAGGTATTGCCCAACCATTTGCAGTTTGAGACAAGTTTTTATTGAGTGCCAAATAGATAAAAGCTGGAATAATCATTCCGCCCAGAGCAGCAATTAGCGGTAATGCACGCAGGCGCCATGTTGAAAGCTGCCCAGTAAGCATTTCACGTTTTATTTCTAGCCCTACAAGCAGAAAAAAAACAGACATCAGTCCATCGTTGATCCAATGTGTAAGGCTAAGCCCAGCAAATTCAATATTAAAAGCATGGATGTAGACAGGAGCAAAAGACGAATTTGCAATAATAAGAGCTGCAATTGCAGACAGAATAAGAATTATACCGCCTGCTGCTTCATTTTGCAGAAACTGTTTAAAAACAGATGCTTTATGTGAGACCATCTAATTTATTAATACCTTCTTAAACGATAATTATTGTATTCAAACATTCATAATTTTGCATTAGTGTTTTTTTGTCGTTAATCGTTAAGTTTGATGCTTGGAGAAAGTTCAAATGCCCAATATACGTTCAGGCATATTTTATAAAGCTGCAATAGTGTTAGGCTTTTTTCTAAGCTCAAATATTAGCCATGCTGAATCCATGCCTTCTGACAAGCTCAAAAAGATAGAGCACATTGTGGTCATATTTGAGGAAAACCGTAGTTTTGATAATATGTTTGGATTGTTTCCTGGCGCAAATGGCATATTCAATGCTGGCGCTGCAGCTCATCAGGCTAAACGCGATGGTAGCCTGTACCAGTTTTTGCCACCTGTAAAAGATACAAATAAAAAACCTGCGATTATTGATCCTCGGTTTCCAGCAGAGTTACCAAATGCTCCTTTTTTAATTGATACTTACGTGCCCCAGGATCAGGCTACTGGCGATCTTATCCATAAATTCTACCAGGAAAAAGCCCAGATCAATAACGGGAAAATGGATCGCTTTGCTCTACTCTCAGATGCTGGCGGGTTGGTCATGGGCTATTATAACATGACTAAGTCTGTACACTGGAAGCTCGCAAAAGAGTATGCTTTGGGTGATGCAATGTTTCATTCTGCTTTTGGGGGATCATTTTTAAATCATAGCTACCTTGTATGCGGGTGCGCTTTTAAATGGCCTGGTGCACCAGAGCGCATTGTTGCGCAGCTAGATGCAGAGGGTGGCATTATCCGTGATGGACAGGTTTCTCCTGATGGTTATGCAATTAATACAAGCCGGTCTGTCAATTTTCATTCTTCTCATGATACGGACAAAGAAAGGCTGGTTCCACAGCAGACTATGCCCCACATAGGCGATATCATGGATGCCAGGAACATATCCTGGAAATGGTATTCCGGTGGGTATGCTGATGCGCTTAATGGGCAAGCCAGCACGCTTTTTCAGTGGCATCATCAGCCAATGACATATTTTAAGAATCTTGCGCCCGGCACAGAGGCACAGAAGGCGCATTTGCAGGATTTAAAAGATTTTTATGATGATATTGATAAAAACACCCTGCCAGCAGTCTCATTTTACAAGCCAATTGGCCAGCTTAATCTTCATCCAGGATACGCCAATATTACTGATGGGGATAATCATTTAGGTGATGTTATTGAGCGCCTGAAAAAAATGCCCAGTTGGGGTAAAACCCTTGTAATCATTACATATGACGAGCACGGTGGGTTTTGGGATCACGTTGCTCCACCAAAACGTGACTTCTGGGGGCCTGGAACACGCGTACCATTGATTGTTGTGGGCGATATGGTCAAAAAAGGCTTTATAGATAGTACAGCTTATGATTTTGGTTCAATATTGAAAACAATTGAAGAACGCTTTGATCTGCCCAATCTTAATGATCACGATGGAAAAGCTAAATCAATGGTGAATTTTTTGCAATAATTGGCGCACCCAGCACGATTCGAACGCGCGACCTTTGCCTTCGGAGGGCAACACTCTATCCAGCTGAGCTATGGGTGCCTGCTTTTATGGATAACCGATGATGGCTTCAACAGCAATGGCTAAAAGTCAATATTCATTGAACTTGTATTCTAAATAGGCACGCATGAAGTCTGGCAGGTGACTAAGGTTGCTGTTTTTGTAAACTATATGAATTTCAGCAAGCTCAGGTCTTGCCTGTTTTTTTATGTTTGAAATTATTCTGTTTCTTGCTTCTTTTGAGGGCAAATCTATAAAAATGGGCTTCATGAGGGCTGTTTCAAAAGTTGCTTCCACCATTGTCCAAGTTGTAGCTGGCTTTACATCCCTCAAAGTTAACCCCGTTTCCTCTTCGAGTTCGCGCAGCACACTGCCTGTCAAATTGATGGTACCGTCTGGCAAAATATCGCTTAGATCTGGTGTGCCTGAGGGAAAATAAACTCTGCCAGCATTATGGGTATGGGTTGCCATTTCACCCAACAGAAAAGCACCATCATTTGTGTGAAGGGCAGCCATGGCAAACCCGTTGCGAACATTGGTTGGCTGTAATTGCAGAACCTGCTGGGCAATCAAATTTGCATAGTCGGTTATGAAATACTTTGTCTTTAAAACGCGGTTACATATTTTTGAGCTGCTTTGGAGGAGGATTTTGCCATTAAAAAGAGACGGCTTTTCCAATATGCGTTTTTGCCATTCTGACTCAATCTGCAACCTAAACTGATCTGGAAAGCTCCACTTGTAGGTCTCAAGCTCTGCATAGATTTCATCAAGTTCAATATTTTTGATCACAGATGCAGTTTACCTTCTGATATGATGACGGCACTCCCACCAATACGAACATGTGTGGAAATTCCATTTAAGACATCAATATCAAGGGCAATCTGTGATGGGCGTCCTATTTTGTAGCCCTGTTCAATGATAAGCTGGTGCGTGCCATTGGGAGGATTTTCGAAAGCAACTGCAACACCAGAAAATGCAGCCGCTGCGCTGCCAGTTGCAGGGTCTTCAACCATGCCAAAACCAGGCGAAAACATTCTTGCATGAACATGATGAGCCAGGTCAACTGTTTCATCCGTATAGGCAAATACAGGATAAGCATCAAAAGCTTTTGACCAGGCACCACTATCTGCAATCTGTATTGACTGAACCGCCTCAAGATTTCTGATGGGTACCATGACAAAAGGTACTCCAGCTGACCAGAGTGAGAGTTGATGTGATTTAAGGCCAATCTGATCTAGCCCCAGTCCAAGGGCACGCGCTGCATCTTTTATGTTCAATTTCGTATTCAAGCGCTCTGAAAGTTTAGGAACATCAAAAATAGCACGACATCCACGCGCTTCACTTTTAGTAACGTTGACATAAACAAGGCCAATTTTTTGCTCAAGTGCAATTGTAACCCCGCCTTTTGCACGCATTATGTCTGGCGCATCCAGGTTAGCCAGTAAAATTGCTGTGCCGAGGGTTGGATGCCCAGCAAAGGGCAACTCTTTTACAGGTGTGAAAATACGAATCCGGTTTGTATTAGAAGGATCTGCGGGGGGGAAGATGAATACTGTTTCAGAAAGGTTGAATTCACCCGCAATAGCCTGCATCTGCATTGAATCCAGCCCTTGACTGTCAAGAACAACAGCTAGAGGATTGCCCTGCATGGGGGTGGATGTGAAAACATCGAGCGTATAAAAGCGGCGTGACATAGCTGTTTTATGCGCTGTGAGGCAAAAATTTTCAAGCGTGTATATGAGTAGTTCAAGATATAACTGTAATGGTTAGCTTAAATTATAAAAATGGAGCATCTAATTTTTTTTAGATGCAGTCAATATATCCAATGCAGTTTTACTATAGCTTACACCATTTAACCCACATAACTGCCTATACAGTTTGATTTTTTAATTTTGCTTTCATACAGATATGTAGCTGGTTTGACACCAACACCAACCTTGCATGTTTCAACGATGCAGGATCCGCCATCGTAGCCCTGGCAACAGCTGTAAGTATAGTTGCTGGAATCTTTAAGAGAGTAACCAGCGGCAACTTTTTTTGTACGGCAGGCAGTTTGCGCATTGATTTGAGTGGGTGCGAAAAGAATTGTAAAGCTTAAAGCTGATAGTCCAAAAAACAGTCGCATAGCCGCTCTCCATTTCATTTCAAAGAATAGTATAAACTCTGAATATCCTACTTAAATGCGGCAATTTTACGCATTTTAGTTTTGGAACAATCATATCAGGCATGAGAAGAAAAAGTTTTTAGTATTTTTTCAAATTATATTCTTTCCTGAAGTGATCAGGGTATTTTAGGAGGAAAAAATTCAGTTAATTAATTCAAAACACATGTGTTTTATACATGTTTTAATTATGAATTTTGCAATGAGTCCAGCGCTTGAATATTGAGACAAAACCAATTGGAGACACTTTATCTGCACCGCTAACCTTGTTTGATACAGGGCTTGTTGCTCTGTCTATGGTAAGTGGGTATTACAGGATTGCAGCTGATCCTATGCAGATCAGTCACCAGCTTGCAATATCTGGTCGTGTATCTCAAGCGGAAGATTTGGTGCGAGCATGCAATATATTGGGGTTGAAGGCACGGATTATATCAGAGCCGAGTGAAAAACGGTTAGCAACACTCCCTTTACCTGCAATTGTAAAGTTAAAATCTGGTGGATATGGTGTACTAGGCGATGGGCCACAAGCTGATATAAGGCGCATTGTTGATATTGCCAGTAAAACTGCTGGAGAGCATAGTCTAAGCGAAGCCCATGCTCTCATTGATGACGAAATCCTGCTAATCACACGTCGATTGGGCGGTGCGGGTTTTGATCCCAAAACATTCGGTTTTGCATGGTTTTTGCCATCTATTTATCGCTATCGCAAAGCCTTGTATCAGGTTGTAGCAGCTTCATTTTTTGTCCAGCTTCTTGCGCTTATCACACCACTGTTTTTTCAGCTCGTGATTGACAAGGTGTTGGTGCATAAGGGTATGTCCACGTTGATTGTGCTTGCAATTGGCTTAGTGGCTATTGGTGTTTTCGAGACATTACTGCACTATTTGCGCTCTTACACGCTTAACCACACAACAAATCGTATGGATGTTGAGCTTGGTCGCAGGTTGTTCAACCATTTATTTAGGCTGCCCCTATCCTATTTTGAGACGCGGCCTGCGGGTCAAACTGTGGCTCGTGTGCGCGAGCTTGAAACGGTCAGAAACTTTTTGACAGGTCAAGGGCTGACGTCGCTGCTTGATCTGGTCTTTACAATTATTTTCATTGGTGTTCTGTTTATCTATTCGCCCAAGCTTACGCTAATTGTGCTGGCATCCATTCCTGTTTATATTTTAATCGCTGCGCTTATTCGCCCGATTTTGCGTGAGCAGATCAATGAGAAGTTCAATCGTGGGGCGCAAAGTCAACAGTTTCTGGTAGAATCCATTATAGGTGCGCAGACCCTCAAAGCTGCAAGTGTTGAGCCTATGATGCAGGCGCAGTGGGAGGAAAAACTTGCTGCTTATGTGCGCACTTCATTTGATTCAACCATGCTTGGCACATTGGGGCAAAACCTCATTCAGCTTGTAAGCAAAATCACCACTGCGCTTATTTTGTTCATTGGGGCGCAATCAGTTATTGAAGGGTCGCTCACCATTGGTGAACTGATCGCATTCAACATGATTTCCGGGCAGGTGGTACAGCCTATTTTGCGGCTCTCACAACTTTGGCAGGATTTCCAGCAGGTGCAGATCTCTGTTGATCGTCTGGGTGATATTCTGAATTTCCCCCCTGAAAATGTGCCACAAAACCTGCCAACATTGCCGCCACCCCAAGGCGCTATTGAGCTACGGGGAGTGAATTTTCGTTATAAACATGGTTCTCCAGACGTGCTTAAAGGCATTAATCTGACAATTGATCCTGGTGAGGTGATTGGTATTGTCGGGGCATCTGGCTCTGGAAAATCAACTCTTACAAAACTGGTTCAAAGGCTTTATTCGCCAGAACAAGGACAAATACTTCTTGATGGGGTGGATATTGCCCAGCTTGATCCTAGCTGGCTACGCCGCCAGATTGGTGTGGTTCTACAGGAAAATCTGCTGTTTAATCGTACAATTCATGAAAATATTGCACTTGGCAACCCGGCCATGCCTCGGAATCTAGTGATGACTGTAGCCAAGCTTTCGGGTGCTGATGAATTTATTTCAAAATTGCCACAAGGTTATGACACAGTCATTGAGGAGCGGGGAGCAAACCTTTCTGGCGGCCAACGTCAACGCATTGCCATAGCCCGTGCACTTGCTACCAATCCACGCATTTTAATTTTAGATGAGGCTACATCCGCGCTTGACTACGAGAGCGAACGTATCATCCAGAACAATATGAAAGCAATTGTTGCTGGTCGCACAGTAATCATTATCGCACACAGGCTCGCCGCTGTGCGCCCGTGCAACCGTATTGTAGGGATGCATCAGGGACAAATTGTGGAGCAGGGCTCTCATGCAGACTTACTAAAACGTGAGGGTGGATTATATGCGTATCTGTGGTCGTTGCAGAACGATCAATCTCGAGAGTGAAGACTCTTTATGCTGAGCCGCAAATGCTTACGTTTTTGCGTTACAGTTTTTTGCGCTATGGTGCTCAAGTATTCGAAACTACGCCTCGCTTGATTGCTCAGAATATAAACATTTTCGCTTCACACCAACAGGCTTTTAGAAGACCTAACAAACATACGGTTATAGAAAATGAACGAGACTGTGCAACCCCCCGCTAAAGGGCAGATCTTTACAAAAAAGCCTGAGATGAGTGCGCGGGACCGTGAGTTTCTGCCAGCTGCAATGGAAATTCTGGAAACGCCGCCTGCACCCATGCCAGTGGCTCTTATGCTAACACTTTGTGCGTTTATACTATTTGGTTTACTGTGGTCATTTATTGGACGGCTTGATATTCATGCGGTTGCCCTTGGCAAGATCGAAACCAGTTCTCGTTCTAAAGTCATTCAGCCACTTGATTCTGGTAAAGTGGTGCGCATTCATGTAGAAAATGGCTCAAAAGTCAGCGCTGGGCAATTATTGGTGGAATTTGACGCAGCTGAAGCGGCTGCAGATGAAAAAACGGCTTCTGAAGGGCTTGAGGCGAGCCGTGCAGAAATGGCACGGCGGCTGGTAGCCATCAAAACTGCGCGCAATATTCCAGACAATGTGACAACCGGAATACCGGATATGGGCCTAAACCCTGAACCAGATATAACCTGGCCTGAGAATATATCACAGGGTTTAAAAAATCGGGAAATGGCCGTTCTATCTGCTGATATATCGCATTTAAGTGAAAGTTTGCAAAATATTGGCAAGCAAATGCTGCAAAAACAAGCTACCCGTGAACGCCTAAACTTGAGTATTGGGTTTCAGAACAAGCTGATAAAGACAATGTTCGAGCGGGTAAATGTGCGCGAAGAATCGATTAAACTTTCAGTTGGTACAAAAATAAACCTGTTTGATGCACGGGAAGCTTTGGAGAAATCACAAAGTGCACTGGCATCAGACCAAGGCCAGCTGCTGGAAACACAAGCGGCTTTGGAAGAACTTTCAAGCCAAAAGCGCAAAATAATATCACAGTTTGTGGCAGATAATCAGGGTAAACTATCCGAGGCTGCGCGCAAAGCAGATGAAACAGAACAGCAGCTAAACAAGGCACGATCAAAGTTTGGACGTACAAGTTTAAAAGCACCCATTGATGGGACTGTACAGCAGCTTGCACTTACGACCATGGGTCAAGTAGTGACTACAGGACAGCAGCTCATGGTTATTATTCCAGATGGGGACAGGCTCCAAGTTGAAATTTTTATAAGCAATCTTGATATTGGTTTCATAAAGATTGGACAAGAGGCTGCCATTAAAGTGGACGCGTTTCCCTTTACACGGTTTGGCACATTAAATGGTAAAGTTATACGCATTGCAAAAGACGCTATTGATGAACAGGATGCACGACGTTCTCAGGCAAATTCTACAGCGCTTGCAAACGTTGGCGGGACAGGAGGAGGGGCTGGTCTACAGCAGAATTTCGTATTTCCTGTAACTTTGGAACTTTACGAAAAAGCCATGAAAATCGATAATGTTGTTGTCCCTCTTACACCTGGTATGACTGTAACAGCAGAAATCAAGACTGACAGCCGAAGTGTTATCAGCTATCTGCTATCGCCTATTTCAAAGGTGACATCAGAAGCAATGAAAGAAAGATAAAACTTTCTAAAGGGCACAACTCACACCTGTCCCCCCTATGCCGCAATAGCCATTTGGGTTCTTTGCAAGATATTGCTGATGGTAGTCTTCTGCAAAATAGAAATTGTCCAAAGGTTTAATTTCGGTTGTTACAGAAGGAAACCCCTTTTCGGACAGAGCCTTTGCGTATGCTTCACGTGATTTATGCGCTAACATATCCTGTTCTGCGTTTCTTGTGTAAATTCCTGAACGATACTGCGTTCCTCTATCGTTTCCCTGTCTCATGCCCTGTGTTGGATTATGGGCTTCAAAAAAGGTTTTAAGGAGGGTTTGGTAGTTTATCTCATTTGAATTAAACACTACCAATACAACCTCATTATGGCCAGTTTCACAACTACAAACCTCTTCATATGTTGGGTTAGGTGTTGTACCACCTGCGTAGCCTACAGCTGTAATGTAAATGCCCTGAGGAATTTGCCAAAATTTGCGCTCTGCACCCCAAAAACAGCCAGCTCCAAATATCGCCTCCTCCATTTCATCAGGATAAGGGCCTTTCAGCGGGCGGTTGAAGACAAAATGCGTTCTGGCAGTTGAAAGGGGTTGAGATCTTCCTGGAAGTGCGTCCAGGAGGGATACAACCGTGTCTGGTTTTGCTTTTGTAAAAAACATATGTGTCTCCTAGTGTAGTGTTCCAAGACAAATATGGGAATAATTTTGCAAGATACTAGCCAGCAGGGTAACCAAATTTTGCCCTTGTGCCTGAAATCATGCTGCGTGCTGCTCCATCATTACCATTTGCACATATGCTAGAGGCACGGTCTATCTCGGCTGACATTTGAAAATGTGTGCTTTTGGTTGTATGTCCAGTTTCAAGATCATTATCAATAATTGCACGAAAACGGTTTACCGTTCCGCCACAGCCTGTTCCCTCTGGCAGTTTAAAATTTGGATCCGATACAAGGCGCGCTCGTGCCGCTGGCTCCTGAACTGCAATCTGCTGCTGAGGTTGCTGAGTGTTGCAGGAGGCAAGACCCAATGCGGCTACAAGGATGAATGAGTTAGAATATTTCTGCACTTTGAACTCTCCAAAATTAGAATCATGTGTTTATTAAAGAGCATAATACGTATTTTTTGCAAAAAGTCTTTTGACGGGAAGCAAAGCCTCGCTTAGTAAACAAGCAAGCTCTAGGTGTTTAACAAGTTAAGGATGTTTTATTATGCGCGTTTATTACGATCGTGATGCAGATATAAATTTAATCAAAGGCAAAAAAGTCTGCATTATAGGCTATGGCAGCCAGGGTCATGCACATGCTTTGAATCTAAAAGATTCCGGCGTTCAGGATATCGTCATTGCCCTCAAGGCTGGGTCGCTTACTGCAAAAAAAGCAGAAGATGCTGGTTTTAAAGTGATGACACCATCTGAAGCCGCTAAAGTTTCAGATGTCATGATGATGCTGACACCAGACGAATTACAGGCAGATATATATTACAATGAACTTGAAGCAAACATGAAGCAGGGTGCTGCACTTTTGTTTGCACATGGGTTAAACGTACATTTCAATTTGATTGAGCCGCGTAAAGACCTCGATGTGCTTATGGTTGCACCCAAAGGCCCAGGACATACTGTGCGCTCTGAGTATCAGCGCGGCGGCGGTGTTCCAACTTTGATTGCCATTCATAAAAATGCAACAGGCAAAGCACATGAACTTGGCCTGTCTTATGCGTCAGCCAATGGTGGTGGACGTGCAGGCATAATAGAAACCTCGTTCAAAGAAGAGTGCGAGACAGATTTGTTTGGCGAACAGGCAGTGCTTTGTGGTGGTCTGGTTGAGCTTATCAAGGCAGGTTTTGAAACATTGGTTGAAGCTGGTTATGCGCCAGAAATGGCCTATTTTGAATGTTTGCACGAAGTGAAGCTGATTGTTGATTTGATCTATGAAGGCGGTATTGCCAACATGAACTACTCAATTTCAAATACGGCAGAGTATGGTGCCTACGTTACTGGCCCGCGCATTGTCACGTCCGAGACCAAAGCTGAAATGAAGCGCGTGTTGACTGATATTCAAACAGGTAAATTTACACGTGACTGGATGCTGGAAAACAAAGTCCGCCAGACTTCATTCAAGGCTGTTCGTGCACTTAATGCAGATCATCAGATTGAGCATGTGGGGGCAAAATTACGCTCCATGATGCCATGGATCAGCGAAAAGGCACTGGTCAATAAGGCAAAGAACTAAATTAAAGCGTTTGAATTGATTCAAAAAGTACAAATCCCGACAAGTTATGCACTTGTCGGGATTTTTAGTGTTAATCAACGTTATTTGTTTTTTCCAACGGCTCATTCATAATTTGTGATCTTGAAGCGCCGCGCATCGAATCTTTCTGCATCATTTGACCATTGCTCATTTTTTTACTTTTTTTCATTGAATGTTTACGATACATTTTATGTTTCATTTTTTTCTTCATAGGCATGGTTTTTGTCTGATTGCCCATTGTGTTTTCATCACTCATTTGAGCAGATGCTGGTACTGCGAATGCAAAAGCAGTTGCGCAGGCAAGAACTATAATTGATGTTCTGAACATGGTAATTTCCTTCGTTAAGTAGTGTAGATACAAGACGGTTGCCAATGTATAACCTTAAATGGGCATCAATTGTTCCTTTAATAATGTTTATGAGCTGCAGCTAATAAGCTGCAAAGGCGTATTATGCAGTTTATTGATTTTGCTTTATTGTTTAGCGCTGGGCTTGCGGGCGGCATAGCCAACGCTTTGGCTGGTGGGGCTACAATCATAACATTTCCGACTATGCTTGTTGTTGGGCTGCCGCCTTTAATTGCCAATGCATCCAATGCTGTGGCTGTTACACCTGGACAGTTGATTGCAGCAATAACGGATAGGGCAAACCTACCAAGCTGGTCTCGAGAATTTGGTATACAAATTTTAATTGCAACTTTAGGCGGTATTGTAGGCGCTGTTTTGCTGCTGTTTACATCGCAGCATATATTTACACTGTTTGTACCCGCTCTCATTGGGTTAGCAACTTTACTTTATGCATTCTCAAATCAGGTCCAGGCATTTATAAGATATAATTTTAAAAACGAACATGCTTCACGCACGAATGCGCTGCTGCTTTTTGCAACTACCATCTATGGCGGATATTTTGGTGCAGGCCAGGGCATAATGCTTCTAGCAGTTTTAAGCTTGCTGCAAAATTCAGATCACCGCCAGATCAATGCATTGAAAAACCTTCTTTCCAGTTGTGTAAGCGCAGCAACATTAGTTGTTTTTGTGGCTAAAGGTATAGTTTCATGGCCAGAAACTTTTGTTATGTTGAGTGGCGCAATGTGCGGCGGATTTCTAGGTGCAAGACTGCTTGGTGTTATTTCGGCACTGGCTGTGCGTAAAATAGTGATCAGCGTGGGGTGTATTGTAACTGTGATCTATGGGTGGAAATATTGGGCCATTGTATAAAATTGATAGTGACTGTCTTAAGGGTTTAAATTTAAAACAGTCACGTTTTATTAGAATTATCTGTTACCCATTTTGTCCAACTGAACATTTATCAATTTTTGTAAATCAGTAAATGGTAGCATTGCCATTACTTTTCCATCTTTCATAGTCATGACGCTAACCTCAACCATCTTTCCATTGAGCATCGCGCCATACATTTCCTGTTTTACATACCTTACACTTTGTCCATCGCCATCTTGTGCATAAATTGGTGCTGAAGAAAAAAGACCCATAGCAACAGCAAATGCTGGTATAAATAGTTTTTTCATGTGAACTACTCCTAATAAATATAATAACAAAATAATTTATCCAGTAAAATATCTTTAATATAGTAAACTATACTAAATTACGTCTACCCGATACTGAATATTAAACCTAAAGTAGTTTGTTTGTCTAAACACGTTTGTTACACAAATTTGTGATGTATTTATTCAATATTGTGATCTAAATTTATGAAATCATTACAATATTTACATTGTAAGGCTGTTTATGGTTTTGAGTAAAATCCAAATTGCGAATTTGCCCCTTATTTGTTCTTGTTGTATGGTGCAATTAACTTTACAGTGACGAAGCCTTGAAGGTTTTGTTTTCTTTGAGTTCGGCCAATAATGCGTAATTATTCGTACAATTTGCAGCGGTCTAGATGAGCTGTTACACGGAACCCCTTATGAACGAGCCATATAAATCATTCAGCGCCCCATCACCTATTGTTGGCAGCATTTCAGCTAGAGCCGCAGCAAATGCTTCACCGCATCGTTACCTGCAAGGCCTCAATCCTGAACAGCTGGAAGCTGTAGAGGCGTTGGATGGTCCTGTGCTCGTTTTGGCAGGTGCAGGAACTGGCAAAACGCGGGTGCTTACTACCCGCATAGCGCATATTATTGCAACAAAGCGGGCCAGAAATCAGGAAATTCTATCAGTTACATTTACGAATAAAGCTTCACGCGAGATGAAGCACCGCATAGCGCTCTACATTGGTGAAATGGCGGAGGGGATGCAATGGCTTGGCACGTTCCATTCCATTTCTACTAAGCTGCTGCGCCGTCATGCCGAGCTGGTTGGGCTTAAATCTGATTTTACCATCCTTGATACGGATGACCAGATTCGCCTTATGAAACAGGTGATACGTGCTGAAAATATTGATGAAAAACGTTGGCCTGCCCGCCAGCTTGCCTTTTTGATTGACGGGTGGAAAAATCGTGGGCTTTCACCAGATAAAGTGCCTGCGGCAGAGGCTACAGGGTATGCTGGGGGCAGAGGAGGCGCATTGTACCGCTTGTATCAAAACAGGCTCAAGACTCTCAATGCCTGTGATTTTGGTGATCTTTTAATGGAGTGCATACGCCTGTTTCAAGAGCACCCAGATGTGCTTAAATCCTATCAGGACAGGTTCAAGTATATTCTCGTGGATGAGTATCAAGATACCAATGTGGCGCAGTATCTATGGCTGCGGCTACTAGCGCAAGGGCGGCGCAATGTATGCTGTGTTGGTGATGATGACCAAAGCATTTATGGCTGGCGGGGGGCTGATGTTGATAATATCTTGCGCTTTGAACATGATTTTCCAGGCGCAAAGGTTGTTAAACTGGAGCGTAATTATCGCTCTACGGGGCATATCCTAGCGTCTGCAGCGCATATAATCAAAAATAATGAGGGCCGGCTGGGGAAAACCCTTTTTACAGACGGCAATATGGGTGAACAGGTCAGCGTATCCGGGTGCTGGGACTCTGAAGAGGAAGCGCGTTTGGTTGCAGATGAAATTGAGGTTCTGCAGCATAAAAAGCATCAATTGAATGAAATTGCCATATTGGTGCGGGCCTCGTTTCAAATGCGAGAATTTGAAGAACGTTTTGTAACAACGGGTATTCCGTATAGGGTCATCGGGGGCCCACGCTTTTATGAACGCCTAGAAATTCGCGATGCGCTCGCCTATTTTAGATGTGTGTGCCAGCCAGCGGATGACTTGGCCTTCGAACGTATTGTCAATACACCAAAACGTGGGTTGGGAGATGCAACTCTAAGTGTAATCCACACTTATGCCAGGGCCAATGGCATTCCAATGATACAGGCTGTACGTTTTATTGTAGAGACGGAAGAGCTAAAGCCTAAACCCCGCACTACTTTGAAAGACCTGATTGGCTGCTTTGATCGCTGGGCTGCACAGCTTGGGAAAATATCCCACACGGAGCTGTGTGAAACTATTCTGGAGGAAAGTGGCTATATTGCCATGTGGAAAGCTGATCGTTCAGCTGATGCGGCGGGGCGACTTGAAAACCTGAAAGAGCTTATTCGGTCCATGCAGGATTTTGAAAATCTACAGGGTTTTCTGGAGCATATCTCACTTGTCATGGAGACGGCGTCTGGAGAAACTGAAGACCGTGTAACAATCATGACGCTGCATGGCGCCAAAGGGCTAGAATTTGAGACTGTTTTTCTGCCAGGTTGGGAGGAAGGACTCTTTCCGCACCCACGCGCTTTGGATGAACAAGGGCGTGCTGGTCTCGAAGAAGAGCGCAGGCTTGCCTATGTTGGGTTGACACGTGCCAAGCGCAAAGCAAATCTGTTTTTTGCGTCTAACAGACGCATCCATGGCATGTGGAATGCAACGATTCCCAGTCGTTTTATTGATGAGTTGCCAGAAGCCAATGTTCTGGTGAATGAAGGGGCTGGTTCAAATTTTGGAGGCTATAATCAACGGGGCGGTAACAGCCGATTTGATACTGTTCAGCCATTTGGTAACTCCAGCTACAATACCCCTGGATGGCAGCGGGGTCAGCAAAATTCTTCACAGGTAAACAGCTCTCCAAAGCCAGCCAAACACTCTGTGATGATTGAGGGTGAAGTGCTTGCAAATTCCAGCACAGGCACATCACGCTTTGATATGGGTGCACGTATTTTTCACACCAAATTTGGTTATGGGTTGGTTGCGGTCATAGATGGAAATAAACTGACTGTTGATTTTGAAAAAGCCGGTCGTAAAATGGTGCTTGAAAGTTTTTTGCAAAATGCATGAACCTAGTCAGGGTCAATTTCGACTTCACTTACATGACAAATATTAGTGAAAGGCAGGCATATTTTGACTTTTTGCATAGGTACATTGATTTTATCTCTGCTCACCTGTTTGCCTTGCTGTATTATTTTTTTACCATCCTTGCTGAATGTTGTACATGTCATCTTGCCGTTTAACTTTGGATATTTTGTTGGATTATAAGTTCCAAGTCTTTCACCATGTTCTCGCAGAGATGGCTCATAATCATACCCATACTGAATTTTACGTGTAGTGGTTTGATTATCCCGAATGCTTCCTTTGGAAATACGCATCACTTTATATTTCCAATCAGAAAGCTCAACTTTAAATGTCAGGTCGATCTTGCCTGTACCCGTAAAAATCGAATCTACACTGAAATCTGTTGACGATGAAACAGGTGCTGTTCCTTCGCCCCCGCTGCTTCCCCAAGAATCCTCTTTGAGCTCAGCAAAAAATATGCATTTTTGGCTTAAGGTTTGTGGCGTACTTTTTGGAATCACCTGTTTTACGGGCTCTTGTTGTTTTTTGACAAAGTTTGAGAAAGAATTTTTATTGTAAATTTTAGTATCCAATTTGCCATCAGCAGAGCGCTGCGCGCTTAATAATCCATTTTGCTTGATGGGAAATGGCATAACTGATCTTTACTATTAAAACATTTAAAGGTTATCATATTTACAACATGAAATTTAAATATGAACTTTTCATGACACTTTGCCATTATTCAACAGAAAAATTTCAAAACTTTGAGATTTATGATGCTATTGCATAGCAGCTATGTTATGTTGTTATGGCATAAATCCTGTCTAGGTGCAATTATAATAATCTTGGTGTAAAAATAAGCATTTGGTATTGCCAATGACAAGAATAAATGAGGTATCAACATTTCAAAATACTGCTCCAAATACATTTGTAGCATTTGGACAAAGTCAGCTTATAGCCCTTCAAGACAAATCAACACAAAAACGTGCACAGCAAAATAAGACTGAAAAAGAAGTCAAGTTATCCCAAGCAGGTCAGACTGGGACTATTGATTCAAAAAATAAAGTTGAGGCTGACTATCGCAATGCAATGACAAGTCCCTTCCTATACAATTTAGTAATAAGTCTGAAACGGTATCAAGAAGCACTAAAATCAAAAAATCCTTCTTTGATACAAAAAACAAAAACTGAGGCTGAAGCGCAGATCACAACCTATGCAAGTTCGTGGACATGGGGCGAAAAAGATATCAGCAATATCCGCATTAGTTTTCAGTCCGCCAATAATGTTACAATTGCTAATGAGTCTGCACTTATCGGTGCTTCTAGCTCAGGTCTTGAGGTTCCTGTCATTAAATATCGATCTAAGGGTCGTTTGGGAGATGTTCTAGATACTGAACTCATTCTAGGAGGAATTGGCCCTTCATTTTCGACAAGTGCACCTCTCATTGACACTAAAAATTTTTTAGGTTTAGAACAACCAAAAGAGGCATGGTCAGCTCAATTCATTCAAAAATTAAGTACAGGATCGCTTTTTTTTCAAAAGACCATGAAGTCAGTTACTGTACCAGGAACGGGTTGGCAAGTTGCTGTATCTTGTCATGGTCCAAACATTAAAAATGTGAACGACAAAGCCAAAGGAAAAAATCAAAAACCAACACAGGATCCATCAATCAGTGGTTTTTCGTTCCTGGTTAGTTTGAAGGCTACTGTTGGCTGGGTTATGGTTGGACCTTTTTGGGAATTTGGTCGCTTGTTCGCAGCACCAAGAAAAAATGGTGCTAAAGCCAATTTTCATCTTGTAGATCGTTTGAATCTAAGTTTGTCTCCTGACGGTTTAAAAGTTGCTCGGAGAAATATTCCTAAAGTTTTTCACACCCCCATTAAAATAGTTGCACATTCTGGATCAGCAGGTCTTCAAGCATCAGGAACTGTAAAGCTTTTAAGTGTTGGACTTGAAAAACTTGCACCTAAATATACCGAAAAAATGATTCTTGAATATGCAGCTCGTGGCATACTTATTCGACAGACAGCTTTGGGGCCCGCTATGCTTCTTAGAGCGCTTTCGGGACCTGTAGGTTGGGCGATAGCGGGTGGGTTTTTTTTATATGATCTTCATCAATTGAATGAGGAGAAAAAAGCGGCATACAGAGCAAAAATACTGGAATTGGTGAAAATTGGGGCTTACATGCCAGGAGCCGGCATACCTGCAGTTTTAGGAGGAATGTACGATACAGGCATCTTTAATGTGGGAAATATATCTCGTATGATTTCTGATGTCGTGGATGAAGCCTGCCGGCAAAAGCTTGCCAATCCAAAAGCACTCAAACAGGAATGGATACGAGAGCTTAATTATGTTGGTAGAAATAAAACAGAATCTTTACTGGGTCGTATGGTTGCTGCAACTGTTCTTGGTGATGCTAAAGCAGCAAGAACCAATTTTGGTCAGCTTCCTTTTACAGAAAACAGTTTTTTATCAAAAGAATCTGTTGTCCGTAAACAGGTTATGACCAGCTTATTCAACATCAAGACAAAAAGATCTGAGGTTTTAGCCTCTATGACGGAGATAAGTGCTGCACCTTCTGCAAGGCCTTTAAGTTTAATGGGCTACCGTAGTTTAAGTGCAAAATTTTCAGGTGGAAATATAAGTGCAATACCTGGTGAGGTTGATGCCAAAGGCAATACCAAATGGCAGATGAGCCTGACAACTGGAGATGGGTTGAGCGCAACAACATATGCAGAATTAAAAAGACAGTTTGTGTTAAAAGATTTTGGCCCAGGTTCATATGCAAAGCGTGATCTGGAGAGCAAAATAAAAGCTCAAAGAGACAAATTTCCAAAGCCAACTATGAAATACGAGCCATATGTAGCAAAAATATATGGAAGTAGTTTCATTGCAACATTTGTACGAAGTGGAGAAAACGGTAAAAATTATTGGAAAATAACAGGCACCTCTGACATAGGCATACCAGCAACGGTTATTAGCACTATAAAAGGCCAATTCAGTGCAGACAATTTAAAGCCTGGCACATATTTCAAAAGGGAACTAGATAGGATTTTGAGTAGTCAATGACCTTCACCAGCTTTATTTTCTGACAAACGGTCCATTAATGCCAACATTACGCCCGTGATCACAAAAGCAACATGAACTATTGTTGACCACATTAACTCTCGATCGCTTACGCTGCCAATATTCATAAAAACTTTTAAAAGCTGAATTCCCGAAATAGCAACGATAGATGAAATCAACTTCATTTTGAGACCAGTAAAATCAATTTTTGACATCCAGTCTGGCCATGATTTGTGGTCTACACCATCGATTTTTGAGACAAAATTTTCATAGCCTGAGAAAATGACAATCACGACAAGTGAAGCCGAAAATGTAAGATCTATGAGTGACAAGACACCAATGATGACATCGCTTTCTTTGGCGCTGATGACAATTGCAAATAGATGAACCAGTTCCTGAGCAAATTTAACAAAGAGCAATAAAAGGACAAAAACCAAGCCAACGTAAAAAGGGGAGAGTAACCAACGGCTAAAAAAAATAAACTTTTCTATGTATTTCTCCAGAAAACCGGATGGTGTTTTTTTTGTTGCAGCAGGTGTTTGAATAGGTTCGCTCATTTTTAATCCTTTATTTTAAACACACTTGACCCACATGATAGCTTATCAGTTTAAATCCTGGGTAAATCGAATTAATTCTATTTCACGCCAGCCTTTAAACGCCCCCAAATGCGTTCATGGAAATAATAGAGGATGATTTTGGTTAGCACCTCAGTTGCACCGATTGAGGCAGCAAGTTTTACGTTGCCACTGAATAAATAAGCAATAACAAATGTATCAACGCTGCCTGTTATACGCCATGATATGGCTTTAGCTAAGCTGCGCCATGGCTTGTCTTTAGGCTCTGTAATCAAAGCTGCAAGGCCGCCTTGTGGAGCATCTATA
Organism: Hyphomicrobiales bacterium; assembly: GCA_025351165.1. Lineage (GTDB taxonomy): Bacteria > Pseudomonadota > Alphaproteobacteria > Rhizobiales > Beijerinckiaceae > JAIELD01. The sequence continues at coordinate 28,484 of JANXWK010000025.1, read as the reverse complement.
CCTTCAAGACTTCCTAAACTTGCCCCGTCATTGGGATAGCCAGAACCTTGCTTTGAATCAGACAATGAAGCTGTTGCCTCAATTAAACCAACAGCAACTGTGTCGTTGGAAATGCGATCAATCAGGATAAAACCACCTGTTTCACGGTTGTCTTTGTACAGATCAAAAGCTATCGCGCGATCTAAACTCACGCGCGCCAGGCCAATTTCGTTAAGTGCAAGTGATGGCTGCGGATGGCTTGCACCAGAATTGATATCTATTGCAGATTCTGGCTCTGAAATTGTTGCCAGTACTGTGCGTGCGCCTATTTTGAGCATGTAGACACGACCAGCTGATAATGACTGGTTTGAAAGCCATAAAAGCCGCGCTTTCAAGGCGCTTGAAATAACGGGCGGCTGCTCAATGCTGGTAATAACATCACCACGCGAAATATCGATCTCAGAATTAAGAGTCAGTGTTATGGATTGGCCCGCACAAGCCTCTTCAAGCTCGTCATTGTAAGTAACTATGCTTTTAACTGTACTTTCAACACCGCTTGGCTGTACTTTTATGCGATCTCCAACTTTAACGCTGCCGCCTGCGATAAAGCCAGAAAAACCGCGAAAATCAAGGTTGGGGCGATTAACCCACTGCACGGGTAGCCTGAATCCCGTTGCATTTACAGGTGCGGAGGTGTCGATATTTTCAAGATATTCAAGAAGGGGTTTGCCTTTGTACCAAGTTGTATTTGCACTTGGATCAACAATGTTATCACCGCCTCGTGCTGAAACTGGGATGCAGGTAATTGATGTAAAGCCAAGATTTTCCGAGAAGCTACGAAATTCTGCCTCAATGGCATTAAAAATAAACGGAGAAAAATCCACCAAGTCCATTTTATTAACAGCAAGCACAACGTGTTTTACACCAAGCATGGATACAATCAAACTATGGCGGCGGGTTTGTGTAAGCAGACCTTTACGGGCATCAATCAGCAGGACAGCTAAATCCGCAGTAGATGCTCCCGTTGCCATATTGCGCGTATACTGCTCATGACCTGGGGTGTCTGCAACAATAAAACTGCGATTCAACGTGCTGAAATAGCGATAGGCAACATCAATTGTAATGCCCTGTTCTCGCTCTGCTGCAAGGCCATCAACAAGCAGCGAAAAGTCCAGTTGACCCGCATCAGTACCGTGTTTCTTTGACTCTGTCTCAAGCGTTTCAAGCTGGTCATCAGCTATGAGTTTTGCATCATATAACATACGGCCAATAAGTGTAGATTTGCCATCATCCACGGATCCGCAAGTTATAAAACGTAGGAGCGTTTTAAATTTTGGATGGGGGGAGGATGCATTTTCCACAGAAACTAGGTTTTCAAGGGTGGTCTGGGTCAACACTAAAAATACCCTTCTTGTTTCTTCTGTTCCATTGATCCTGCACCATCTTTATCAATCATGCGGCCTTGACGCTCGGAACTATGGCTTTCACGCATTTCAGTAATAATTTCTGACAGGGTGCTGGCTTCACTTTCCACGGCGCCTGTTAATGGATAGCAGCCAAGTGTACGAAAGCGGACAGACCGCATTTGTGGCTCTTCATTTGGCATAAGCGGCATGCGCTCGTCGTCAACCATGATCAGCGCGCCATCACGCTCAACAACTGGGCGTTTTTTTGCAAAGTACAGTGGTACAACAGGAATGTCTTCGCGCTCAATGTAATCCCATACATCTCGCTCGGTCCAGTTTGAGATTGGAAAGACGCGGAAGCTTTCACCTGGGGCTTTACGGGTGTTATATAGCCGCCAAAATTCAGGGCGCTGATTTTTTGGATCCCACCGATGTTCTTTGGTACGAAAGGATAAAACACGTTCTTTGGCACGGGATTTTTCCTCGTCGCGCCGTGCACCGCCAAAAGCAGCATCAAATCCGTACTTGTCCAGGGCCTGTTTCAGCGCTTCTGTTTTCATAATGTCAGTGTGGAGACGTGAGCCATGTGTGAATGGATTGATGTTTTGGGCAACACCCTCTTGATTTGTATGAATCAGAAGTTCAAGCCCAAGCTCTTTTGCAAGATTATCACGAAAGAGGATCATCTCCTTGAATTTCCACGTTGTATCTACGTGTAAAAGCGGAAAAGGTGGTTTGGAGGGGTAAAATGCCTTCATGGCAAGATGCAGCATGACAGCCGAATCCTTGCCAATGGAATATAAAAATACAGGATTACTTGCTTCTGATGCAATCTCACGAAAAATGTGGATGCTTTCAGCTTCAAGATGATCAAGATAGGAAAGCTTGCTGATCATCCAAAGACCTCTTCGTGAGCCAGTGTTGTTTTTACATTCTGCACTAATTTACCCTCGGCATTGACATGCAGTCCGCATTCTTTTGCTGTTTCAGTTTCCCACCACCAGCGACCTGCACGCTCAGGCTCACCTGGATTTATCGCTCTGGTACAGGGTGCGCAACCTATGGATACAAAGCCTTTAGCGTGCATACTATTTACTGGAACACTATTTTCCGTAATGTATGCTGCAACTTTTTCACGCGACCAATCAAAAAGGGGATTCATTTTTTTAAGTTTACGGTTGCTATCAAATTCAGCAAACTGTGCTGTTGTACGTGCATGAGATTGATCGCTGCGCAGGCCCGTCACCCATATATCTGCCCCAGTCAAAGCTCTTGCAAGAGGCTCAACTTTACGAATTGTGCAGCATGCTTGGCGCGCTTCAACCGAATTGTAAAACTCGTTTATACTGTTCTGGGCAATGTATGTTTCAACAGCTTCTCCTTTAGGGTTGAAAGCTGTTATTTTGACACCATATTTTTTTTCAGTTGCTGCCCAAACATCATAGGTTTCAGGAAAAAGTCTACCAGTATCAAGTGTCAGAAGCGCAATATTATGCACGGTTGCAGCATAAATTGCATGCGTTATGGTTTGGTCCTCAATGCCAAAACTTGTTGTAAATACCACGCGCTCTGCTGTGTTAGCAATTATTCGCATGCGCTCCACAAGGGAGAGCTGGGCCGCTTTCTGGTTAAGCTGATCCAATAGGTGCTGCATAAATCAAACCGCTCCAGTTCTAGAAGCAGCTTCATGTATGCTGCGCTGGTTCAAAATGTTTTTCCCATGCATATATCCACGCTGATAAGAGAGTGACAGGCTTTTACCTGCATCCTTCCATTGGCCCTCTGGCTGACGAGCTGCCAGCTCTTCTGGAACTTCAATTGTATCAAAACCGCAGGATCGCGCATAGGCATACTGATCCGCAATCAATGGCCCAAAAGCTCGCAACTCACCTATAAACCCAGCTTTGCGAATGCTGCGTGCAATGCTTAAACCCCGACCATCCGCAAAGTTTGGAAAGTCGATTGAAATAAGGTCAAGCTTAGCAAAATATTGGACAAGCTCCGTTGGTTTGACAGTGTTGGCAACGTGTACGCCGATTTTTTTTATGTTGGCTGCGGCAGCTTCTTCAAACTGTGCAAAGGGTATAATGATTTGTTCTGCAAACAAGGTGCTTTCTTCACTAACGCGCACCCAACTGTCAGCTATGAAGCCTGTATCATTAATGAGCGGCATAAAGCGCCTCCTTGAACGGGCTTGTACCAATTCGGCGGTAAGTTTCCATAAAAGCTTCCCCGTCAGTACGGGTGGATTTGTATACATCAACAATCTTAGCTATTGCGTCTGGAACGTCATCTGCTGCAAATCCAGGGCCAAGGCGCTCCCCAATGGCTGTTGTGAGAGTTGGATCACCACCTATGGTAATCTGGTAAGACTCAATGCCGGATTTTTCCAGTCCCAAAATCCCGATTGCGCCTATGTGATGATGCCCGCAGGCATTAATACATCCAGAAATTTTAATGCCCAACTTTCCAATATCATGTTGTTCAGCCGCACTTTCAAAGCGCTTGGCAATGGCCTGCGCAATAGGGATGGACCTTGCCGTTGCTAGCGAACAATAATCCATGCCAGGACAGGCTATTATATCAGTAATCAAGCCAGCATTGGCTGTTGCCAAACCAGCAGCTTTGAGCGCTTGCCAGACACTGTATAAATCGCTCGTTCTTACATGGGGTAGTATAATATTCTGCTCATGGCTTATACGCAGCTCACTGTGGCTGTACTGATCAGCAACATCAGACAATACACGCATCTGAGCTGCGCTCGCATCACCTGGTGATCCCCCAATGGGTTTCAATGACACTGTAATTATGCTGTAGCCTTGTGCTTTGTGGCTTGCAATGTTTGTGTTTGCAAACAGATGGAACTCAGGATCTGCATCCATTTGAGTCTGCAGGTCATTGAATTTAGCAGCAAAGCGATCATAAACTGGGTTGGCAAACTGCGCTGCAATGCGTTCAAGCTCTTTTGGATCATGCGCTATGCTGGCTTTGTCTAACGAATTAAATTCTGCTTCAACCATTGCACGTATTTGTTCCAAGCCAGTTTCGTGAACCAAAATCTTGACCCTGGCCTTGTATTTATTGTCGCGTCGTCCAAAAGAGTTGTAAACTCGCATAATTGCTTCGCAATAGGGTAGAATATCATTCTTTGGCAAGAACTCACGCACCACATGACCTATCATCGGTGTGCGCCCCAAGCCACCACCCAAAATTACCTCATATCCTATTTCGCCAATGTCGTTTTTGACAATTCTCAGGCCAATATCGTGGACCTTGATTGCAGCGCGATCGTGCTCTGCGCCACTGACAGCAATCTTGAATTTGCGTGGTAAAAATGAGAATTCAGGATGCGCCGAAGACCATTGGCGCAATAACTCCGCTGTTGGACGGGGATCTTCAATTTCATCATCTGCAACACCTGCAAAATGATCAGCCGTTACGTTGCGGATGCAATTGCCTGACGTTTGGATTGCGTGCATCTCGACATCTGCCAAGGCGTCCAGAATATCTGGCACATCTTTTAGTTTTGGCCAGTTATACTGAATATTCTGACGGGTCGTAAAATGTCCGTACCCTTTGTCAAATCTGTCCGCGATAAAAGCAAGCTGACGCAACTGCACTGCGCTTAAAGTGCCATATGGAATTGCAACACGCAGCATGTAGGCGTGAAGCTGCAAATACAGGCCATTCATGAGGCGTAATGGTTTAAACTCAGTTTCAGTAAGTGAGCCATCAAGGCGACGTTCAACCTGTGAACGAAATTGCTTTACGCGCTCGCGTACGAACTGCGCATCAAACGCATCGTATCGATACATGTGGGGTGCTGAATTTGAGCGTGGTTGCAAAGCGTTCATTATGTATGGTTTTCTGCCTGTTTACCCAAGTCAAGACGAATACTTGGGCCTTTAGTGCGCATCAATTCACGATAGTGTGTAGGTTGGGGAGTATTATGTTGATCTAGGACAATATCAATTAAATAAGCATCAACAACTTCATTAGCTGTCATGCTTTTAGCCCCTAATTCGTCAAGGGCAATCTGTTCATCTGCTGTGCTGGCAATTTTTGCTTTGTTGTGAGTTTTAACCCAGCCCGTTTCACCCATAAACATAACCTCGCCATTTAAAAGATCATTGGCGATGAGTATTTTGGAGTTAATTTTTTTGTTCATATTCGTCACCATAAAAGGTATACTTTTAACTCTACAAGCAAAAGCACTAAAGACACGTTTTGTCAATTCACATTATTTTTATGATATTGAATTTAATATACATGAAAAATATGTTAAATTCATATTTTTTGATCCAGTAATTTCATCTATTGCCCCGCAGGAATTTATCAGCTTCAATGCAACTATACCAACAGGAGAAAGTAATTTGTCTGAACAGGCTGTGACTGTCCGTGATGTGTTTACTGATGAGTTAAAAACATCTCTTAAAAATGGTACAGTTTTACTTATAGATGTCCGTGAACCGCATGAATTTGATGCAGGTCATATACCTGGCGCCATTCTCATGCCTCTTTCAATTTTTGAGGCCTGTGATTTGCCAAAGCCAGAGAGTAAACGAATTATATTTTCGTGTAGAACAGGTGTACGTTCTATTCAGGCTTTGAGACTAGCTCAGCAGGCGGGATTGAAAATCACAGAGCACTATAAGCCGGGCTTTGTAGGCTGGGTAAATGATGGCGGTGAAATCACAAAGGTAGACTAATCCATGTAACAAATTTCATGTAACCAATGAAATTTGAATTGGTAGGCTGCAATAAAAAAACGCAGCTTACAGCGATACGGGACAGCTTTTAGGCAGCGGATTTATAAACTGTACACGTAGCTCAAATGCCTGATATCCATTTCAAGCATTTGATGAGTCCTTTACCACTTAAATCCTCGATATTAAAAGGGCAGGGTAGGCTGGTTCAACTGTACCTATGCACATGGTTATAAAAGCTGTGTACTGTGCATTTTACAGGAGTTTTAATATTAAAATATGCACGTATCAGCTACCCCGCAATGTATTTAAGGTGCTATTTAAAAATTACGAAATTGGGACTGGATTTGTAGCGCATAAATGTGCTTTGCTGCCAGCAGATACTATTTTTTAGGGGTGTTACATGAAACTAAATGCTGTTTTAAGTGCCGTTATTCTTTTGTCGTTTTTTGGTTCTGCTTATGCAGAAAGTCCAGCCATTAAAGAGCGTCAGGCTATATTTGATAGTTGGGCCAAAGCAACAAAGCCTTTGGGAACCGTTTTGCGCGGACAAGGCAAATTTGATCTGGCTATTACTCAAGCTGCCCTCAAATCCTATATTGAGGATTCTAAAAAAATGTCTGACCTTTTCCCCGAAGATTCAAAAACTGGCGGTAAAACAGAGGCTATGCCAGCAATCTGGGACGATAAACCAAAATTTCTAGCAGGTTTTACAAAGTTTGAATCTGAATCTAATGAAGCACTTTCCCTCATTAAAGATGAAGACAGTTTCAAAGCCAATATGCCGAAGGTATTGGCTAATTGTGGAGCGTGTCACAAGGTTTACAAAAAACCAGACTAATTGAAAGTTTAATTTGGTGCCTGTCTTAAAGTCAAAATCATCCAATGTAAGAGCCTGGGATCTACCCACCAGGCTTTTTCACTGGTCACTGGTTTTGTGCTTTTTATTTGCCTGGGCAAGTTATGAATATTCTTCAGAACTTAAAGACAATACCCTAATATGGCATCGATGGAATGGCATATTTATTTTGGTTCTCATCGTCTTCAGGTTGATATGGGGGGTGGTAGGTTCATCCACATCCCGCTTTTCAGCCTTTATTAAATGGCCGCATTTTGCACTTTTTTATGCAATCGATATGCTGAAAGGTAAAAAAAGGCTTTTTCTGGGGCATAATCCACTTGGAACATGGATGATTATTGCGCTTGTGGCAGCCGTTATTATCCAGGCAACACTCGGCCTTTTTATACTTGATCATAATGATATTATTGCTGGGCCATTACAGGCTTTGATATCGGATGATCAGGCTAAATTTTTAGGCAGGCTTCACAGGATTGGATTTAAAATCATTCTTGGTCTCATAGCTATTCATGTAACAGTTAATTCACTTTACGGAGTAATCAAAAAAGATCCTTTAATCAAGGCGATGATAACGGGTACAAAGCCTGCAGCTGATTATGAAGACGAGCTTGAAGCTTCCATTGCACCATATGTTTTAAGACGAGCTGCATTATGTTTATCCGCCGCTTTTCTAATTGTTTTAGGTGGAATCACACTGTTTGGTGGTTCGCTTTGAGGCGTAATTACCTCAATATAAGCTAAGTCTTATTTAGCCCAGTTTACAATTTGGCTTAAGGCATTTTGCAATGCACTGTTTAAAGCTGTGCTTGAACCTGCGCCATCAATTGTTCCTACAGCTGTCCTGGTTCTGAAAATGCGTATTGTTTCAATTTTTCCAGACCCCTGTTGAACCAGTTTAGCGGATATTTCAACAACAGCCTCTCTTGTTTCCTCGTTGATCTCAAAGGCTCGAATATCTGTCGTCAATATGGTGCCAGCACTTATGTGATCGCTTGGTCTTCCTACAGATTTATAACCGCTTGCATTTTCAAAGCTTTGAATCAAACGGGTTTGAATAAGTTTTGGCAGCTTATCTACCCATTGAGCCTGCGGCAAATATGTAAAGCCTTGGTTATTGCCCTTAATAACAATTCGCTCACTATCGTAAAGCGCAATTACATTTGGTTCATAAATTATGATCTGGCTTTTTTGACCTGATCTGGAAAATGTTTTTCCCTCAACTGAATTCAGATCATAGGTTTGAGGCGGTGTACCTGAACATGCTGATAGCAAAGCAAGTGATATGCAAAGAGTTATATGCAGTGAGAAAGGATTTTTCATTTTTTGAACTATCTGCCCCCATTATATTCTGGCACGGTTGATTTGCCACCAAAAATAAGCTGGCTTGGATTGCGGTCAAGATTGCGGACTGTACGACCTATGTCATTGACAGCTTTACGTGTATCAGATGTTAAAGCTTCAAAATCACGTAGCCCAGAGCTTGACAGCCTGGTTATGCCCGCTGTTATTTCGGAGGTTCTCCTGTCAAGATTATTGGCAAGTAATCTGAAGGATTTTGCTGTTTCTGTAATTTCAACAAACATGTTTTTCGTAAGCCCGTTTGCACCACCTTCCACACCCAGAAAATTCTGGGCGGCAATGAGTACACTATCTACCCTGTCGGCTGATTTATTGAGTTTGCTGGAAATTGACGCTACGTCCTTTATGGCGGAATCAACATCGTTTGAGCGTATATTCAGCATATCTACAAATTTTGACATCTGATCGAGTGATCTATTCAAGGATTTTGTGTCAAAGCCTGCAACCTGATCTGCTAAAGCTTTTGACAATTTGTCGGAGTTGCTAATGATATTGTTGATCTGTCCTTCATTATCAGCCACAATTTTGTCTATTCGTGAGGCAATAGTATCAACTTTTGTAGAAACGCGCTGGGCTGTTTCCAGAATATCCTGAAAGTCTGAGCGCTCGGCGTAGAGTGTAAGAGGACCATTATTTTCCTGTGAACTGATTACAGGCGCTTTACTGCTTCCGCCTACCAGCTGAACAGCCGCAACTCCTGTCAAACCCTGGTATTGAAGACTTGCCTTTGTATCGCTCCTAATAGGAGTTTTTGGTTCGACTTCAATTAATGCCTGCACTCGGCTGGGATCGTCGGGCATAAGTTCAATTGTTTTAACCTCACCAACACGCAAACCATTAAAGCGCACGACTGCGCCACGGGCTAATCCAGTTACTGAACCTGTGAAAACTATGCGATAGGTCTGTCGTTCCTCTGATGAATTGGCTGCCCTGAACCACCACACAAACGCAAAGATTGACGCTATAATTGCGAGCGTAAAACTACCAACAAGAATGTAATTTGCCCGATTTTCCATTATGCTGTGTTTACCTTACTGTTTATTGTGACGGTTGCATGTTCATCTAAACTGGAACTCTTGTATTTACCCTTGTGTCAGCGCGAGCATCATGAAAGTAAGCTTTAAGCCATGGATGGTCAGACTGCATCATTTTTTCCATTGTTCCAGTTTCAAGCACTTTTCCATCACCCAGCGCAGCGATTCTGTCGCAGACATTGCGTAAACTATCAAGATCATGTGTAACCATGAACACTGTTAGTCCCAAAGTTTTCTGCAAAGTTGCAATTAACTGGTCGAATTCTCCAGCGCTTATAGGGTCAAGACCTGATGTAGGCTCATCAAGGAACACGATTTCAGGATCAAGGGCGAGTGCTCTTGCCAATGCTGCGCGCTTGATCATACCACCAGAAAGTTCAGAAGGAAATTTGCCAGCAGCATCAGGTTTAAGACCTACCATCTCTATTTTAAGTATGGCTAGATCGTCCATAAGGTGTTCTGACATGTTTAAGTGTTCACGCATTGGCAATTGTATATTCTGCTTAACTGTCAATGATGAGAAAAGTGCCCCCTGCTGGAATAAAATTCCCCATCGGCACTCAATGCTACGTCTTTGATTGTCGTTCAAAGCAGCAAAGTCCTGATCAAACACTTTTATTGTGCCAGCACGTTTTGGTATAAGGCCTATGATTGTCCGCAATAACACAGATTTGCCAGTGCCGGACGCACCTACAACACCTAAAATCTCACCCCTATAAACATCAAGATTGAGATTTTTGTTAATAATTTTATCGCCAAAGCCAACGCTAAGATCTTGAATGGAGATAATTGATTCCTGTTTTGGCATGTTTTTACTCAATAATTGATGCTTGCAAAGAACATAGCGAACAACCCATCAACAACGATTACCATGAAAATGGATTTCACAACCGAGGCTGTCGTTTGGCTGCCCAGAGACTCGGCTGACCCTTTGACTGCCAAGCCTTCAACACAGGCTATCAGCCCAATAACAAGTGCCATGAAAGGTGCCTTAATCATACCAACCAGGAATGTATTCAGCCCGATTGATCCCTGCAACCTGGAAATGAAAATATCCGGGCTAACATTACCGTAAACAAGGGCGACAATTCCACCACCCAACAAGCCAGATATCGAGCTGATGAACGTAAGGATTGGCATAGCTATAACCAAAGCCAGAACACGGGGAATAACCAATGTTTCTGTTGGATCTAATCCCATTGTCTGAAGGGCGTCAATCTCCTCGCGCATTTTCATGGAGCCAAGTTCTGCTGTTATACTGGAGCCAGAGCGACCAGCCATCATAATAGCTGTGAGCAGCACAGCAAGTTCACGCAAAATAAGAATACCAAGCAAATCAGCCACAAAGGCGCTTGTGCCATAACTTGCAAGCTGGAACAGGCTTTGCTGAGCAATAATTGCCCCAACCAGAAATGATATAAGAATGATTATGGGCGCTCCACGAAAGGCCATTTTTTCTATCTGGTTAACAAGTGCAGAAAAACGAAACCGCTTCGGATGAAGAATAACCTGTCCAACTGCAACAACAAAATTTCCTAAAAATGCTGTGCCACGCAGCAAATCATTGCCGCTCATAATTATGGTTTCGCCAATACCTGCTAAAATATCTGTTAAACGAAATTTAGGAATATCAGATTTTGGGGGAGTGAGATCATGGCACTTTATTTCATCCAATAAAATGCGCAGCTCTTCTTTTGCGCCAGATATTGTAACTGGTATGGTGTTATTTTTTAACTCCAGCTGAAGGCGGGCAAGCAGCCAAGCGCCCATCGTGTCAATATGCTCAACTTTAGAAAGATCCAGATTAACTTTTTTGGAACCATTAATGAGACTTGATGCTTCTTTACTGGCTTTTTCGGCCTCATTAGCATTGTTGGCTGTCCACATACCATGAAAAGACATGTTAAGAACATCACCCTGAGGATTGGCTTTTACAGATGGTGAGGCTGACATTTAATTTAAGTGGCTCCGAATATACAGTTACAGATAGTGACATAATACTTATCTTTGCAAGAGTTTAGACACGCATTCGAGCATTTTATTCTAAAGTTATGCGGTATTTTAATTTTGGCTAAACTGTCTTTTAAGCTTTCGTGGATTAAAGTTACAGCGATATGTACTTCTTCTAGCTTAGTTGGTCCCTAATACATGAATAGCCCGCCAGGAGCTCAGTTTGGCCTAAACGATTACGATGCTATCGAAGCCGCGGTGGGTTCAAGTGAGCGCGGACGCTGGTTCTTGGCCGAATTTGCCAAGCGCAACCGTGTTAGTGACACGCAAACTGTTATGTCTGCTATTGAAAAATTGCAGAATGCTGTTTCAGGCAGTGTTTATGCTGCAAAACCTGCTCTTGATGTAAATAACATTGTTATAGAGACGCTACGCAACGATCTGCTTGAAATGTCTCATAAAATTGCAGATACTCAGAATGAGGTGACAGCTATTGGTCTTCTGGATGCTGATCCAACACATGTAGAATTAGTTTCTGGTGAGCTTGATGCCATAACACGCTCAATTGAGCATGCAACATCTGAAATTTTGGAATCAGCTGAGGAAATTCAGGAAATTGCCTGGACTATGCGCGAAGGGGGTCTTGCTGTTGAGACATGTGACGCTCTTGATGCGCGTTCAACCAAAATTTATTTAGCCTGCTCATTTCAAGATTTAACGGCGCAACGTACGAATAAAGTTATTGAAACAATGCGCTTTCTCGAAAACCGCATCAATAAAATGATTGGTATTTTACAGGGTGTAGAAGGATTTGGGATTACGGATGCGCATGAAAATAATCATAAGCCTGAATTGAACTTGCCAATCAGCGTTGTTGAGCCAAATCTTGTTCAAGCAGATGTAGATTTTGCGCTGAACTGGGGATACGCCCAGACGAGCGAGAGTGTTAATCAGTCCGAAAAAAACCAGAATATACCTGGTAACTGGGTTAATGAGACAAATGTTAATTTATCTGAAGTCCTGACAAAACAAGAAGATGCAAAAGCTGTTGTTTTTGATAAAGAAAAAAAAACTGAAAATAGTTCATCTAAAATCAGCCATTTAATTATAAATACTCGTCTGTCCAAACTTGATGAACTTGATCAAAAATCATTGGATGACAAATTTTCTCTGTTTACCTAATTGCTGTGTCCTGAGCGGCCTTAACATTTTGAATAAACTGTTGAGCGCTTTCATACCAGGTTTTTGTCAAAGCATATTCTCGACATTTTGTGCGTGGTATTAAAAGTGCACTAAGCGCAGCAGCCTTCAAATCCATGTCAAGCACTCCAACATCGGCACCTTCAAGCGCATCTTTTGGGCCAATGACAGGAAATGCAGCAATTGGAGTGCCGCAAGCCAATGCTTCCAGCAAAACAATACCAAATGTGTCAGTAAGGCTCGGAAATACAAATACATCCGCCATAGAATAAATTTGGGCGAGCTGCTCACCTTGACGTATTCCAAGGAACTTTGATGATGGGTAATACTTCTCCAGAATCTGTTTGCTTGGACCATCGCCTACAATTATTTTTGTACCAGGTAGGTCCAGTGAAAGAAAAGCCTCAAGATTTTTTTCGACTGATACTCGTCCTACATAGAGAAAAAACGGTCTCTCCAACCCATCCAGTTCAGGCAAATTAACAGTTTCACGATTATGAGGGTAGTATAGATTTGAATCTACGCCTCTTGACCATGCCATGATATTTTTGAACCCTTTTGCATCGAGTTCATCGCGCATGGTTTGTGTTGCAACCATCACACCATGGCCTGCATTATGAAAACGCCGCAGCCCTGCATAACTAAGACTTTCTGGAATGGGTAGACGAGCAGAAATATATTCAGGAAAACGAGTATGGTAACTTGTTGTAAAAATACGCCTCGTTTTCATGCAGTAACGGCGTGTCTGAAAGCCGATTGGTCCTTCTGTTGCAATGTGAATGTGGTCTGGTTCAAATTCTGCAACATGCCTTGCTATGGATTTTTGTGATACAAAAGACAGACGAATTTCTGGATAAGTGGGAAGGGGAAATGTGGTAAACAACTCTGGTGTTATAAAATGGACTTTTATGCCCATTTTTATCATCTGGGCACTCATCTGCTGAAGCGAGCGTACTACACCGTTGATCTGCGGATGCCAAGCATCAGTCGCAATCAGAATTTTCATCTTGCCTCTGCTATCTCAAACTATTTCCAGTTGCTTGTTTTCTGTCTTTAACATTTCTGGAGTGGTCAGTGCAACCATTTCTGCCCAGTGAATAATCTCCATTTTACCATCATAATGCTCTATCAATGCTGTACAGGATTCAACCCAGTCACCCGTATTAAAGTACATTACACCGTTTATATTTTTATTTGCAGCGTGATGAATGTGGCCGCAAATAACACCATCCACATTGATGCGTTTAGCTTCTGCCGCCAGTGTTTCCTCAAAACGGCCTATGAAATTGACGGCATTCTTGACTTTAAGTTTAGCCCAGGCTGATAACGACCAGTATGTAAAACCAAGCCTGCGGCGGATAATATTTAGGTAAGTATTTGCACCTAATGCAAAACTATACGCATAATCGCCTAAAAATGCGAGCCATTTTGCGTGTTTTACAACAACATCAAAATAGTCACCATGAATAACAAGGTATTTTTTGCCGTCTGCGGCTATATGGATGAAGTTTTCATACATTTCCACTCCACCAAATGTCAGACCAAGAAAATCACGAAAAAATTCATCGTGATTGCCTGGGATATAGATTATTCTTGCACCTTTACGGGCTTTACGGAGCAGTTTCTGGACAACATCATTGTGACTTTGAGGGAAATACCACCCATTTTTCAGCTTCCAGCCGTCTATAATATCGCCAACGAGAAAGATGGTATCAGCGTTGTAATGGCGCAGAAAATCCAGGAGCATTTCTGCTTTGGCACCTTTTGTTCCCAGATGTACATCTGAAAGAAACAGTGTCCTGACATGCTGCATATTGTCTTCTGTCATGGCTTGTTTCCAATTATGGCTTGTTTACAAGTATCTCTAATCAGTAACTAGATTTAGATTACAGTTTTGTGACAGAAAAAAAGTGAATTTACTGTTTTCGCATAGCAGTAATGCAAGTAAAACTATTAGAAATCTGTTTTTTATTGAAACTTGTAAGGCTGGTGTAAGGTAAAGGTTTTATTAAAAACTGTGATATTTGCGTGCCTAACAAGAAAGTTAAGAAAATGAGTATAGGTGAAGTAGGTAATTATAGTACTAGAAGTTTGATTTCCAAAGGAAATCGAAGCAATTCCTTTGGTGATTTTTGTAGAGAAAAGTACAATAAATTATTCAGGGTGAATTCTTTGCAAGATGAAGAAGGGCATATGCAAGGAGACAGTTTATTAAGATTTGAAAGAAGGCCAGATCTAAATAAACTTAGACGCGAAATCAGGAGTGCAACTTTTCGACGCGATGCTCATGCTAGACGTGAAAACTACAGTGGAGCTTTTGCTCAACAGAGCATGCTTAACGACACCATTAAAAAATTTAATGAAATAATAGAGCAAAAACGTGAAGAGCTTCTTGAATTTAAGACTTCATGCCGCGCCCATCTAAATGAACAGCAAAAGGCTGTAATTGATGAGGAGAGACGGCGGTTGGAGCAGATGAAATTGCCTCTTGCCGTATTAACCAATCAAACTGTACATCCCCATTCCGCTGCTGAAAAGCCAAAAAAGACCAAAAAGCCTATGACATGGCAAGAGCGTGAAACAATAAAAATTCACGAAGATGGCAGAAGAGAAATTGATCGACGGAAAAATCATTTTCCAACACATCTCCCGACCCTTTTTCCATATGTAGTGGAATGGTTTTTGACACATTAAAGTCGCAGTAAACTTTGATCAATAAAGAGTGCCTGTAAAGTTGTTATGTGGTATTCCTGGATTGTCCGTTCAACTTTAGCAGCGCCCCATTTGTCTTCTTTTACTGGTATAGCTCTTAAAATAGTCTCCGGCCTATCCTTTACGCTGATGGGTACCGCAGCTAGGTGGCTGGCCGTTTCGCATGTAAATGTGTTCAGTTATCCCGTGGGGCAGGTTGTGTTCTTCCGCTCTTTTATTGCCATGCTGGTGGTTTTTATTTGGCTTTGGTATTACAAACAGCTTCGTAATGTCGCTTACACAAAAAATTTTATTGGTCATGTAAAACGTGGCCTTGTTGGGTCTGGTGGTGTATTTTTTGGCTTTGCAGCGCTTGTATATCTGCCTTTGCCAGATGCAACAGCAATTAATTATGTTGTACCTATTCTTACAGTCGTCTTAGCGGCGATTTTTCTTAAAGAGCCGATTGGCACTTACAGGTGGGGGGCGGTCAGTTTTGGCATGGTTGGTGTTATTATCATGCTTTACCCACATTTGAATTTATCTGGGCGAGATGCTTATCTAAATTCAAATGCCATGATGACAGGTGCTGGATTTGGATTGGCTGCTGCGCTGTTTTCTGCTTTTGCCATGATTGAAGTTCGAAAGCTTACCTTAAGTGAACATACAGGAACAATCGTGTTTTACTTTTCAGCACTTACAACCTTCATGAGTGGGCTAACTTTTTTTATTGGTTTTGCAGTGTCTGAATATGCCTGGCTCAAACCCAATTTTCAGGATGGCGTTTTACTGATTATGGTTGGCATTTTTGGTGGTATAGGGCAAATTGCTCTCACTGAAA
This sequence comes from Hyphomicrobiales bacterium, assembly GCA_025351165.1. Classification (GTDB taxonomy): domain Bacteria; phylum Pseudomonadota; class Alphaproteobacteria; order Rhizobiales; family Beijerinckiaceae; genus JAIELD01. The sequence continues at coordinate 12,459 of JANXWK010000025.1, read as the reverse complement.
GTTATCGTAATGCAGAGCCATCAGTTATTGCACCCTTTGACTACCTTAATCTTATCTGGGCGCTGTTGATTGGCTGGGTATTTTTTTCTGACATACCAGATACTTCACTCATTTTTGGGGCGATAGTCGTTATTGGTTCAGGTCTCGTCATTATTTTTCGTGAGCGTCACCTTGGTTTGAAACGCATACGTGAAAAGGAGATTCCATAATGGAAGCAGGGACAGCCATTGCACTTACAATTGCAGGTTCTGATTCAGGCGGAGGCGCTGGCATCCAAGCTGATCTTAAAACCTTTTCAGCGCTTGGGGTTTATGGTGCAAGCGCAATTACAGCACTTACAGCTCAAAATACGCAAGGTGTACAGGGTATTTTTAATGTGCCAGCAAGTTTTGTTGGAATGCAGATTGAAAGCGTCTTTCAGGATTTACCGCCACTTGCGGTTAAAATTGGTATGCTTTCTGATACAGATATTATAAATTCTGTTGCAGAACGTTTAAGACATTTTAATGCTTCAAATATTGTACTTGATCCCGTAATGATTGCTACTAGCGGCGATACACTTTTACAACAAGATGCTGTCAGCAGCCTAAAACTTAAACTGTTTCCTCTTGCTGCACTTGTTACGCCCAATCTGCAAGAAGCTGCGGTGTTGGTGGAAGAACCCATTGCCTTAACTGAAAAAGACATGGAAAAACAGGCTTTCAAGCTTATTAGAATGGGCGCCCAAGCTGTGCTTCTTAAAGGAGGACATGGCACAGGGGCTGAAAGTGTCGATATTCTAGTTTTTGATGGTAAGTCTCAACGTTTGGCTTCGCCTCGTATAAAAACGCGCAATACACATGGCACAGGGTGTACGCTTTCTTCTGCAATTACGGCCTATCTAGCATATGGACTTGACCTGGAAAATGCTGTAAATCAAGCTAAAGTCTACATTACAGGAACAATAGAGGCCTCCAATAGATTGAATATAGGCCAAGACAATTTGGCCACTCATCATGGACCAACCCATCATTTTTTCAAATGGTGGTAAAAACCGTTTTTAATCCTAAAATTTAACTTTTACTTTAACAGCGAAACAGGAGTATTTCAGTGACAAAGCTATCAAATCTTATCTTGGCAGCCTCTTTTATGCTTTCATCATCCATGTCTATTGCAGATGAAATGCATAAAGGTCATGCAATGAGTGCCGAAAAATCCCTGAATGAGTCCACCAATGCTTTTATGCAGGCAAATGATAAAATGCATAAAGACATGATGATAAAATTATCTGGTGACACAGACGTGGATTTTGTGCGCGGTATGATACCCCACCATCAAGGCGCTATAGACATGGCCAGGATCGAGTTAAAATACGGCAAGGATGCTGAAACGAAAAAGCTTGCTGAGGATATAATCAAGGCTCAGGAAACTGAAATTGCCCAAATGCAGGCATGGCTTAAGGATAAGGGAAAGTAATTCAGGTAAAGTAAAATGTCTGATGCAACAATCTGATGAACGTTCATCCATAGGCTGGCTGAATAATTTCATTGTTGGTTTCTTTTTGACATTTTCGTTTTGCAAGCTACCGGATCCACGTGGGTTTGCAGATGCTTTGTTGAAAATGGTTTGATGATAGCCATGGCACTGATTTCAATTGTCTATATTCAAGTTTTTTGAAGATTACATTGCGTCACATGTGTTACTACTGCACTGAACTTTATCACAAACATTTTTAATCAACAGAATTATGTAATTATGACTTCATCTGGAAAAGAAAAAAATAAAGATATCGACAGTGGTGCATTTGCTTTATCGGGACAGTTGGGCAAAAGTATCCAGCATCTTCGTAAAACCTATAATCTGTCGCTTTCTGACCTCGCCGAGCAGTCAGGAGTGGCAAAGTCCATCATCAGCCAAATCGAACGCAATGAAACCAATCCGACACTAGCCACAATATGGCGTCTATCACAGGCTCTTGATGTTTCAATCGAACGCTTTCTTGTTCAGTCTGATGAAAAGCCATTTTTGGAAAAATCAACGCGAGCCGATACTCCCATTCTGGTTAGTCAGGATGGAAAATTCAAGCTAGCAATTATTGGCTGGCTGAAAACTGTTGAATGGCTGCAATGGTATGACGTCAGCGCAGAGCCTGGCGGTATTCTATTTTCTGAACCACATCAACGTGGATCAATTGAGAGTCTGTCAGTTATTGAAGGCGTACTGGAAGTTGAAGTTGGCAGTTTGATTGAACGAGCAGGGGCTGGAGAAACATTGCGCTACCGCTGTGACAGACCCCACATCATACGTAATATAGGTGGTGCTAGGGCACATGCGACTATGGTGTGTATTTTAAAAGCAGCCGTTATGGAATGACTGTTTCAATGTTTTAATACCCGAGCAAAAAACTACAGATCAATTCTTTAGATTGACCTGTAGGGGTTTTGAGTTATTCAAACCGACCTGATGCATGGGCAAGCATTGTATAAACCTTGCCACTATCGGACATCAACGTTTTTTTAGCATTCTCATCGTCGCGTCCATTATCAGATACCTCAGCCAGAAGGGTTTCAAACTGGTCAACATAGCGGTTGACTGTGGTGCTGAACTCTGGATCGCGGCGATAGCGACGACGGATTTCATCAAATGTCTGCTGTCCTTTGAGTGTATACAGACGGCGTGTGAAAATATTTTCTTCACCATTACGATAGCGTGTCCAAAGATCAGAAGCGGCTTGATGATCAATCATGCGGGCAATATCTGTTGAAAGAGCTTCCAAAGGCTGTGCAGGACGAACAGGTGTTGTAACAGGCGCTTGTTCCTCTGTAGAAGCACGGGATAACAGTTCTGAAAGCCAGGCACCGCGTGTTGGAATTGGAGCTAATGTATCTTCAGTCTCTGCTGTATGTCTTACAGATATGCGACGAGGCTCCTGTTTGACCTCATGTTGACGAGTTTCGCCTTGTCTCAATTCCTGATGTTTTACGTCTTGATACTTTGTGTCTTGATACTTTGTGTCTTGGGCGCGTTGAATATTTGCGCGCGTTTCAAATGTCTGTGCCTGAGGTATGGCATTTGGCTCCCCAACATCAAGTCCGCGGCTAGCATTTTTTACAATGCCCGTAACTTCAGACAGAGCCTTTACCTGATCTGCAATAACGCGGCGAATAGCGCTGGTGGCTTCTTTTGCCTCTCGAGGAAGATCAGTTTTTGAGCGTTCTACTTCGTTGCGGGTTGATTCAAGTTCAGATGCCAACTCTGCTGTTACTGTTTTGAGTTCAGCTGTAGTGTTCTGAAAGCGTCCAGTTAGGCTGCTGAATACATTCTGCATTTCTCCAATAGCCTGGTCGTATGATTGGCGCAGTGCTGATGCTGTACGCTCACGTTCTTTGCCAGATTCTGTACGGATGGTTTCAAACTGCAAAGCGAGCGTATCTGTAGAATTTTGTGCACTTTCTGCCAAAACAGAGCCCACATTACGTGCTCGTGCTTCCGCATTGCGTAGGCTGTCATCCATCAAGGCTGTAAATGAACGTACAATTGAATCAAGGTCTTCGGTACGTGTTGTTACGGCATTAAGAGCAGCTTCAATTGCTTCTTGTTTGCCATCAAGTGTGGTGTCTATGTTGCCATGAGCTTCAGACATAAGTTGCGTAATATCTGCAATATTGCGTGTGCGTATCTCTAGGCTCTGGGCTATACCAATTGCTTCGCTCACTATTGTTTCAGAGATGGTTTTTAGTGAATTTATCTGGTGCTCGACCGTGCCCGTGGATTGTGCAGCATGCATTGTCATCATAACCACGGTTTCCTCCAAGGCCTTTATGCGTGATGACATTGCATTTTCTACCTCGCCAAGGTTTGCATTTGCAGTTGTAATAATTTTAGCAAGACGCTCATTCGTTTCCACAACCTGATCTATCACGCCAGTCGCCTCAAGGCGTAATGTGTTGTTGATTGATGTAAGAGACGCAACAGAACGCTCTGCACTTGAATCTATTGCGCCATGAAGTACCGCTGAATCGGATTTTATGCGGTCTGAAGCAGATACAAGATCGTTGATTGTTTTTTCTGCATTTTTAGCCAGACTAAACTGGAGAGCGGAAGTACCTGTTTCCACGCGATCCATTGCGTTTGTCAGGCGTGCTGTGAACTCTTGAGAGCGGCCTTCAAGTGTTGTTAACACAGTTGAGCCAACATCGCTGATTTCACGTGCAATATTTTCTCCACGTTCTTTTAAAGTCGTAACTAATGAAGTCTCGCAATTTTCGAACAAGGAATTTATTTTAGATGAGGTGTCACCAAGTGCGGTGTTAATGTCGTGCGTTCTTGTGCCAAGTGTTGTGCTTATTTCCTGAGCACGGCGGCCTAGAATATTGTCCATTTCCTGTGCCTGAGCATTCAAGCTTGAGGTAATTTCTACAGCACGGGCATGAAGCGTATTGCCAAGATTTTCTGCTCTATCAGTGAAGGTTGTATCAATTGTTTTGGTACGCTCGTCCAAAAGATTACTTATGATCAAGGTGCGATCCTGTAGAGTCGACCCCATTATTTCAGCTTTTTCGGTAAGATTGAAACTGATTGTATGGGCATGATCACTTAATGTGGTGCCGATCAAATCCGCACGTTCGCTTAATGTCGAGCTGATTTCCTGTGCCCTGTCACTTAGACTTGACCCTATTTCCTGTGCTCTAGTATTAAGGATTGCACTTATTTCCTGTGCACGAACGTTTAATGTTGCACCAATCTGAGATGAAAGGCCATTCAGGGCCTTGTCTATTTCAATGGCACGAACACGAAGTGATTCATCAATGGCACCCGCTTTAACTGAAAGGTTTTCAGTTACAGAATCAATACGTCCAGTCAGCATTTTGGAAACTGCTGCACCGCGCTCTTCCAGATTTGCAGTCACTGTGTCAAGGCGTCCTACGACCTTGCTCTCAAAATGACCTATACGCTCGTCAAGAGTTGCAGCTATTTCCGTGGCTCTTCCGCCAAGGGTAATATTAATTTCTTCGGCCTTCGTGGAAAGAGTTTCTGTCATAAAGGAGGAGCGGGCAGTGATGATTTCATCAATTTCACGCGCCTTGTTCTCCATGGCATTGGTCAACTCTGTACCCCCATCACCAAGAACTTTGGCAAGTTCCAATGTGCGACCAGCCAAAGTTTTATTGAGGGTTTTGGCTCTTGCATCAAGGCCAGCATCAATTTTGCCTAAAAGAGTATCAACGTTTACAGCTAATTCACTCGTGCGGGCACTTGCAGATGATTCAAGGGCCGATATCTGCTCGTGCAACTGTGCGGCGATCCTGTCAGCCTCTACTGTAAGCGCAGTGCGCTTGGTATCGAAGGTCTGTGCAATTATGCCTGTATGATTTGCAAGGGTAGATTCATTTAAGCTGAATTCAGTTGCAATCTGTTTAGCCTGCCCTTCAATTTGAAGGCTAACTTTACTCGCGGAAAGGGCAATCTGGTTGTTTAGATCATTGATCTGAGCGTCCAGTGTTTTGCCCTGCAAAATGATGTTTGAGCGTAGAGAATCACTGTTTCTGTTGAATGTATTTTCTATTTCACTTGAATACTGGTTCAACACACTACTATGTTGTTCAAACTGAGCCGCAAGTCGATTAGACTGATGGTTCAGAGTTTCCTTGATTTGATCATTTGTGAAGCCAATCTGACTGTCTAATCCTGAAATTTGTGCAGACATTGCATCTGAATGTCTGGACAGGCTCAAACTCAAATCTTCAGCGCTTTTGTCAAAGGTAGTATCAAACTTGCTTGAATAACTTACCAGAAAATCAGCATGATGCGCAAACTGAGAGGCTAAACGGTTTGACTGCTGTTCAATTGTGATTTTTATTTGATCATTAGTGAGGCCAACCTGACTATCAAGTGCTGCAATTTGGGTTGAAAGCGCGCCAGTGTGCTGTGATAGGCTAGAATTCAAATCCTGTGCATTTTGACCAAGGGCTTTATTAAGCTCACCTGAATATGCTGTCAGAAATTCACCGTGCTGCGTAAACTGGGATGCCAGACGACCAGACTGCTGCTCCAGACTTGTTTTGATTTGTCCACTTGCCAATGCTATCTGACTGTCAAGCTCAGCAATCTGTGAGGCAAGGCCAGCGCTGTGACGTGAAAGATTTGAGTTCAATACCGCTGCATTTTGTCCAAATGCCACACTCATATTGTCAGAGTATGTGCTCAAAAGATCGTCATGTTGCGTAAATTGAGATGCAAGTTTTGCAGATTGTTCATCAAGGCTTACCTTGATTTTATCTCTTGAACGGTCTGTTTGAATATCAAGCTCTGCAAGATGATTGGCAAGCATTACAGTATTTTTAGTAGAATTTTCATCAAGTGTTTTGGTTGTGTCCAACACAAGTGAAGACATTCCCAAAACATGCTCATCAAGATTTGCTTTGTGCTGATCAATAGTTTTCGAGAGTGTATTGGTATTGTCATAAAGCATTGAATTAAGCGTTATAATTTGATCACTCAATGAAGTTGCGTGCTGGTTTATATTATGCGTCAAATTATTGGTGTTTTCATGCAGCGCATTATTTACGCGACCAACCTGTGTTACCAATGTGCCAAGAATACCTTCAATAGATTCACCCAGACGTGCTGTCGTATCTTCTGAAGTTGAGTTTAAAGCTGTGTTTAAAGTCTCAACATGACTGGAAAGCGCAGCCTTTGCACCTTGCGTGTGCTGACTGAGCAGCTCACTGACACGTGTGCTCACTTCGTTGAGGTTTGTGTGTAGAGTTGCACCGTGAAGATTGATTGTCTCATCTATGCGGTGGCGTGTTTCGTTTAAGCGATTTGCTAGATTTTCACCATTTTCAGTCACTGAACTGCTTAGGTCCTTGACTGCGTTGTCAAGTTTCAAGGCAACTTCTGACGTACGTAAACCAAGGTCATCAACAAGTCGGTTGCCAGTTTCCTTAAGTGACAGTGACAGGGCCAGCGACTGATCTGCAATTCTGTCAACAACCTGCGTCCCAGTTTGACTCAAGGTTTCGTTGAGCGAGTTTGCACTGTCTTCAAATGAGCTGCGCAAAATAGTGCTCATGTCCTCAAGACCTTTGACAACCGCCTGACTATGCGATGACACATCATTTGCAAGAGACTGACCTGCATGTACCATTGTATCAGAAACTGTCATTCCGGTTTCGGTTATACGTAAACTTACGTTTTCTCCTGCCTGGTTGAGGCGCGTGATCAGATCTTCAGATTTTTTGGCAATACGCTCAAGCATTTTTTCACCAGCACTGCCAAATGCATCGGCAATCTGATCGCGTCTGTCGTCAAGTGAAGAAGCAAGCGAGCTGCCTGTCAATAGCAATGCCTCTGTTACCCTGGACCCAGCTGACTGAAGCTCATTTGTCAAGGTATCGCGGGCACCAAACAATGATTCTCGCACATGCTCAGCGTTTAGATTGATTGATTCACGTTGAGTAACCAGTTCATCTATGAGTGAACGAATCCGCAGTTCGTTATCAGAATATGATCGTTCTAGCGCTGCAACTTCATTGTGGACAATGACCTCCAGTTCACTGGCGCGTGCAAGTGCGCGCTCAATTCCATCTCCAACTGAAGTAACCTCACGTCGAATGGCCTGACCAAGGGTAAATACGGAATCAGATGCTGATATTTCAGGTTCCGCAAGGCGTAATGCAACCTCCGCCATTGCGCGCGAAACGCGACGCATTTCATTTGAGCGGCGATGGATTGTTGCAATCGCGAAAAAGAAAAATACGGGGCCCAAGATGCTTATTGCAGCAATACCAAATTCTTCCAGTGACAAAGCTTCGGAATTGCCAAAAGATCTTGAAAAGCTGGATAGGCGGCTCCAAAAATATAATCCACTAACTGCAACCCAAATCAATGAGCTGAAAAACGCCAGCCATAGTGGCAAAGACGAGGCTTTACTATCCAAAGCATGCAGAAGCTCGCCAATCTCACGGCGGTCATCATTTGCAGCATCGCGGGGGGGGACAAATGATTTCGAATCCTCCGGTTTTTCAAATGTAATAGGTTGTTTATTCTCAAGCTGTGTAACCGCTGGGGACGTCTGATCCACAGCTGGTAAAGCAGGATCACTATATTCAACAGTGTCAGTAGATATATCTGGAGAAAGGCTGAGAGCTTCTTCAATGGCTGCAAGGGCTGCATCTGAACGGTTGTTGACACCAACAGATTTGGTTGTGTTGATTTTGCCTGCCATAGTACGCGCCTCACTTAACTTAAAATTACTGTTTGATAAGATTTAAATACGTGCTGTCTTGTATTTAGTCGCAGGTTGCACCGCAAAGCGGTAAACCTTAACCTTATTCAGCATGCACAGTATACGTTTAGCCACGAAGCGCAAATTTCTTTATTAACTATTTATTAATATCGTTAACGCAGCTGTGGACGGTGTATTTTTTAAGGCTCTAGAAACCTCTCAAGGTTAAACTTTAAATCGAATCAATCTGATTCAGCAATGGTGTTTTAAATGAATAGTCTTGTCAAATACGTCGAACCTGTGTCTTCACCGTTAGACCTTGTTCATTTATCGAGGCAAACTTTAGGTGACAGGGAGCTTGAACGTGAAATTTTAAGCCTTTTTGTTAAGCAATCAATACAGCTTAATGAACGTATATTAAGTTCTTCCAAGTTAGATGAACAGCATGACCTGGCGCATACATTAGTTGGATCTGCACGAGCGGTTGGAGCATGGCGCGTTGCCAAAGCTGCTGAACATGTTGACTTGGTCCTTAACAGGGGTGGTCTAGAGCTTTCTACTGCTCTGTCAGAGCTGGCTGATTTTATTGATGAGGCTAATTCCATGATCAGTGGTTTAAATTAAAGAGTGTAGCCTGAAAAGCTCTCGCCAAATTCATTCATTGGCGTTAGAAACAGTCTAGACTTTGTGCTTTTTTTGGATGTTTACTATGGCGCTTAAAATTTCGTTCATTGCTGCAGATGGAACCGTGCGTGAGGTTGAAGCCAAGCCCGGCAATACAATCATGGAAGTTGCCATACGGCATTCCATTCCTGGTATTGAGGCAGAATGTGGCGGAGCGTGCTCGTGCGCCACGTGCCATGTGTATGTAGATGATACGTGGTCTGCCAAAATTGGTAAAGCTGTGGCTATGGAAGAAGACATGCTGGATTTTGCCTTTGAAGTTAAGGCAACATCACGCCTGTCATGCCAGATTAAAATGACAGACGCATTGGATGGGCTGATTGTGCATGTTCCCAGCAGGCAAGCTTAGGGTGGAAATTCCCTGTCGTACAGCTTTGCAAATTTTTCGGGAGATTTGCCGGGATAAAGATCCGATTTTATAAGCTCAATTACTTTCTTGACACCGCTTGGACTTAGCTTTCCTGTTAGTTTACCCTCTCCTGCTACATAAAAAGGGTGGTTTGGTAGTGCTGAAGCCTTCAAGTGTGCAGCTACTACTTGAAACTGTCTGTAATGCGCCGCCGCTTCTTCTTCCATAAGTTTGTCTGTTCTGTCTTTTACATATAATTCTTTTTGTGATTGTCTGGTTTTGTCAGAACCTGGTGGATAATCAAAGATATTTACATAGTACTCTTCCGTGTATGCATATTCAGCATGAGCCGCCTCATGAGCAACAATTCCAAGCTGAAAAAGCAGTTTTTCTGGACTTTTAAAAGCATCTGATATTGTTTCGTAACCCATAGCCAGACGATGATTAGTTATAGCTCGGGTGCGTATGTCTTTTGTGTATAAATTTTGACTTGCTGTACCGGAATTTACTATTTTAATGGCTATATTTTTTGTAAGTAAGACTTCAATGCTTTTTCTTATTTCCAGATCATTCTGATTTAAAATCACTCCAAGGTGTTTTTTTAGTAATGCTTTTGCTTTTTCGATGTCTCCTGGATTTTCTTCTATAACATCTGGGCTAACAGTAATTTTTAAATTGTTTAGCAATTCTAAATGGTTAAGTTTTTCAGATACTGCCTGTTTAATCCTTGCTGGCAAAGCATTACGTTCATTAGGGGAAAGGCTTGCCACCCAGTTTCTGACAAGTTGAGGTGGAGCGTTTTTAATATTTTGAATTACACTTTCAAGCTCTGAATTAAGACTATGTGGAGTTTGGCTCTGTATTCCATTATGACTGCCTGCATAATTTCCAAACTTTGCTCTTGAACTTAAAATTTGTGCGGCATGTTCTGCGCTCATGCCGGGCCTAGAGGCCATCAAGGCTCTTATATCGTTTTCTGATACGCCATATTTTTTTGCAGCCCCGGTAATATTGTCTATTCCACTAGTCATCTGTATTGCACGGGTTGAAGCACAGAGTCTTTGAAATTCTTTGTCAATTTCTTGGGAAGTAATAAAAGGTTGAGATGCTTTAATTGATTTTGTTTTAGGCAACTTGACCACTTTAGGCACAGGTTTATACGAGTTGACTACAGGTATTGTAGGTACAGCTGGAACTGTTTTCAGCTTTGGTTGTGGCACATGTCTGTCATGCTCTTTTACCGCTGGTTTTGGTGGCTTGAAAGCTGGAACAGTGGGCGCAGGACGTTTTCCTGTTTTTGCAAAATTCAGCCATTCATTCATCGCAGTTTTAAACTGGGGCAACGTCAATTCATTGCGTCTAAAAGAATTTTCAAGAAAGGCACTGCCTATTATCAATGTGCCTTTTTGATCTTTATTCAGGCTGGATTTAAGTGTTGCCATATTCCAGCCCATGCGTTCAAGTGCTGGCGAAGACATTTGCATATCGCGAAAAGATACGTTCCATGGAATTTGACCGGACAGTTTTGCAACATTGAGATCAGCATCACTTTTTAAAAAAAGCAGAGATACAACAATCAGGCCACCTGTACCCAAACCATAAAGCCAACTTGGCGACCTGACAGGCAAATTTATGGGTGCTGGTCTGAAGGCAGGAAGTTGATAGGCGCGTTCAAGCGCGTTCGTAACTGGATCTGTTACCTGGGGTAAAACCTGGGGAGCCTGCTTTGGCGCGGACAGGCTTTTTGGTACGAAAGCAATAACGTCTGGTGTTACAGCATTTAATGATAGAGGCACTGGTTTTAAAGGTGTAGATTTGGTCATGTTTTTTCTTGTTTTTAAGTTGTAGTTTTTTGTATTTTGACTGAATCGGTTTTATATTGACATGCTAAACTTACATGAACCTTACAAGATTTAGGTTTTTCAATAAATCTGCTCTTTTTATTCAAAGGACTGTTTACATGCTGAGATTATTTCTTTTGCGCCATGCGAAGGCTGATTTCCCCCTAGACGTGGAAGATTTTGATCGGCCTTTGGCGCAAAAGGGAAAAGAAGGTGCATTTTTAATCGCCAATTATATGCTGCGCGAAAAATATAGACCTGCGCTTATTCTTGTTTCTGCTGCAAAGCGCACGCTTGAAACCTCTGAAATCCTGCATAATGTAATGTGTAACCCTCAAGTTGAAATACAAAAACAGCTTTACAATGCATGCCTCAAGAGTTTGGCAGTTGCGGTTCAGATGACAAAAGCAAAAGTAGAATCACTTATGATTATCGGGCATAATCCTGCAATTGCAGAGCTGGCAGTGACGTTGACAGATCAGAATAAAAGCAACCCAGCAGCTATGCGGCATTTGTCTCAAGGGTTTCCGCCCGCTGGATTGGCCGTCTTTGACCTTAAAGTTGCCAGCTGGGCAGATGTGCAGATGGGGCAGGGTAACCTTCGTCAGTTTATTACACCAAAAATATTGGGCGGGGTGGATGAGGATTGATACACCTCACTACAATCGGCAAAAAATTCCCATTGAACAAAAACCACCCTGTACGTTTGTGCCACAACCTTCTAATTTTAACTCATTGATAACCATATAAGCTATTGAAATATATATAAATAACCCTTTGGCACAAGTGTTGAAATACTCATCGGCAAGCAGGCGGGCTTTCAGGTTGTGCGTAACCGTCCTGCAACTGATTTTTTGTTGAGTGGAGTAAACGCGTTATGGGTATATTTGATGCATTAACGACTGCAGTTTCTGGCCTTGGTTCACAGTCTTATTCTCTACAGAACATTTCCGGCAACATTGCCAACTCGACCACAACAGGCTTTAAGCGCGTTGAAACAAGCTTTGTAGATTTAATTCCAAGCACTCCTTCTGCAACACAGCTTGCAGGTTCTGTAAATGCACGCAGTCGTAACACCACAACTCTGCAAGGCTCTATTTCGCAGACAGGTATTGCAACAAATATAGCGCTAAACGGCGATGGTTTTTTTGTGGTCCAGAGTCGTACAGGTTTTGCTGGCGGTCAGCCAACATTTAGCGGTATTGACCAATATACACGCCGCGGTGATTTCCAGCTTGATAACAGTGGCAATCTTGTCAATGGAGCTGGTAACTATCTGGAAGGTATTGCAGTTGATCCGATTACAGGTGCATTACAAGGATCAAAGCCAGGTGTTCTTAAAATAAGCACAAAAGATCTGCCAGCTCTGCAAACAT
>JANXWK010000063.1 GCA_025351165.1 Hyphomicrobiales bacterium | reverse complement strand
AAAAGGGTATCTTGGAATGGGTATGGTAATGCTCGTACAATCCTGCATGACAATGACAAAAACAATGCGCGATATGCATGAGGCGTCTAAACTTGTGAACCGTATTGAAGATGCCCGTACAGAGCGCCTGCTGATGGCTGTTGGCAAAACACATGAATAAAATGCACTATTAGGACTATGCACCATGCGGTGATTATTCATCGTATGGTGATTTGTTAGGGCAGTTTTAAACTAACCAAAATTCAATTTAAAAATGTAACTTTAAATTATAGTTTGCCTAATACTATCCTGAAACTTCAAGGAGATATTCATGTTTGGTTTAATGAAGGCCAGGCGCTTTGCGCCTTTGTTCTGGACACAGTTTTTTTCAGCGTTCAACGATAATATTCTAAAAAATGCCATTGTATTTTTAATATTGTTCAAGTTGTCTGGGCCAGATTCTGAAGCACTCGTTACGCTTGCTGGTGCGGTTTTCATTTTACCATTCTTTTTTCTGTCTGCGCTTGGTGGGCAGCTGGCAGATAGCCAAGACAAAGCCATTATGGCGCAAAGGCTAAAGCTTATAGAAATAGCGGCAACCATTATTGCTGTGGCAGGCTTTGCTCTTCATTCCTTGCCAATTTTATTCGTGTCTTTATTTATATTTGGCTGTATCGCAGCTTTGTTTGGACCGATAAAATATGGTATTCTGCCTGACCATCTGGAGTTGAAAGACCTGCCAGCTGGCAACGCACTAATTGAGGGTGCAACATTCATAGCCATTTTACTCGGCACAATTATGGGTGGTTTGCTTGTACAAAATGGTGGAAGCCCTACAGCATTTGGGGTGCTGCTATTATCGCTGTCTGTTCTGTGTTATTTTGCCAGCAGGATTATTCCAGAGACTGGAAGAGCTGATGCAAATTTAAAAGTTGATCTGAACATCATGCGTTCCACGTGGTCGTTGCTGTCAGATTTGTGGTCTGACAGTAAATTATGGCGCACAGGGGTTATGGTCAGTTTATTCTGGCTGATTGGCGCCGTTACCATGTCGCTTTTGCCATCCCTGATTAAAAATGTAATGGGAGGAAATGAATCAGTCGTCAGTGTTTATCTGGCAGTATTTGCAATTTCCATTGGGCTTGGCTCAGCCTTTGGGTCTTTTTTGTCAAGTGGGCGCATTATTTTGCTGCCTGTGCCAGTTGCTGCAATTTTCATGGGTATTTTTGCGTTTGATTTGGCTCTTACAATTTCGGGTACTTTAAAAACTGAACTTCTCCTGAATGTCTCCAGCTTTTTTGCAAATGCCAAAGCATGGCGCATAGGATTTGATTTGGGTGGATTGGCGTTTGCTGGCGGTGTGTTCATCGTACCAGCTTTTGCAGCCAACCAGCATTGGGCGCCAAAAGAAAAGCGGGCACGTGTTATTGCAGCAGGGGGGGTGCTATCTGCTGCTTTTATGGTGTTGGGCGGCATTGCTTTTGGGGTGCTGCAAAAAATCGGTCTTACATTTTCGCAATTGTTCATGGTGGCTGCTGTAATATGCTTTGTATCAGCAGGCTGGATTTTCAAGGTTATGCCAACCAATGCGTTTAGAGATCTGCTTTCAATAATATTCAAAGCACTCTACCGCACTGAAATTATCGGTTTTGAAAATATAGCAAAAGCTGGACCCAACGCTGTTATTGCGTTTAATCATGTAAGTTTTGCAGATGGCGCACTCGCTTTATCCATTTTAGATAAAGACCCTGTTTTTGCTATTGACCATGCCATTGCGCAACGCTGGTGGGTCAAACCTTTCGTTAAAATGACACGCGCAATGCCACTTGACCCCTCTCGACCATTGGCGACGCGTTCACTTATAAACGCTGTTAAAAATGGTGAAACGCTGGTTATTTTTCCAGAGGGAAGATTGACTGTAACAGGTTCGCTTATGAAAGTTTACGATGGTGTGGGTTTAATAGCAGAAAAAGCAGGCGCTAAAGTTGTCCCGGTGCGTATTGAGGGGCTTGAGGCGACACTTTTTTCAAGGCTGAACAGGTTGCAGGTTCAGCGGCGTTGGTTTCCTAAAGTGCGCGTGACCATACTGGAACCTGTTGAACTGAGCGTGCCTGAGGAGATTAAAGGCAAGGCTCGCAGACAAGCGGCTGGCATACAGCTTTACCAGATTATGTCTGACATGATTTTTAAAACAACGCCTATCAATCGATCTGTTTTTCAATCAGTAGTGGATGCTGCAAGAGTGCATGGCAAAAGCCGTGTGGCAGTTGAAGACCCCCTTACTGGGGCACTGAGTTACAAGCGTTTGCTGATTGGGGCACGTGTTCTTGGCGCAAAATTTATGCCTCTTGTTGCAGAGCGTCAAGCGATTGGAGTTATGCTGCCAAATGCCAATGGCGCGGCCGTTACAATTCTGGGGTTAATGTCTGCCAACCGTGTTCCAGCCATGATCAATTTCAGTGCAGGGGCCACCAGCATTTTAGCGGCCTGCAAAGCAGCTCAAATCTCGACAATTATTTCATCACGTGGTTTTATTGAAAAAGCAAAACTTCAGGCATTGCTGGAGCAGCTGCAAAAGCAGGTTAATTTTGTTTTTCTTGAAGATATACGCTCAACTGTGGCTTTTGCAGATAAAATAAGTGCCATGCTGAATTTTGAAAAGCCGCTTGCTGCTGCAAATGGTAATGATAGAGCGGCTATTTTATTCACATCTGGATCTGAGGGGACACCAAAGGGCGTTGTGCTTTCCAACAATAATATGCTGGCCAATACTGCACAGGCTGCGGCGCGCATTGATTTTGGGCGCCAGGACAAGGTGTTTAACGTACTTCCTGTATTCCATTCATTTGGCCTGACAGTGGGACTTATTCTGCCATTAGTGTCTGGTGTGCCTGTTTATCTCTATCCCTCGCCGCTCCATTATCGTATTGTGCCAGAGCTGGTTTACGGATCCAACGCTACAATCATGTTTGGAACCGATACCTTTTTAAGTGGATATGCGCGCTCTGCCCATGCCTATGATTTTCGTTCATTGCGCTACATTTTAGCTGGTGCAGAACCTGTTAAAGATACAACCAGACGTACATATATGGAGAAGTTTGGCCTGCGCATTTTGGAAGGATATGGCGTGACAGAAACAGCACCTGTGCTTGCAATCAACACACCCATGTTCAACAAGTTTGGAACAGTGGGACGCGCCATGCCTGGCATGGAAACACGATTAGAAAAAATGCCAGGTGTTGAAGAGGGTGGCAGGTTACATGTAAAAGGCCCAAATATCATGTTGGGCTATTTGAAAGTAGACAAGCCTGGGGTGCTTGAGCCTGTTATTGATGGCTGGCATGATACAGGGGACATTGTAACGATTGATGCTACAGGCTTTATTACCATCAAGGGGCGCGCCAAACGGTTTGCAAAAATTGCTGGTGAAATGGTTTCACTTGCAGCGGTGGAAGTTTTAGCAAGTGAATGCTGGGTAGCTGCCATATCAGCCGTTGCTTCTGTTCCTGATTTGAAAAAAGGGGAAAAACTTATTTTGGTTACAAATAAAAAAGGCGCAACACGGATGGAATTCCAAGCCTTTGCAAAATCAAAGGGCGCATCTGATCTCATGGTGCCAGCAGATATTATGGTTGTAGACAGTCTTCCTGTGCTTGGTTCTGGCAAGCTTGATTTTGTGGGCGTTGCTGAACTGGTTAAACAGCAGTTTGAGATGGCTGCATGAGGAATTATCAAAGTTTAGTGATCAGGCTGTGATGTATGGGCAATTTATATCATTTACTGTATACGCAGCCCTATGACTGATATTTCTTTTTTTGCTGCGGGTTTAGCTGGTTTGCTTTCTTTTTTGAGCCCCTGTGTTTTGCCGCTTGTTCCGCCTTATTTAGCATATATTGCAGGAAGCTCCCTGGACGCGCTTTCCACGCGGGCTGATACTGCCCTCAACAGGCGGGCATTGTTGTCTGCGATATTATTTGTTGCAGGATTTTCAACTGTTTTTGTACTGCTTGGAGCAAGCGCCTCGGTGCTTGGTGGGGTGTTAAGAGCGCATATTCAGGTGCTTGGCTATGGGGCAGCTGCGCTTATCATCCTTATGGGTCTACATTTTTTAGGTGTTTTTCGCGTTGGTTTTTTTATGCGGGAGGCACGGGTTGAAGTACAAAAACCAGCTGGTTTACTTGGTGCCTATGTGATGGGTTTGGCCTTTGCCTTTGGCTGGACACCCTGCATTGGGCCTGTACTAGCAACTATTTTGACAATTGCTGGACGCGAGGCAAGCGTAAGCTATGGGGCATCACTTTTGGGGGCGTACTCAATTGGACTTGGTGTGCCGTTTTTGCTTGCGGCGCTGGCTATGGGCCAGTTTATCGGGGTTCTGAAACGGTTTCGGCGCTATATTGGAATTGTGGAAAAGGCCACAGGTGTTTTGCTGGTGTTGACGGGACTTGCGTTTTTAACAGGCAGCGTGGGGGATGTGTCGATCTGGTTGCTGGAGACGTTTCCAAGTTTGCAGCGATTGGGATAAAAATATCAACCCACAATCCGCTCTATAGCCTGTTTGTAGGAACGGGTGTTGTTGCCTACACCCTACGCGGGCACCTTCTCCCATAAGGGGAGAAGGCTATAGTCATTATTGTTGGTATGCTTAGTTCTCTACATATGTAACTTTGCCGTCGCTGCCCTTTTTCCAGGTATAGACAACGTAGTCTGGACGGGTAATATCGCCTTTTTTATTATAGGACAGTTCACCTATAACGGTCTTAAACTTTTTGCCCGAGGAAATCACAGCGGCCACTTTCTTTGGCTCAAGCGATTTGGCTTCTTCTGCTGCCTGTTTGATAATTTCCAAGCCAGCATAGGTGTAAAGTGTGTAAGCTTCTGGATTAATGCCTTTAGCTTTGTATTTTGCTACAACAGCTGCTGATTCAGGGCGCTTGCGTGGATCTGGCGGAAAGGTCATGAGGGTACCTTCAACACCTGGGCCACCAATATTTGCGTATTCTTCTGATGTGATGCCATCGCCTGCCATAAGAGGCGCTTTGACGCCCTGATCACGCATCTGGCGCACCATAAGTCCAGCTTCTGGATGCAGGCCACCAAAATATATTATGTCTGCACCAGCGGTTTTAAGTTTGGTTACAAGGGCGGAAAAATCTTTTTCGCCTGTATTTATACCCTCATAGAGTACTTCTTTCACGCCTTTTGCATTCATGGCTTTTTTGGTCTCATCAGCCAAACCAGTGCCGTAAGGTGTTTTGTCGTGCACAACAGCAACTTTCTTACCAGAAAAGTTTTTAACTATATAGTCTGCGGCAACCGCACCCTGCTGATCGTCACGACCGCAAGTGCGAAATATGTTCCACATGCCACGCTCTGTGATCGTTGGATTTGTGGCAGATGGCGTGATCTGCAAAATACCGTTTTCTTCGTAGACTTTTGATGTTGGCAATGTAACGCCTGAATTGAAAGGACCAACCACAAATTTTACACCATCGCCTACAAATTTATTGGCAACTGATACACCCTGTTTTGGGTCAGAGGCATCATCGCCTTTTGAAAGAACAATCTGTTGGCCCATAATGCCACCAGCTGTATTGATGTCAGCTACGGCCTGCTCTGCACCATCAGTCAACTGCTTGCCAAAAGAGGCGTTTGGTCCAGTAATTGGAGCTGCAACGCCAATTTTAAGCTGTGCATTGGCGGTGCTGGAAAATACAATCAGCGCGCCTAAAGCTGCGCCTGCAAGTAAGTGCTTTTTCATGAATAGCTCCCCGAATCTGTGGTTTATCTGCCTGAAACTTTTGTTTATGCCGCAGTTTCAAAACGGCGTGAGACTCACAATGCAATTGCATTGAAACTTCATGCAAGCATACAAGCTTGCTTTTTAAGTTCTGTCACTTGAAATTATAGGGTTATGCAAAAATTTTTACTGTAAGACTGCAATCACATTTTATGCATAGATATATCACAAAAACAGTGTTTTTTGAATCTTGTCAGGTTCATGTAAGGTTGGGAGTTTATGCATATCATTGGCATATGAAAAAATGTAACTTTTTAAAAGGAGATAAATTATGGGTAGTATAAATAAAACTTATAGTCGTGAAAACGTAAGCAATATTTCTCTAAAGGCTTTTCCGGCAAAGCATTTTTTTGACCAGGCTTTAAATGCTCAAGAAAATATGGCACCGCGCGCTGTGAATGGTGTTAAAATTTTTGAAAATAAAACGTCTAAAAGTACAAATAAAATTTCTGCAAAACCGCATAGACTTGGTTTTATTGAACGTAATGCGGCCGGGGTGTTCTACGGTTTAAATGATATGGATATACAATTAGGAAAAATGTTAACAAGTAAGGATCTTGGTGGGCTAGGGGAAATTTTGATTGATTCTGGAAAAGACCGCCAGAAAGATATGATTAATCTAGGGTATAATCCTCATTCGGCTGGAGGTAAACTCAGTAGAAAAATTGGACAAAGTGTTGGTTCTATTGCCGATGGCGTTATCATGGGTGCAGCTGGAATAGCAATGATGAACCCACCCTTTTTTGGACCTGTAGTGCTAACTGCGGCGCGTTTAATGTTGGGACCAGCAGCAATAGCTTTAGGTGGGGTAGGCACTTTAACAGGGGTACTGGAGACGCTTGGTGCGACCTTGGATTTTTCAAAGGATAGAAATAAATTAAAAAGATAAAAAACCTTTGGAACTAAAATTCCGCTGTAACTTCAAGGTTTTCTGGCTTCATAAAGCCAACCGTACTGAGCTTTCATTTGGCTATTGCGCTTCAGGCGCCAGCCAAGATAGCCAGCGATGGCAAGGACACAAAAATCTACAGTAAAATATTGCATGGAGAGCAGGCTATGCTGAAGCACTGCAAAATAGAGGAACCTGATACTTGCAGATAAAAGCACAGCGTAAAAAACAACATACCAGGCAGGCTGCCAGTTTTGGGCCACAGCACGACCTGTATAAAATGCTGCTGTTCCACCAATTAAAATAGTGAAAATAATGAAATGCAAGACTAAAGCTTCATAGATTGTGCCTGCCATTAGTGATGCCCTCCTTCCAGGTAGGCGGCGCGGATTTCTGGACGAGCTAAAAGTTCACTGCCAGTACCAGACATTGTTATGCGGCCATTGACCATGACATAGCCGCGATGGGCAAGTTTGAGTGCATGATAGGCATTCTGTTCGACCAGAAAAACGGACAGGCCTTCCTGGCTGTTAAGATTGCGGATGGCTGCAAAAATGCCTTTAACAATTAGGGGTGCAAGGCCAAGAGAGGGCTCGTCCAGCAAAAGAAGCTTTGGACGGCTCATAAGTGCACGTGCAATGGCAAGCATCTGCTGTTCGCCCCCAGAAAGTGTGCCTCCACGCTGTTCCTGCCGTTCATAAAGACGTGGAAAAAGGGTGAAAACCTTCCTTAAATCTGTTTTAAAATATGCACTATCTGTCACTGATGCGCCCATTTGCAGATTTTCAAACACACTCATACGTGCGAATATACGTCGGCCTTCTGGGGACTGAGCAATGCCAAGACGTGATATTTTGTGGGTCTCAAGATTTGTAATATCCTGGCCTTCGTAAGTGACTGAACCCTGTTTTGCATGGGGCTGGCCAAAAATTGTCATCATGGTTGTGGATTTGCCAGCACCGTTTGCACCTATAAGGGTAACGATTTCACCCTTATTCACATCAAGATCAATGCCTTTCAAGGCCTCTATACTGCCATAAAATGTATGGATGCTACGTAGAGAGAGCAGGTGGGTCATGCTGAAACCTCGCTTTCAGCACCTTCCAGCTCATCATCATCCACGCCAAGGTAGGCTGCAATGACTTTTGGATCAGATTTAACAAAATCTGGTGTGCCATCTGAAATTTTTATACCATAATCAAGCACTACAACATGATCTGACACTTCCATAACGACTGACATATCGTGTTCAATGAGTAGGATTGACGTGCCGTGATCACTGCGTATTGAACGTAAAAGCGTGTTGAGATCAGCACTTTCGCGTGGGTTTAAACCAGCTGCGGGTTCATCAAGGCACAGCAGGACTGGGTCTGTGCACATGGCGCGCGCAATTTCCAGCCGCCGCTGTGCTCCATAGGGAAGATCACCAGCTGGCATATCCGCACGATCCAGAAGGTCAATTTTTTCAAGCCAAAATGCAGCTTTTTCTTTTGCTGCCCGTTCTGCAGTGGTGTAGGTTTTGAAGCCAAGCAGCCCCCCAAATGTAAAGTTTGAGGCAAGCATGAGAGCATTGTGTTGGGCAACCATCAAGTTTTCTATAAGGGTCATGCCAGCGAACAGGCGAATGTTCTGAAAAGTTCTGGCAACTTTAGCCTGCTTTGCAATGAGGTGGTCTGGCATGCGTTCCAGCAAATACACTGCTCCACCTGCGCTATGGGTAACGTAGCTGCTGCTTTGTGTTGCTGCCTGTTTGCCAATATCAAAATCAATTATGCCGTGGCGTAAGCCAATGCGACCCTCTGTTGGTTTGTAAAAACCTGTAATGCAGTTGAATACAGTTGTTTTACCCGCGCCATTTGGGCCTATAAGGGCTGTAATATCACCGCGCCCTACATCGAATGACAGGCTTTTTACAGCAGTAAGGCCGCCAAATCGCATTGTAAGATGCTCAACGCAAAGGACAGGATCAGATTGCCAGTTCTGCATCAGCCATGTCCCTCTTTTACGAGGTTGCCAGATATTGATTTTTTCTGTTTTAAAAACACTGTAGGGGTTCTAGTCGATATGAGGCCGCGTGGTTTCCAAAGCATCATAAGTACCATGCCAAGCCCAACAATCAGCATGCGCAGGCGGTTTGGATCTATGCCAATAAGCTGTTCTACAAAGCTGAACTCGCGAAGTATTTCCATGCCGCCAAACAGGGCTATGGAGGCTAGAACCACACCCGTCAATGATCCCATGCCACCAAAAACAACCGTTGCCAAAATGAGTACAGATTCTTCAAAGCTGAAGGATTCTGGTGTTAAAAATCCTTGTCTTGCACCAAAAAATGCACCAGCCAAGCCGCCAAACATGGCGCCAATGGCAAAGGCTGTGAGTTTGGTATTGCGCGTGTTAATCCCAAGGGAACGGCAGGCAATCTCGTCCTCACGAAGAGCCTCCCAGGCGCGGCCTATAGGCAGTTTTTTGAGCTTGATCGTAATAATGGCAGTAATGATGGCGAGTGTAAATATGACATAATATAAAAAAATTGAACGATGAATTGGCATGAATTCAAGCCCAAAATAGGCTGCAAAACCATCTTCATTTGCATTGAAAGGCAGGCCAAAAAAGGTGATTTTCGGAACATTTATGCCAGCGCCGCCACCTGTCAACTCACGCCAGTTAACTGCAACAGCACGGATTATTTCTCCAAAGGCCATAGTGACAACAGCCAGGTAATCACCCCGCAAACGAAGAACCGGAAAGCCGAGCATTATGCCCCAAAGGGCTGCCATAACGCCAGCAACGGGCAATGCCATCCAGAAAGAAAAGCCATAATGCTGAGCAAGCAGGGCGTATGTATAGGATCCGATTGCATAAAAAGCGACATAGCCAAGATCAAGCAGGCCGGCTAATCCAACTACAATATTTAGACCCCACCCAAGCATGATGTAAATCATGATGACGATGCCGTAATTATCAATCCATTTTGTTGAAGCCTGTCCACCCAACAGGCCAAGCATTATTATTGGAAAAAATGCCATTAAACCAACCAGAATTGGCTGTAAGTGAGGCTCTACTTTTTCAAACCAGCCAATTTTTTTGTGTGCTGGTACTTGTAATTGTAGCGATTGTTTCAAGATAATGCAGAAACGAAGTGCCGCCGCAAACAGGCTGAACCCAACAAGCAGTGCAGGGCGCAGTCTGATCATTGTATCGTTGTTTGAATTTTGATAGATGTTGATGCCAAGCAAAACACTGAATAATGTAAAAGTTACTGCACCTGCAATAGCAGCTTCCTTGAATGCATTTAGCCAGTTTAGTTTGTGTAAAGGTGTTTTCATTACACTTTTTCTACTTCGGGTTTGCCCAAAATACCTTGTGGCATAATGATGAGCACAATAATAAGTACAGAGAAAACTGCAACGTCCTTGTAGTCTGAAGAAACGTAGCCAGACCACATGATTTCTATGAGACCAATCAGCAGACCACCAAGTACGGCACCTGGGAGTGAACCTATGCCTCCCAATACGGCGGCAGTAAAAGCTTTAAGGCCTGGAATGGTGCCATCATTGTAGCTGATTGAGCTATAAAACACGAGGTAAAGTACCCCTGCAACAGCTGCCAAGGCTGCACCTATTGCAAACGTTATGGCTATGGTGCGGTTCACATCCACTCCTAGCAGGCTTGCCATTTTGCGATCCTGCTCACAGGAGCGCTGGGCGCGTCCAAGCGGTGTTTTTTGCACCAGATACCAGAAAATGCCCAGCATGATTGCCGTTACAATCATTATAAGAATGTTTTTGTAGTTCAGTACTGCCTCAAAGCCGTTTGCATCTGTAATGATGGACACATGACCCGTTAAAATAGAGGGAACTGATTTATTTGAACCATATTCATACTGAAATACATTTACAAAATTTTTGAGTGCATATGACATGCCAAGTGCTGAAATAAGTGGAGCAAGGCGAAAGGAGCCGCGCAGAGGACGGTAAGCTACTTTTTCTATGATCAGATTGAGCAAAGATGTGAGTAGAATTGCCGCCACAAGGCATAGCATGAGCGCTATAAAAACGGCACCAGCTGTGGTTCCCATAAAAGATGTGACCGCTACATAAATTATCAGCGCAGTGACGGCGCCAATCATGAACACCTCGCCATGAGCAAAATTGACCATGCCGATAATCCCAAAAACCATTGTATAGCCCACGGCTATCAAACCATAGATAGACCCAAGCGTTATGCCGTTGATGAGATACTGAACAAATTCTGCCACTTAGTGGATGCCTTTAGTTCCTGCCATGACAGTTTCCTATCTTTGATATGTTAGCTTACATCCATACATGTCAATGCTACAAGTGCCTTGGCTTAAATTGGTGTGGGTAGAAAGTCTAAATAGTCTAGAGCCAAAAATTAGTGCTATGGCCTGTTCTTAATGTTTCAATTTTCACGTATTCATACTATTGATTTGCCATGATTGATTTAACTGCAAAAAAAGATGTATCTGCTATCAGTTCTGCGTCTAAAGCCATATTTCTCGAAGCCATGAGCCTGGTACCGCAGGCTGTGTTTATAGTAACTACAGACGGCGAGGAGGGCAAAGCAGGGTTAACAGCAACAGCAGTGACATCGGTTTCAGCAGATCCACCAAGCCTTCTTGTATGCTTGAATGCAACAAACTCCAGCACAATGGCATTTTACAAGAACAAGCGGATAAACGTGAATAGTTTACAAAGTGAGCAAGTAAGCATTGCAAATATGTTTGGTAAATCAGTTGCAAGTGGTTTGAGCGATCCAACCCCAGAGCAATTACGAGAAGTACGTGAAAAACGGTTTTTAGCTGATGAGTGGGAAATTGTTGATTGTCCCATTTTGAAAAATGCCCGCGCTGTATTTGAGTGCGTTATAAGCGATGTCAAAATGGTTGATACACATTTAGTCATGTTTGCAAAAGTCATTCATGTAAGGCTTGGGCCACCAAGTTCTGCGTTGGTTTACATGGAGCGCGGCTACAGACTGGTTTAAATCAATTCAGACCTAAAGTTTATAGCAAAATGCTTTAAATAAACACAAGGATAAGGCGACATGGCAATTGCCAGCGGCTTGTAACCTGATTTTTTTGGGAACCAGTTGGTAATTACAATAGTTTCAAATTTGACACATATTACATGAAAATCATGGAGTAATTTTTTTGTACTAAAAACTCAACTAAATCAAAGTGATGTAAAGTTTTCTTTATAATGTGATTCTGGAGATGGTTAATTTGAATCAATGTGTTTAGAAAATGATTCAAGAAGCGCATGTGATTTCATAATGTGAATCACCAAAAACTTCCAACTCATTGAAATATAACAACCATACAATTTGAAAAATTTGAAATTCAAGAGTTTTTAAAGAAGAAACATCTATGAAAACCACCTCAGATAACCCTCTCCTTGAGGCAGAAAAATGGAAGAAATCTGGCCTTGGCGTGGCGATGGCGACTGTAGTTGAAACATGGGGGTCTGCACCACGGCCTCTTGGCTCAAATATGGTTATTGATGAGGTTGGACGCTTCTTTGGCTCCGTTTCTGGGGGATGCGTCGAGGGAGATGTTATTGCAGCAGCGATGGATGTGATTGAGACTGGGCAGCCACAAATGCTTGAATTTGGTGTTGCTCATGAAATGGCATGGAGAGCAGGTTTGGCCTGCGGCGGCAAAATAGCTGTTTATGTGGAGCCCATCATTTGAAACTTGATGATCTTGAAAAATTGAATGAACAACGAGTAAGGCGCTTGGCGTGTGTAACTGTTACTGAGCTTAGTACAGGATATACGCGGCTTGTTCTTGAAAAAGATGCTGCAAAAGATGGTCTTGCTGGTTCAATTCTACATGCTTTGGCCGCTAATAAAAGCACTATGATTGAAATTGAAGGGGCGAAATTTTTTCTGTGTGTACATATGCCATCTGTGTGTATTTTAATTCTTGGCGCGGTTCATATTTCTCAGGCTCTTGCACCAATGGCCCATTTGGCAGATTTTGATGTCACGATTATTGATCCGCGCACTGCTTTTGCAACATCTGAGCGTTTTCCCGATATTAAACTTGTAACAGATTGGCCTGATGAAGCTTTACTGAAGCTGGGGCTGGACAGATATACAGCTTTTGTGGCTTTGACCCATGATCCCAAGATTGACGATATGGGATTGGCAATTGCACTTAAATCGGAATGTTTCTATATCGGTGCATTGGGCTCTCGTAAAAGCCATGCAAAGCGGCAAGAACGGTTGCATGATCTGGGGTTTTCGGGCGCTGAAACAGATTTGATACGTGCACCCGTTGGTCTGAATATCGGGGCTATTAGTCCGGCAGAAATCGCAGTTTCGATTTTGAGTGAAATTATAGCAGCTTTACGGGTTGAGCGCGTTGCATTGAAGGGTAGGGAAGGGCAGTCTTTACGTGTCGCTGATCATGCTTGATGTTGCAGGAATTATCTTAGCTGCAGGAAGTTCAACACGTATGGGCACAAATAAACTACTCATGGAATTCAAAGGTAAACCAATAATCAGACATGTTGCAGAAGCTGCCTGCCTTTCAAAAATAAATAGTATTCTTGTTGTTACGGGACCTGAAAGACATTCTGTAAAAGCAGCTCTGACTGGTTTGAATGTAACATTTGTCCATAATGAAAATTATATGAATGGCATGGCTGGTTCACTCAAAACCGGTATAGCCTGCCTTTCTGAAAAAGCGTTGGGGGCTATTGTGCTTTTGGGAGATATGCCATTAATCAGCGCTAAAACCCTGAATAAAATAGTTGAAAGCTTTAAAGCCAACCAGGACAGCCTTGCTGTTATACCTAGTTTTGATGGTAAACGCGGGAATCCAGTTTTAATCTCACGCAGTCTGTTTGAAGATGTTATGAAAATCACTGGAGATAAAGGTGCCCGCCAGCTTTTAGATACTTTGGGTAATCAAGCTATTGAATTGCCTTTAAACGACAAGGGAATTTCATTGGATGTCGATACGCGTGAAGGCTTTGAAGCTCTTAGTGCGTCATGATGGAACCTTGTACTGATTGTGATGATTTTGCACATGATATTTTAGTAAATTTTAACAAGGTTAAATAGTTTGCCAGTGATTTTTCAATATCCAACGCGTTCAGCAGGTCTTGACCATCTTAAAAAATTTGCGCCTTTCGCTGGTGCAGATTATGCAGCAAATAGAAATTACGACAACGGGCCAGAGGCCAGACAAAATATTTCACAGCTTTCTCCTTTTATACGCCATCGTTTAATCAGCGAAAAAGAAGTTATCTCGGCTACTCTTGAGCATCATACCCATTCGTCTGCCCAAAAATTCATTCAGGAAGTTTTCTGGCGCACTTACTGGAAGGGGTGGCTGGAAATGCACCCGGATGTGTGGGCTGATTATTGTCAGGAGCGTGATGAGCAACATGAAAGGTTGAAAAAAAATTCTGGCCTTAATAAAGTTTATCAAGCTGCCATTTCCGGCAAAACGGGGGTTGAATGCTTTGATGCTTGGGCGAAGGAGCTGACAGACATTGGTTATGTACACAACCATGCTCGTATGTGGTTTGCATCCATCTGGATTTTTACATTAAGATTGCCGTGGGTTTTGGGAGCCGACTTCTTCTATCGTAACCTGCTTGATGGAGATCCTGCTTCCAATACCTTGTCCTGGCGCTGGGTTGCGGGTCTACATACCAGGGGTAAAACATACCTTGCAAGACCAAGCAACATCGAAACATATACATCTGGACGGTTTAACCCAAATGGTTTGGCAAAGGACGCACCTGCCTTATCCTATGAGCGTGACGCTGCTTTAAAACCACTTCCTGACATTTATTATAATTTTGAACGTAACATAGATGTTTACGGGCTGCTTCTGAGTGAGGATGATCTGTCGTTTGAAACAGAAATAAACGCTGATGATAAATTGAAAGCTGTCATAGCAGTGAATTTTACAGCAAAGCGTTCTTTTGAGGATATATCTGAAAATGTTGCCAATTTTACACATGCCGCAGTAAGTGATGCATTACTTCGGGCTAGACAGCATTTTAGAAACAGTTCTGTTGCAGATACTGTTTGGGTAGACGCTACAGGGGATACTGTGTTCAACTGGTTGCAATCACATGATTTAAAAAAACTTGTTATTTCCTACCCACCCGTTGGTTCAACGCATGACGCAATTATGGTTGTAGTAAAGAGACTGCGAGAGTTGGGCATTAATGTTGTTTTTGCTGGAAGGCGCTGGGACATAGACAGCTGGCCCCATGCAAGCAAGGGCTTTTTTGCACTTAAATTCAAGATACCACAGATTCTGGAGCTACAAGGTTTAAGGGCCTAACCATGACGCTGGACGCAACTGTCAAAGAGCATAGTGAGGCTGACATTTCACGTATAGTGGAAATGGCGTGGGAAGACCGCACCCCATTTGATGCAATTTATGCCTGTTACGGTGTTAATGAAAGTGCTGTTATAGACATTATGCGTTCTAATATGAAACGCTCAAGCTTTAAAATGTGGCGCAAACGCGTTACCTGTCGCAAGACCAAACACGCCGCTTTGGCAGATCCCGATGCTTTAAGACATAAGGCAAGCCATCGCTGGCAGGGCGGCTAAACCTTTTTATAGATCAAAACCCATCTGTTTATCTTTTGGCTTTGGTGGTCTAGAAGGTTTTGGACGTTCAGATGGTTTTCTTCGCGACCCATGTTTGACATAAACCTTTTGTCCAACTTGCCTGTAATCTTCCAGTTTTCGAATGGATGTAAGTCGCAATCTTGCTTCTTTTGCTGCAAGCTCATGGTCAATTATGCGAGAAGGGTATACTATATCGTGCATCATGCGTTCAGCATCTGACATCAGCCAAGGTTCATGAATAAAGACCACTGGCAAACTGGCAAGTTCTGGCACCCATTTACGTATGAAAACGCCATCGCTGTCCTGATCATGAGACTGTTTAACTGGATTGTAAATTCGCGGCACGTTTATGCCCGTTTGGCCTGACTGCATTTGAGTTTGAGGCCAGTGTATTCCAGGTTCATAATCTGTAAAAAGCCTGGCTAAAACAGCGCCTGACTTTGTCCAGTCAAGATTGAGATGATAGCTTGCAAAAGACATCATCATTGCTCTCATCCGAAAATTTATCCAACCAGTCTGGATAAGTGAACGCATACAGGCATCAACAAACGGATACCCTGTTTGACCACTGGCCCAAGCTTCCAAATGAGCTTCGTTATGATGTTTTTGACGCTCACGTTCGTGAATGGGGTGCACAGAACGATTTTCAATTTCTGGCTCTGATTCCAGTTTTTGAATAAAATGACAATGCCAGTGCAGACGTCCAACAAACGCGCTTATTGCACGCAATGGCATGGACCTGAATTCAGAAGGAATAGCCAACATCTCCTGTTGTTTTTCCTGTGTCTTATGCAGAATTTCACGCATTGAAATGGTGCCAAGTGCAATATGAAGGGAAAGACGCGAGCAGGCACTCCTTGCAGTCAATGGGCTTGACATTTCAAACTGATATTTTGCACCGCGCCCTTCAAAAAAACTGTCAAGACACTTTAGGCCTAAACGCCGCCCGCCTTTTTGACGGTGTGGGCAAGGGTCCAGTGCGAGACCCAAATCTTCAGGCGATGGGACTATGAAAGGTTCAAGTGTAATGCCCTGCAACGCAGCTGGTCGTTCAATGATAGGCTGCTGCATAAATTCCTGCCAGAGACTTGCCCATTTGTCTCGGCTTTTCAAGCGGCGGAATACCCCGAACTGTCTGTACTCGTTCCAGACAATATTTTTGTTTTTGCAAAATTTGCCTACCTGAATATCTCTGTCATATGTCCATAAATTGCCTGTTTCCTCATGGCTGTACACGTGAGTTACAGGATGAAGACTATGAATATCTTTAAAAATTTCAACTGCATTGCCTACACGAATAGTAAGTCTTACACCATAAATTTCAGCCAGCTCTGCATCCAGCTCTTTCAGACTTTCGGCTGTTGCAAGCCATTGGCGAGCAGATGTATCTGGTAATTGCCAATATTGTGGTTCAGCAATGTATAAGCAAAGCACCGGTCCGTGTCTGACAGCCTCTGACAAGGGTTGGTGATCGTGAAGGCGCAAATCGCGTTTAAACCATATTATCTGCATGATAAACTTTACAATGTTATTGTTTTGTTCTAGTCACAAATTCCAGTACTCGTCAATCTATTAGACTGTATTTGCTTACAATAGTTCCACAGGTAAATACAGCGCGACAACATGTGCCAAAGATCGAGTGTGATCTTTTGCTTCGAATCTGCGTTATGTTACAACCACTAGTTTATAGATATGCGAGGCTTCATGACAAAGACAGTTTTAATATATGGCGGTGGCGGAATTGGTGCAGCAACTGCCAAACTTCTAAAGACACAGGGCTATCACATTCATTATGTTGGAAGAGATGCTGCGCGTCTAGACATAGAAGCCAGGGAAGTAGGTGCAAGCGTTACAATTGGTGATGTGCTTGACGAAACGGTTTTTGCAAGGGCAACTGCGGATGCGGTTTCACAATCGGGTGGGGCGCTTGCTGGGCTGGTTTATGCCGTAGGCACAATTAATCTTAAACCGCTTGCACGTTTGACAGAAACAGATTTTCTAAATGATTTTAGAGTTAACGCGCTTGGAGCCGTAAAATCCGTGCAGGCTGCGCAGTCAGCTTTAAAGGCCTTTGAGGGAACAGCCTCAGTTGTGCTGTTTTCTACAGTGGCCGTTGCACAAGGTTTTACTGCCCATTCCTCTATTGCCATGGCAAAAGGTGCCGTTGAGGGGTTGACTTTATCACTTGCCACTGAACTTGCGCCAAGGGTACGGGTGAATGCAATTGCACCTTCGCTTACCAAAACTCCGCTTGCTCATGCCTTGACAGGGAGTGAGCAAATGGTAACTGCCATTGCTGCAATGCATGCGCTTGGACGATTAGGTGAACCAGAAGATATTGCAAATCTGGCTGCATTTTTGATATCGCCACAATCCAATTGGATGACAGGCCAGATTATTGGAGTTGATGGTGGCCGCTCAAGTTTACGTGTAAAAGGCTAGTTCATTGGCTAAAATGAAACTTAAATCTGACCTGCCAACCAAGACATGCGTTACGTGTGGCAAACCGTTTTCATGGCGCAAAAAATGGGAAAAAGTCTGGAATGAAGTTAAGTACTGCTCTGATAAATGCCGCATGAGCATTAAATTTTCCAATGCTAAACGCGACAGGGTAAGTTAATGAAAGTCTTGCGTTTTATACTTGGCGATCAACTCAGTTTAAGTTTGGCCAGCCTGCAATATGCGGATAAAAGTACAGATATTGTACTTATGGCGGAGGTTCATGATGAGGCAACATATGTTTTGCATCACAAGCAAAAACTTGCCTTTGTATTTTCTGCCATGCGCCATTTTGCACTAAGCCTTGAACAGCAGGGTTTTAAAGTTGACTACGTTAAACTTGACGATCCCCTGAATACTGGAAACCTTACAGAGGAACTCAAGCGTGCTGTAAACAAGCATTCTCCTGAAAAAATTATAGTGGTTGAATCTGGTGAATTACGCACGGACGAAATGCTGCAAAGCTGGCAGAAAGATTTATTGTTACCAGTAGATATTTTAGAAGATGGTCGTTTTTTTTCAACACGTAAAGAGTTCAGTGACTGGGCAGGGACAAAAAAGTCTCTCCGTATGGAGTTTTTTTATCGTGACATGCGGCGTAAAACTGGTCTTTTGATGTCGGGTGAGGAGCCAGAGGGAGGAGCATGGAACTATGACGTTGAAAATCGCAAAACGCTCCCAGCTGATAAAAAAACACCAAAAAGAACTCGTTTTGAGCCAGATGAGGTAACATTAGATGTTATAAAAATGGTAAAATCTCGGTCTGATAATCATTTTGGTGACCTTGAACCATTTGGCTGGGCTGTAACGCGAGACGATGCATTAGAAGCATTAGACCATTTTATCACTGTCTGTTTGCCAGAATTTGGTGACTACCAGGATGCGATGAAACAGAATAATGATTTTATGTATCATGCTCTTTTATCTCCATATTTAAATATTGGGCTTCTTACCGCTAAAGAAGTGTGTGAGAGAGCAGAAAATGCTTATAAGGCTGGTGAGGCGCCGCTTAATGCAACTGAAGGATTTATAAGACAGATTCTGGGTTGGCGCGAATATGTAAGAGGCCTATATTTTGCAAAAATGCCTGCATATAAATCCACAAATGCGCTTGATGCCACTCGAAAGCTTCCAGCGTTTTACTGGACTGGTGAAACGGATATGAACTGTATGGCGCAGGCTATTCAGTCCACCAAACGCAATGCATATGCACATCACATTCAACGCCTTATGATTACAGGGAATTTTGCGCTTATAGCTGGTATCTCTCCCGCTGAAGTTGAAAACTGGTACCTGCTCGTTTACATTGACGCATATGAATGGGTAGAATTACCTAACGTTCATGGAATGGTCATGTGGGCAGACGGGGGTGTAATGGCATCTAAGCCTTATGCTGCATCTGGTGCCTATATCAATCGAATGTCAGATTACTGTAAACACTGCTACTATGATCCAAAGTTGAAGATTGGTGAAAAAGCATGCCCGTTCAATGCGCTGTACTGGAATTTTTTAATTCAGAATAAAAACAAACTGAAAGGTAACCCTCGCATGGCGATGCCTTATAAAAATCTTAGCAGAATGGATGAAGAGCAGCAAACAGCCCTTAGTCAACAGGCCCAGATGTTTTTGGATTCTTTGGCTTAGGTTCAATTAAAATTACTTAGTTTTAACCAAGTTCGTGCAAAACATTACAGCATGGTGTCCTCGCTACGAATCCGCAATTTTGTTATACCGATGCTGTTTTATACAGTATCTATGCTTGCCATAAGCTTCTTCATGTATAGTGCATATCATGGTAGCAGAGGCATTATGGCAAAACGTGATTATAAACTTAAAATCACGGATCTTCAGGAAAAACTGGAGACACTCAAAACTGAACGCATGCACTGGCAGGTGAGGGTAAATCTTGTTCGCTCCAGTGCACTTGATCCAGATATACTTGAAGAACGGGCCCGTTTAATACTGAATAGTTCGCACAAAAATGATTTAATAATACTTTTAGATGATTTTAAGTAAGTTACGAAAGCCAGTTATACTTGATAGATAAGATGTAATCATTATTGTGCAGGTGCGAGAATTTGTTGCATTGCATATATTCCTAAAATGCATAGTGTATAAGCTCAAAATGCATTATGTATATTCAATTATCTACTATCGTTTTTTTAAAAATTAGTATTAAGCTTTTGTACAAACAAACATTCTGACACTAGGGGTCTCATATGGCTGTTGCGGCTAAGACGACAGATAAATCTGCTTCAAACGATGCTGTTGCATTAAATTCAAATTCTTTAGCTTTCACGAAAGAGCAGGAACTGCATTCTTACCGTGAAATGTTAGCCATTCGCCGGTTTGAGGAAAAAGC
>JANXWK010000062.1 GCA_025351165.1 Hyphomicrobiales bacterium | reverse complement strand
TATCTGAAGAAAAGCCTGGTTTTTCTGTTGCCCGTACAATTTGTCCAGCTGCTGTAAGCTGAGGATTTTTTGGAAGTGAAGGAATATCAAGGCTATCTTCTGATTTTTCAATCTTAGCATTTGCATTAAAAAATGTATTGCGCTTGGCCTCAATACGTGGGGTCATATCGCCTGGAGGCGCCTCCAGCGCGCCTTTACGGCCGCAAGAAGAAAGCGTAAGGGCACAAGACATTGCTATAATAAGCTTTACATAAACTGTATTAGGCACTTTTTCTCCATAAAATTATTGTTGCACTATACCCAAAACTGGTGCCATTGCGAGAGCCTAAATAATTATTTTTTTGACAATAACTCAGCCACCCGTATGGCAAAATATGTAAGTATTCCATCTGCGCCTGCACGCTTAAAAGCTGTAAGGCTTTCCAGTACAACCTTGTCGCGCTCCATGAAGCCAGCAGCCACTGCGGCTTCAATCATGGCATATTCCCCCGATACCTGATAGGCAAAGGTTGGCATTAAAAACGCCTGTTTAATACGGTACAATACATCAAGATATGGCATTCCTGGTTTGATCATCAACATATCTGCACCTTCGGCTATATCAAGTTCCGCCTCGCGCAACGCTTCATTTCCATTGCTAAAATCCATCTGGTATGTGTGCTTCTCACCTTTTAATGCGGTGCTACTACCTACTGCATCACGAAATGGGCCATAAAACCCCGAGGCATATTTTGCAGCATATGACATGATCTGCACATCGCAAAACCCTGCCTCGTCCAAAGCTGATCTTATAGCACCAATGCGTCCATCCATCATATCAGAGGGTGCAATTACATCCGCGCCAGCAATTGCCTGAACAACAGCCTGTTTACACAAAACAGCCACAGTTTCATCATTTACCACAGCACCATCTCGTAATAAACCATCATGCCCATGTGACGTGTAAGGATCAAGTGCTACATCTGTTATTAAGCCAATATTCGGCACTTCGGTTTTTAAAGCCCTGCAGGCCCTGCAAATAAGGTTATCTGGATTTAGAGCTTCAGTTCCCATTTCATCTTTGAGTGCTGTGTCAGTGACAGGAAAAATCGCTATGGCTGGTATACCAAGTTTATAAGCTTTTTTTACCTCAATAATTGCCTGATCAATTGAATAACGAAATACACCAGGCATTGTTGAAATCGCTACACGTTGATTTTCGCCTTCAACGATAAATATTGGCCAAATAAGATCATTAACGCTCAAACTATGCTCACGCATCAGTGCTCGCGACCAGTGAGATTTGCGATTGCGTCGCAATCTGGTTGGCAGATCCAGGCGGGGGGCTAAAGACCTTGCAATGTTCATAAACGAGCTTTCACTTGATAGTCATTGGGTAGTTTTACCTGGAACATTTCACATAAGGCATGCTTACATAAAAGGTATGCATAGCAGAGGTATATTATAGTTGACTTGATACATGTAAGGGTTTTCCACACAGTTTTGAAATGGCTATTCAATTGCCTAACAGGCTCTGGATGCTTTAAATACATAATATGCTTCTAAATCCGTTTAATATAGCATAGTTTGCACAGTCCAATTTATATTTGTATGCTGATACATATATTGCCAAATCAGTCAGGTGAATGCTACTTTAATACTTACCCAAACTTCTTAATAGGGTCATAATATATAATATTCACTCTCTGCTTTTGATCTAACCAGATTTAAGACCACCATGATGCTTTTTTAGATGCACAACACAGAAGCAGTCCTGTTTGAAAAACGCGGTGAAGCTGGCATTATAACGCTTAACCGTCCTAAAGTGCTTAATGCCATTAATTTATCCATGGTTCGTGCCCTCCAGAACCAGCTTAATATTTGGGCACATGATAATAGCATTACACGCGTTATTGTGACTGGTGCAGGAGATAAGGCATTTTGCGCTGGGGGTGATCTTCGCAGTCTCCATGAGTTTGGCAAGCAGGGATGCTTTGATAAAGTGTTACAGTTTTTTCGAGAAGAATTCCGGTTAATCCATACAATTAAAACATTTCCTAAACCCTACATTTCCTTGATGGATGGAATAGTCATGGGGGGTGGATTTGGGCTTTCTGCTCACGGTTCATATCGCATTGCGGGTGACAGGTATGCATTTGCAATGCCAGAAGTCAGCATAGGTTTTTTTCCTGATGTAGGTGCAACCTACGTTCTGCCTCGTCTGCCTAAGCATTTTGGCAAATATATAGCGCTTACAGGTGAAAAAATTGGCGCTTGGGATGCATTGGACTCTGGTCTTTTAACCCATGTTTCGCAAACGCTTCACATGAATGACATTATTGCTGAAATTTCAGTAGGGAAAGATATTGGTTATGTCTTAAATAGATATTCAAATGTTTCTAGGCCCTTTCAACAAAGCGAAAATCTTCTGCAGAGTAAAAATTGTGCTGATATGGACTTTTGCTTTGGCCAATCAACCTTGTTGGAAGTTATGGCAAAACTTGATGCATGTGCATCCAGTGGCTCAGGATTGGCAAAGAAAACAGCTGATATTATGCGTTCCAAGTCTCCAACTTCTATGGCTATTGTCCACGAACAAATGGAGCGCGGGCGTTATCTCAGTTTTAATGATGCTTTAAAGCTTGAATTTTGTATTGTATCCAGAATAATTCATTCTTTTGATTTTTTTGAAGGAATACGGGCTGCAATAATTGATAAAGATCAAAAACCTGCATGGACACCATCTCGTATTGAAGATATTTCTCGAGCAGATATCAAGGGTTATTTCCATCTCAGCCCACATAACGAATTGTTTTTTACATGACACGCATAAGTCCATCGCGCCTTGCACATCAAACTGAAGCTGATGAAGAAGCTGCCATTGCACGCATCAATATTTCAAAATTCTCATGGGATACAATTTTGCTCTGGCTTTTGAGATTATCGGCTATGGTATGCATGGCACGCGGCTTAACATACTGGATGGAGCTGCTGGGGCTATTTAAAATAGATTTTAACGACAGAGTAACATTTCAACAGATTGCAATTGTATTTTTTGCTGGGATGTATTGTTTTACGTCCAGTGGTTTATGGATGACAGCCTCATGGGGCGTTGTATTATGGGTTATTACACTCGCTGGGGAAGGAGCACTGCTGATATTTGAGCCCATACTTGGCACACATATCGATATAATAATTGATTTAAACACCAAGCTTAGTTCATTACCCTATCTGATTTTTGGCATTGGTGGTATGTTTTGCTACATGTTATTGTCATGGCTTACCAAACGTGAAGAGTCTCCATCAAAGGTTTAGCAAGTATTCATTATGAATAAAATTTTCTTGTAAGTTACTATTTGTAACTCTTTGTTTACATTAAATTATAAATGAAGTATTTATCTTATTATTTAAGTCGTTTTTTATTCATGTCCTGTAAAGTTGTTTTTATCGAGAGCTGAAGTTCACTTTAGTTTATCTAAAAAATACACAGGGAATGAAAAATGAAAAATTTAAGTTTGGCCCAGGCCAGTATCGCTCCACATTCTAAACCTGAACCGATACGCACACAGTATCTTGAATCTCTGACATTGGTTGAACGGCTTCACCGCCGTTTGCTGGATGTAATCAAGGATGAATTTGACCGTCGTGGACGTGGGGATGTTAATAGTGTGCAGGCTTTGTTGCTTTACAATATTGGTGACAAGGAAGTAACAGCGGGGGAGCTACGTACACGTGGCTATTATCTTGGCTCAAATGTATCATATAATGTAAAAAAACTGGTTGATATGGGATATTTATAGCACCAGAAATCGCGCATTGATCGCCGCTCTGTGCGCATAGCTCTCACACAGACTGGCCAGGATGTTCATGATATTGTGAGTGAACTTTATGAGAAACATGTTCGCACAGTGGAATCAATTGGTGGTATTCAGGCAGACGAATTTGCAAAGCTCAACGAGGCTTTAGGGCGGTTAGAGCGTTTTTGGACAGACCAAATCAGGTTCAAGCTTTAATTTATTTAAATAAACTTGAATAAACCGGTTTTAATTTGTCATAATATTTTTCTAAACCCATATTCTGATGAATTGGAAATGTCGTTTAAAACCCGGCCGTCACCCAATTTTTCAAAGCCAGTTTTTGCATAAAATTCATGCGCAGTTTTAAATCGTGTGTCAGACCACAAAATCAAGTTTCTAGCACCCTGGCGTCTGGCATGCTCTTCTGCGCACCTTAACAGTGTCTGCGCTAAGCCCTTTTTACGGCTGTCTTTTCGAACATAAAGTCTGTGTAATTCTGCTGTATCAGGGGTTTGAAAATCAACACCGCAGCATGCGCAGATGCGCCCAGTTTCATCCTCAATCACCCAGAGTGTTCCATTTTTGTCCATATAACATTTTTCTGGCTGAAGCAGATCAGCCAGATCATTGTGAGGATCAACAAAACAGCCAGGATATTCTGCAAAGCATAATGAAATCAGCCCAAATAAATCCTGTGTATCAGTGTTGAGCGCGTTTCGTATCAATTACTCAAGTCCAATCTTGGCCTTTAGCATATCGCTTACTGTTGCTGGATTTGCCTTGCCACCGCTTGCTTTCATTACCATACCAACAAAAAAGCCTAACATGCCATGTTTAGTTTTGGCCTGTTCTGCCTTATCAGGATGCGCGGCCACAACTTCATCAACTATTTTTTGAATTGCACCCAAATCTGTTACCTGTTCCATACAACGGGCTTTGACAATCTCGCGCGGATTACCGCCTTCAACCCAGATAATTTCAAACAGGTCTTTAGCAATCTTGCCTGAGATAATATTTTCTGTAATTAAATCAACAATACCTCCAAGTTGTTCAGCTGAAACAGGAGATGTGTTTATATCCCTGCCCTCTTTGTTAAGGCGTCCAAACAGCTCATTTATAACCCAGTTTGCACTGATTTTTCCATCACGGCTTTTGGCAACGGCTTCGTAATAATCAGCATTTTCATGCTCCAGTGTGAGTACCATCGCGTCGTAAGGTGAGAGTTTATACTCAGCTATGAATCGTGCTTTTTTAGCATCTGGCAATTCTGGCAGGGCTGCATTAAGTTCATCTACGTAAGATTGTGTAAACTCTAATGGCAGCAGATCAGGATCTGGAAAATAGCGGTAATCATGCGCTTCTTCCTTAGACCTCATAGAACGTGTTTCGCCTTTTGCAGGATCATACAAGCGCGTTTCTTGGATAATTTTGCCCCCATCTTCAATAATGCCAATTTGACGCCGTGCTTCGTATTCAATAGCTTGTCCAATAAAACGAATGGAATTCACGTTTTTAATTTCGCAACGCGTACCCAGCTCATCACCAATTTTGCGCACTGAAACGTTCACATCCGCACGAAGATTGCCTTTTTCCATATCGCCATCGCATGTGCCTAGATAACGCAGAATGGTCCGCATTTTAGAGACATACGCTTTTGCCTCCTCTGAAGAGCGCAAATCTGGTTTGGACACAATTTCCATCAATGCCACACCAGAGCGGTTCAAATCCACATAAGAATTATGTGGGTCAAGATCGTGGATGGATTTTCCAGCATCCTGCTCAAGGTGCAGGCGTTCAATTCCAACCGTGATGGTCTCATCAGGTGTTACGTCTACAAGAACTTCACCCTCGCCTATAATAGGGTATTTGAACTGGCTGATCTGATAGCCTTGAGGCAAGTCTGGATAAAAATAGTTTTTACGATCAAACACGCTGCGTAAGTTAACCTGCGCCTTGAGGCCAAGTCCTGTACGAATGGCCTGCGCTACGCATTCAGAATTAATGACCGGAAGCATACCTGGCATGGCAGCATCAACCAAGGATACATGACTATTTGGCTCTGCACCAAAAGCGGTGGACGAACCAGAGAACAGCTTGGCCCTTGAGTTAACCTGTGCGTGGATTTCAAGGCCTATCACAACCTCCCAATCACCTGTTGCGCCCTTGATGAGTTTTTTTGGATTAACCGCTATGTTCATCTTCTTTGCCTTTATGCCCCACGCTCAAATCGCGCAGCTAAAATTTTACATACCCAACCGCTGCCAAGTACTCCTGCACCAAGAAGCATTGTTTTTCTGATATCATCACTTTGATCTGCAATAAACTGTTGTTTGGCAGCCATAATTACAAGCAGAGAACCCATGATCCAAAGCAGCCATTTTAAAACTGTCAAACAGGCAATTGCAACAGTGCGGCTTAACAGCATTATGTTGCTCTCTTGATTGAAGGCGTTTTTTGCATCATCAGTTCGGTCTCGTGTTTTACAGCCCAGTCAATCATTATGCGCCAGATGTTTTCAACCAGATCTGGAGGGGAGCCAAGCTCTATGGCGCGTTCACGCACATTTGAAATCACAGCCTCTATGCGCTCTGGAATATGGGCAGGTAAGCCCGCCTCTATTTTCAATTTTGCAGCTTGCTCTATACACTCCACCCTCAATGCAATTTTTGCAACCAGATCACGATCAATCTCATCAATAAGAACACGTAAATCTTGCATATTCATACAGTTTTGTGGAGATTTATCCAAAATCACCACCATTTTCCAGTTGTAAAATGCCCAGCGGCATCTTCAATAACCTGCGCAACGGAGAATAGCGTTTCCTCATCGAATGGGCGACCAATCAACTGAAGGCCAAGAGGCAGCCCCTGAGAATCGAGGCCAGCTGGCACGGCAATACCTGGTAAACCAGCCATGTTGACTGTAACTGTAAAAATATCATTCAAATACATTTCAATAGGATCGCTTGAACCTTTTTCACCAATTCCAAAGGCAGCACTTGGCGTGGCCGGCGTTAAAATCGCGTCAATGCCGCTTGCATAGGCCAGCTCAAAATCATGTTTGATAAGGTTACGCACTTTTTGGGCATGGACATAATAGGCATCATAATAACCAGCAGACAGAACATAGGTGCCTATCATAATGCGACGCTGCACTTCCTTGCCAAAGCCGGCTGCTCTGGTTTTTTCATATTGTTCAATAATGTCTTTACCTGCCACACGAAGACCATATCGCACACCATCGTAGCGCGCCAAGTTCGATGAGCATTCGGCAGGTGCAACAATATAGTAAGCTGGCAAGGCATATTTGGTGTGTGGCAGTGAAATGTCCACAATTTCAGCACCAGCAGCTTTGAGCATGGCTATACCATTTTGCCATAACCCATCAACCTCGGCTGATAGCCCTTCAAGACGATACTCTTTTGGAATACCAATTTTTTTACCTCTTATGGACGCGCCAACTGCCGCCTCAAAATCTGGCACAGGCCTATCGACTGAGGTTGTGTCTTTAGAATCATGTCCAGACATTGATTTAAGCAAGATAGCTGCATCACGTACTGTTCTGGTAATTGGCCCAGCTTGATCCAACGAAGATGCATAAGCTACAATACCCCAACGCGAGCATCGCCCATACGTTGGCTTGATACCAACTGTGCCAGTGAATGCCGCAGGCTGACGAATGGAACCGCCCGTATCTGTTGCTGTTGCTGCCACGCACATATTAGCTGAGACTGCCGCAGCAGAACCGCCAGATGAGCCACCAGCAACAAGCTGCGTGTCTGAGCCTGTGCGGCGCCAAGGATTAATGACAGCGCCAAAGCTGCTTGTCTCATTGGAGGACCCCATTGCGAATTCATCGCAATTGAGCTTGCCAAGCAGAACTGCACCATCATTCCAAAGCTGGGATGTAACAGTGGATTCGTAATTTGGCACAAAATTACCCAGAATATTTGAGCAGGCAGTCGTACGAACACCATTTGTTGCATACAGATCTTTGATGCCTAGCGGAATGCCTTCCAGCGCCCTACCCTCGCCTTTTGCAAGCTTCGCATCAGATGCCGCTGCCATACTCAAAGCCTGTTCCGGCGTTTCCAGCACGTAAGCATTAAGACTACGCGCAGCCTCCATATTAGCAAGATAGGCTGAGGTCAGCTCAGTTGCCGTGAAACTTTTGGTGTGCAAGCCATCGCGGGTTTGAGCCAGGTTAAGTTTTGTCAGATCTGTCATCTAATTTTAATTCCGTGTTATTTGTAACTTTTGGAATGACAAGATTCGTTTTTTGCCACAAGCCATATCGCCAAGGGGTAAACCACCGCGCGTTCAAGGGCAAGGACTCACACACAAAATCAAGGCCAGATGTGCCATATGGATGACAGCGGAATATGCGGGCAAAACCCATCCAGCTTCCTGCCCATGCACCATGCTTTTGTAAAGCTTCAATTGTATAGGCTGAGCAGCTTGGCAAATGCCTGCATTGCCGTCCCATGAACATGGAGAAGGTGAGCTGGTAAAAACGTACGAATATAATAAGAGCCTGGCGCAATATAATGCCTGTTAAGTGAATTTTAGAAAGCCTAGAATAATGGTTCCAACTACACTACCCGTTATTACTACACCTATCGCACCTATTATCAAACCTGCAATAATAACCAATCCATCATGTTCGACCAATCCTAATCCAATCAAGCAGATGGCAACACCTAAAGGAATTTGCCCAATAATAGGTACGGCCAAAACCATAGCAAGTGCTAAAAGAAAAACACATAAACCAACTGCACTTGAAGCAATTCTAGATGTAAAAAATAGTAGCCGTGGAGATGCATACTGCTCAAGCTTTTTAATATGTGGTGTAGCTTTAACAAGTGTGCGCTCTAAACCGCTCCTGCTAATAGTCAGATTCAAAAGACGTTTTGGCAACCAAGATTTTTTAAATCCCAAAATCATCTGAACAGCTACAAAGCTAGTCAACAAGCCACTAATGAGGGCGATAGGGGGCGGCATTGGGAGGCAATTGGGCAACCCAAGCAGCACTAGCATAAGTGCAAAAACCTTATCTTCCAAAGCTGTAATAATTTCTCCAACTGAAATTCTAACACTGTCTGAACCAGACGTTAGCTTTGCCATGATCTGGGATGTTCTATCGGAGGATTCTAGCAAAACACTTACTCTCATACAATAAATATGAGTTGCGTTTTACCTTAACACAGTGACACTTGATAGACGTAAATCTAAAAAATTAGTGCAATGCAAAATCTCCTGCTACAAGCTTGAACTCTGATGGCTTAATCAGGCGTTCATGCGCAACACGAACCGAGTGCAATGGCCCATCAAGTTTTTCATGCCAAAATGCCAGG
The DNA here is from genome assembly GCA_025351165.1 of Hyphomicrobiales bacterium. Classification (GTDB taxonomy): domain Bacteria; phylum Pseudomonadota; class Alphaproteobacteria; order Rhizobiales; family Beijerinckiaceae; genus JAIELD01. Next base: position 12,510 of record JANXWK010000062.1, on the reverse strand, counting down.
AAACGCTTTAAATCCGGAAAGATTGGCGCAAGATCATATTGCTGCCAGATAAATGTTTGGAGCACATGTGGGTGATCTGGAATGTGGTAGAGGATTTCTGCTGTTGCGAGGCCAAAACCCTGCATCTGTTTGATAAAATCTATAGAAGCCTTTGGAGTATTTAGAGATTTAGTCTCGATAAGCTTGAAAGAACCCATGTGCAACCTCCTTGAGGGAGATTGCTACAGAGATGTCGCCATCCCTCTAAACCCAGTCTCCTCTACAAAAGTAAAAAATGTGTTGCCTATTTCACTGCTCATTAAAAAAATCAAAAACCAGTTTTGCAGTAGCAGAATTGATGCCTGGCGTTTTTGCCAGATCGTCCAGCGAGGCTTGAGAAGCAGCTTTTGCAGTCCCAAAATGCAGCAACAAAGCACGTTTACGGGTTGGACCAATGCCTGCAATTTCGTCAAGCGGGTTTTTGGTTAATTCTCGCTTACGCTTTGCCCGGTGGGCACCAATGGCAAAACGGTGAACTTCATCACGCAAACGTTGTACAAAATAGAGTGCAGGATCACGTGGAGGTAATTTAAAACTGGGCTTATCCACCATGAAAAATGTTTCACGACCCGCATTGCGGTCAACCCCTTTGGCTATACCAACAAGGGGCACATCATTGATTCCAAGTTCATCAAGCACTTTGCGGGCAGCTTCCAACTGGCCTTTGCCACCATCTATCAATACTAAATCGGGCCAGCGGGGGAAAGTATCTGGCTCGAGTATTTCATCGCGTGCACCTTCTTTTTCAAGGCGCATAAAACGACGGCCTAAAACTTCTCGCATCATGCCATAATCATCGCCAGGCGTTATATCAGTCGATTTTATATTGAATGTACGATAATGCGTGCGCATGAAGCCAAGTGGCCCAGCAACAATCATGCCTCCCACCGCATTTGTGCCGGAAATATGTGAGTTATCAAACACATCTATACGACGCGGTGGTTTTTTCAGGCCAAACGCCTCTCCAAGGGCAGCTAGCAGTTTTTCCTGACTTGCGGTTTCTGTCAAACGGCGGGAGAGAGCCTCACGTGCATTTTTAAGGGCATGATCAATGAGATCTTTTTTTTCCCCTCTTTGAGGATACTGAATTTCGTGCCTTTGCCCATCGCGCGTATCAAGGATGTTTTCAATAAGCTCGGCATTTTCTATTTTCTCAGAAACAAGAATAAGTTTTGCAGCTGGCTTGTCTGTATAAAACTGCGCAATAAATGCATCCAGTACTTCAGCACAGGTAAGTGACTTGTCAGCTTTTGGAAAATAAGAACGATTACCCCAGTTTTGATACGTACGGAAGAAAAAAATCTGGATGCAAAATTGCCCCGCCTGCTCGTTTATGGCAAAAACATCAGCCTCTTCCACCATGCGTGGGTTTATATCTTGCGAAGACTGGATAGCAGATAATGTTGCAAGTCGATCTCTAAAACGTCCAGCCTGTTCAAACTCCAGAGCCTCAGCCGCCGCCTGCATCTGTTTCTGCAGGTTCTGTTTTACAGACTGGCTTTTACCTGACAAAAAAGCTTTAGCATCGCAGACAAGACCTTTGTATTCTTCTTTGCTAATTTCGCCTGTACATGGTCCTGCACACCGCTTTATTTGATGCAGTAAACAGGGACGCGAGCGATTTTCGTAATAGCTGTCCGTGCAAGAGCGCAGCAGAAAAGCACGCTGAAGTGTGTTTATCGTGCGGCTGACTGCGCCAACATTGGCGAATGGGCCAAAATAGTCGCCCTGACGATTACGCGCGCCTCTGTGTTTTGTGAGCTGAGGCGCATCATGCCCCCTGGTTATCATGATATAGGGAAAAGATTTATCATCTCGCATCAACACATTATAACGTGGGCGAAGCTGCTTGATATAATTTGTCTCCAGCAACAATGCTTCTGTTTCAGTGCCTGTTGTCACAAACTCCATAGACTGCGTTTCTGAGATCATACGCGCTATACGATTGGAATGACCTGTACTGCGGGTGTAGCTTGCAACGCGCTTTTTAAGATTTTTAGCCTTGCCAACATATAAAACCTCGCCATCAGTTCCAAACATGCGGTACACGCCTGCATCATTGGGCAGCGTTTTCCAGGCGGCCTTAATTGCCTCAACTCCTCTAGAAACAAGGGTTGGCTCAGCATCCTTGTCTTCGACTGTTATATCTAGATCGGAAGTGACTTCAACGGGGTCATCGTCAAGAAGTTCTTCTGGAGGCAGTTCGCTTTGTGATATTCGGGACATGTTCATAGTTCAGTAAATTTTTTAAATTTACTTTTCGTAAAATTGGAAAATTATGCGTGAATTCTGGTATACCTTATTTAAAATTTATAAACTACAATTAACATTCTAAAAAAAATATCAATTCAAGTACAAAAAATCATAATTATACGAAAGAGACCTATAATTATAAGGAAAAAGACCTGGATACCAAGCTCGTAATCCAGGTCAAAAATATTCAAAAAAGCTTATAAGCTTATCTATAATATCTTCGCGGTGTTGTGGATGCCCCAATAATTGCACCACCTGCCCCACCAATTGCTGCTCCAGCAACTGCGCCTCCACCAGTACCAGTAGCTACACCACCAACAAGAGCGCCTGCGCCTGCGCCAATTAATCCACCTGTTAAAGCCCGATCGTTTTGATTGGTGCTGTTACAGCCTGCCAGTCCTGCCAATAAAATTAAACTGGCGATTGTCTTTTTCATATTTGAATCTCCGTGTGTTAAGCTATGTCTTTTTTAACACTCATTATGTGAAAAAGTTCCTTGCTTTTTGCAAGAGGCCTCGACATTAAGAAGATGTTCTGAAATTAAAACATAGTTGAAATAACAGTCTTTAGGCAAAGCTTAATTCCGTTTTGGTTAAGTTGCAGTTGGGAACATTATGAATATCGAGGATGATTCCAAAAAACACTCCGTCATTAGAACATTCATGAAAGTTGCACGTGGATTTTGGGGGGGAGAAAGTACATATCTGGCATGGGGATTATCAGCTGGTATTTTAATATGTCTAATTGGTCAACTTGCTACGCAGCTGGGCATCAACACCTGGAATCGAGCGTTTTTTGATGCTCTTGAAAAGAAAAGTGTGTCTGATGTTTGGGCTGCATTAATCTGGTTTCCATTTTTAGTTTTTGGATTTGCCCTTTTCGCCTCGTCACTTCTTGCTTCTCGCATGCTTTTTCAAACGCATTGGCGCAAATGGCTTACAAACCGCATATCGGGATGGTGGATAGCTGACCAGCGTTATTATAGATTGATTTTTATTGCACCAGACCAAACAGCTCCTGAATACCGAATTGCAGAAGATGTTCGCCTCGCCATTGAGCCGTTAGTTGAATTTGCAATTGGCCTGTTAAGCGCTCTTATCACTGCCTCTGCATTCTCAGCAGTGTTGTGGAATGTAGCTGGTGCTGCTGAACTGGAACTTGGAGGATGGAAAATCCATATTCCTGCATATATGGCTGTATTTGCAGTGGTTTATGCAGTATTTTTTTCAATCATAGCCTATTTTACAGGGCGACCACTTGTTGGGCTTGTTTCAGACAAAAATGAGAAAGAGGCTGGTTTTCGATCTGAAATGACACGCCTTAGAGAAAATGCGGAGAGTATAGCTCTTATCAAGGGTGACAAGGATGAACTGTCATCCGTGCGTGCAACATATGCAAAAGTCGTTTCAGCATGGAAAAAAATAGCTGTTAGACAGGGTTTGATTTCTATTGTTCTTAGCACAAATAGTGCCGTTTTTCCAGTAATCCCATTGTTGCTCGTAACACCAAAATATTTAAATGGCAGCCTTAGCCTGGGTGCGGTGATGCAGGTAGTAGCCGCCTTCAGTGCTGTTCAGGGGGCTTTAATATGGTTTGTTGATAATCTCATAAAACTTGCAGAATGGTATGCATCAGCCCAGCGTGTGTGCGAACTTACCATAGCATTGGAGGAGATTGATATTGGCACCATTATGGAAGACGAAACCCATATTATACTGGGAGAAAGCGAAGATGGTGCAATTCATATCGAAGGGCTATCCATAGCAGATCGGGCTGGTCGGGCTGTAATCAATGATGCCAGCACGAGAATTGATGCTGGAGAGAAAGTTCTCATAACTGGAGAAAGTGGCTCTGGAAAAAGCACATTAATACGAGCATTGGCGGGCCTGTGGCCATGGGGGTCTGGCAACATCAAAATCCCAAAGAATGTGCGTATTGCCTTTGTCCCACAGCGACCATATCTCCCGCTTGGTACATTACGAGACATTCTCCTCTACCCTTATGGTTCAGTTGAAACATCTGATGATATTATCGTTTCAGCCATTAAGAGATGCGGCTTGGACTATCTGACAAAACGTCTCAACGAAACGTATGACTGGGGACAGGCATTATCAGGTGGGGAGCGGCAGAGGATTGCATTTTGCAGACTGTTAATCCAAAAGCCTGAAATTATCATAATGGATGAAGCAACTTCTGCCCTTGATGAAGGCAGCCAGAACAGTCTCCTGTCTCTTATACGCGAAGATCTAAGTTATGCGACTGTCATAAGCGTCGGACACAGATCTGAAATACAAGAATTTCATGATAGGCGTATAACGCTTGAAAAACGTAAAGCGGGGGCGCATTTAACCTCCAAGACTATTTCTACATCATTGTGGCACATGTTTAAATCGAGTTTTAAATAATGTTCATTTAAAGGCGTAAAGTGGAACCATGCTTGATTTTTAGTGTTAATGTTTTGTTAATTATCTGAATTGGAGGATAAGATGAAACGCACTCATGAGTCTAGCCTAGGCACAAAAATCAAACGGGGACTTTTTTTCACTCTTTGTGTTTTAGGTATCATTGCAGCTCCGTTTATTAGCTTGGCTGAAACGGATACTGGAGCCAAGTATGATAAAATAATATTGCATGATGCAAATTTTGAAGTAATTAAAACAACTAGTATCGTAAAGTTAAAAGCGTAAATTTATGTTTGCGCTTTTAACATTTGGCAAGATCTATGGTCTGAACTGCCAACTAAGTACTTGTTTTTCTGAGCTTTCCAAAACCTCAGCTTCAAGCTGAAGGGACAATCCCCTTATAATTTTTGCATCTATAGCATTTTTATCTGATGCAATATTCGTTTCTACCATAAATGAAACATTTTCATCGGAGCTATCTATCACTGATATTCTTACATTTTCTACATTTTCAAGTTTCAGTCCTGCACTCATGGCCTCGACGATAGCAAGGCCTAATGGTATTAATCTATCAACCGACAAAACAGCCTGCGTTTCTATTTTACTAGAAACCCATTGATCACTTTTCCTAATTGTAGCAGACAGGTTTTCGATTATTTCTTTCAGAAATACGTTTATGGCTACAGGTTTCATACCAGTTTCGGTAAGAGCAAAGCGGTAAGCTGTCGATAAAACCTGTACTTTAGCTTCAACCTCTATCAATTGAGTTGGATCTGTTGCTTTTGAGCTGCGACGCGAGAGACCAATATAACTTTGAATAACTTGAAGACTGTTTTTTACTCTATGATGAAGTTCACGCATCAAAAAATTATTGTTTTCAATTGCTGATCTTAAATCCTGTTCTCTTTGTTGATTATCTAAAACCATTGTATTAAATGCTATTGCAACACTTTTAATATCCTCTGGCATTTTCTCATCTATAGTTGCAAGTTTTTGCTTGCCCCCTGCTGATCCATGACTTTTTGCAGCAGATTCAATGTCTGAAATCCATTTTATGACAGTGCTCTGTATCGCACCTGCATATGTTAAAAACAGCATAATCAAAATAGTGATTGGCGTAAATGCAAGAATTATGAATTGCAACCAGGCAGCCTTTGAAGTCTGTCCGTCAAACCTTAGCTGAACATACAGATCTGGGTCAGCTATGAGCTGATTTCCATAAATATAGTCACCACCATTTTTCGATTGAGAAGACCACGCTGTAGGTTCCTTGTTTATTTTTTCTGTTTTTGGCAACCAGGATAAGTCATTATGTTCCACGTTGCGTGTAATGATTGGCTCATCACCAGATTTCATAATTGAAACAATTGTACCCTTTGTCAAACCCCCAAGATCGAATGCACTTTGTAACAAGGTTGAATCCATCAGCATTACAGCTTGCCACTGCAACGCCATATTTGGAAGGTTTTCAGCATAAATTATAACATAAAGCTTGTTTTCTATAATAATGGAATCATAACGAGTATTAGCCAATTCAACACCAGCCCATTTTTTTACAAAAATATCTTTGCCCTGTTTGACAGCGATTTTTTCCATTATGGAATTGTTAAGCGTATTTTCTGTGTATGAACTGCACATTTTATTATCTGCAAATTTTATCCATATTGCAGGATGACGCGTAATGTAGTTTAAAGATTTCTGGGCAATCAAGTTACAATCTGCATTGGTGCCCAAAATAGCTTCAGTTGCTGCAACTGTGGATAAAATCAGCCTTAATGACCCTCTGAAAACAATTCTTGCTCTAATCGCGAAATTAGAAACAGTCTGAATCTGGGAGGCTGAAATTTCTTTTGAAACCGAGTTATAATTAATTGAGGCAAGCACAATACTCAAAACTGCAATTGGGACAACCACAAGGGTCATCATAGCAAGCAATCTTGATCTTACAGTTTTCAACTTGAGTACACTTATCATGTCAATGGAGATACATGCCTGTTCGTATTTACTGTGGAAACGATTTTTTTATCATGCCCTATATCGTCTACGCCATTAATTGATAAAAGCTCTGAGAGCTTGGTACGCGCCCTGTTAACACGACTTTTTACAGTTCCAATAGCTACATTACATATGGCAGCTGTTTCTTCGTAAGAAAGACCAGTTGCGCCAACCATAATTAAAACCTCGCGCTGATCTGCGGGGAGCTTGGCAAGGGCAATACGAAAATCAGCAAGATCAATTACACCATCCTGTGATGCTGGAACAGCAACGCGTTCAGAATACATGCCATCTGTGTCTTGAACTTCACGCCCTCTTTTGCGGTATAGGGAATAATACGTGTTCCTTAAAATAGTGAATAGCCAAGCTTTCATGTTGGTGCCTTCTGCAAAACTTGCAGCATGCGACCATGCTTTTAAAAGCGTATCCTGAACCAGATCGTCGGCATTTTGGCGAGAATATGCCAATGAAATTGCGAAAACACGTAAATTTGGAATTTCTGCAAGCAATTTGTCACGAAATACTTTGCTTTCGTTTGATGAAGGTATGCGCTTCTCTTCCTTGGGATCAGTTGCCATGTTTTTCTTCCTTTGCCTCCAACTCAGCAAGGAGCAATAGAAACTTATCGGGTATGGGAGAGCTCACAATATCGTTGTAATGAGCAATTAATGAACGGCCTATGGCATCTTGAATTTTTGGGCTTAATTCTATTTCCCGATCGTTGGAATCTAATTTAACCTCATCAGATTCATTATTGAACATATCTTTTTTTGCCTCGCCCATCACATTTATACCTTATTTACAACACAATTTTTCGTTTAGTTTGCACGTGCACAGTCATAATCACAATGCAGCTCTTCAAACATTGTTCCGTGTATAAAACAAAATAATTTTCTTGCCATATAACAATTTTTGGTAATGCTTAAATTAAGCTAAATCCTGCATGCTAAGGAACTAATAATGTCTATTGCTAGAGAAATTACTCCCCATATTCCGTACTTGAGAAGATTTTCAAGGGCTTTGAATGGTACACAGGACGGAGGCGACGCCTTTGTTGTTGCTACTCTGGAATCGCTCATTGCTGACCCTTCTGTTTTTTCCAGTGAGCTTTCACCACGTAATGCTCTCTACAAAGTTTTTCTTAAATTATGGTCTTCCACAAACGGCAGTATGAAGGCCCTTACGGCTATAGCTGACCGTACTGCTGTAGAGCGTAACCTGGAAACTTTGACGCCTTTACCAAGACAGGCGTTTTTACTTAGAACAGTCGAAGGTTTCAATATTGCTGATATTTCCGCCATACTTGATGTTTCAACTACTGAAACAACAAAACTTATTGATCAGGCCGGACAAGAAATTGCACAACAGGTAAAAACAAATGTTCTTATAATTGAAGATGAACCCATCATTGCCCTTGATATTGAAGCAATGGTTGAAGAACTTGGACACACGGTTTTAGGCATAGCGCGCACGCACAAGGAAGCGGTGAATATGTTCAATGCCAAACGTCCTGGCCTTGTACTGGCCGACATCCAGCTTGCAGATGGCAGTTCTGGGCTGGATGCAGTCAATGAAATTCTAAAAGGTATTGATGTTCCTGTGATTTTCATAACGGCCTATCCTGAGCGTCTTCTTACTGGAGACAAGCCTGAGCCTGCATTCTTGATCACAAAACCTTTTCAGCCAGAAGCAGTCAAAGCCGCCATCAGTCAAGCTTTGTTTTTTGAACGGCGTGCAGTGCGTAAAGTTGCCTAGACTGGTTATAAAATACGTTGAATATTACCAGTGAAGAGTGGAGTGCGATCGCCTTATCTCTCAAGGTAGCGCTTTTGGCAACATTTTGGGTGTTGCCATTTGGCGTTTTTACAGCTTTTTTACTTGCTAAATGTAGCTTTCGGGGCAAGTCCATATTCAATGCTTTAGTACATTTACCCCTCATTCTACCCCCTGTTGTCGTAGGTTATTCGCTTCTTCTTATGTTTGGTCGAAACGGAATGATTGGACGATTTCTTTACGATTTTTTTGGAGTGTCTTTTGCATTCAACTGGTTTGGGGCAGCTTTAGCCAGTGGTATAATGGGATTTCCACTTTTTGTACGCTCGGTTCAACTTTCTATTGAAGCCGTAGATATAAAACTAGAACAGGCAGCTTCAACGCTTGGAGCAAGTCCCATTCAGGTATTTTTCACAATAACATTACCGCTTGCACTGCCTGGCTTAGTAGCTGGCGCCATTTTATGTTTTGCTAAAGCGCTTGGCGAATTTGGAGCAACCATAACTTTTGTATCCAATATTCCAGGAGAGACACAAACGATAGCTTCTGCAATTTACGGCTTTATACAAACCCCTGGAGGAGACATTGCTGCACTTCGCCTCATGGCAGTGTCGGTCATTATCGGATTTGTTGCTCTTTTAATCTCAGACCTAGTTTTCAAGCGCATGAAGGCATGCAAGTAAAAAGTAGGCATATCAGATGTTACAGCTAAAATTAAGCAAATCTTTCAAAGACATAAGTATTGATATTGAATTTTCTACACGAGCAAGGATAGTCGGGATAAAAGGCGTTTCAGGCGTTGGGAAGACAACTCTTTTGAGTATGATTGCTGGGCTTGTTAAGCCTGACGCTGGGCACATCAAATTTAATGACAGTGTATTTTTCGATAGTTATTTGGGCACAAACATACCAGCATATAAACGAAGGATTGGCTATGTTTTTCAGGATACAAGGCTTTTTCCACATCTTAATGTTAAAGAAAATTTAAACTACGGACGGCAAATCCAGAAGCTCAAATCCACAAGTTATGAGACGGATTATATTATGGAAATGCTTGATATAACTAGATTAATCAATCGCCCGATACATAATTTATCTGGTGGAGAAAAGCAGCGTGTTGCCATTGGTCGAGCCTTTTTGAGCTGTCCAGCACTCTTATTACTGGACGAGCCAATGGCTTCATTGGATGAAAAACGTAAATCAGACATAATCCCCTGTCTCATGCGGTTAAAAGCAGAAACCAATATTCCTATAATTTACGTTTCTCACGAGATGAAAGAGCTTACCCAACTTGCAGATGAAATCATTGAATTAAAAACGGCCTTTTAAACTAAAGTTTTCTTAGTTAGCCCCTGGATCAGCCTTGAAGCCAGCGGCTTCAACACCTGCAACTGCTATTACTTCATCATTGTCTGATGTTTCGCCAGACACACCAACAGCGCCGATAACCGTTCCCTTGGCATCCTTGATTAGCACGCCGCCTGGCACTGGTATCATGGAACCTCCAATGACATGACTTGCAGAAGCAACAAAATGGGGACGCTCAAGAGCCATCTTGTTGATGGAACGACTGCCAACGCCCAAAGAAATGCAACCATAGGCTTTGCCTTGGGCGATATCACCACGCTTTAAAGAACTTCCATCCTCTACAGCGGCAGCCTTGACAGACCCGCGGTCATCAAGCACAAAAATGGCCAGTGGCTTCATATTTTTTTCACGTGCTAAGGAAAGTGCAGCTTTGAGAATGGTTTGAGCTTTTTTAAGAGAGAGCATAATAGAATCCTTTGTATTGAAAAAGTGCTATACCTATAACATTTGATAAAAAAAACTAGAGACTGTCGCCATCAAAAGGCATAACCATGCGAGCGCCGCCCCAATGCCGTCCAAAAACAAAAATGGGCGCATTGAGTTCTGCAACAATTTCATAGCCGTTCCCCATTTGTCGTGGGTATCCTTGACATAGTATAGAATTCATCATTCTTACGCCAAGAAGACCAGCGTAATCCTTAAAAAAACGTCTATCTCGCGCATTCGTTATGTTCCAGGGTATGTCGTCTGGACGTTGAGGTTTTGAGTTACAAGCTTCCCTTGCTGCAACATAACCATTACGATCATGTGCTACCATGGTGTGAATAAGTGGTTTTGTTAGATATTCATCCTCTGACAAAGGCGCTAAGACAGTTTTTAGAAACGACGTTGCTTTATTTTCAAACTGTTCAGGGTTCGAACCTGTAACTAGTTTGTAATCTGTATCAAACAAGGTTTCCATATCTATGGATTTTTGAGTAATTGCTGCCTCAAATGCAGATGACACCCGCTTGGCAAATTGCTGAACCTTCAAAATATGTGGCTCAGATTTTATCTCTGCTTTTTGTAAAAGATTTTCTAAGGCTAAAAGTGTTTCGTGTTGCAGATGCCTGAATTCAAGATCAATACCATGATTACGGACAAAAGTTACCAGAGCAGGAATTGATCCCAATCCTGGTATTTTAAGTATGATGTCTCGTCCCACGGTTTGGACGAGATTCTTGTCACTTACAATTGAAGCTCCGTGCAAAGATATATCTGCCGTGTAGACGTCAAAAGAGTTATTGCCGTCCACAATAATTGATTTGCACCGCATTGGCCAACGCTGCCAACGTTTTGGATCCTGACTGCACATACGCATCAAAATGGTTGCATGATCGTTTACAGATAAAGATTTGGCAGCTGACTTAACATTAAAAGCGTCCAGGGTTGCAACATTATTTACAAGACTTTTTTCCAGCGTATTTATATGGGTAATTTTTTTGTTCATATCGTTTGCAAATGTAGATGCAAGACTGGCGCTTTGCTCTGCTGCCATAACGGCTGTTGACTGGTCTTCCGAACCCTGAGCGATTTTTTGTATTGCGTGGGTAAGATCAAAGACAGAAGACGCTATGATGCCTACCTGTTTAGAGCCAGTATCTGCACTTTTCTTGACTGACTCAATCTGGTGGGAAATGGTACGTGTAGATGCCTCCGTTGCTACAGAAAGCTGTTTAACCTCGGATGCAACAACAGCAAAACCCCGTCCAGCAGCCCCCGCACGTGCTGCCTCAATTGTTGCATTGAGTGACAATAAGTTTATTTTACGTGCAATTGCTGCAATTGTTTCAGTAATTTCAGTTATATTTGAAACAGAAATCTGCAACTCTTTCATTCTATCAATTGCATCTTTTGATTGCGCTTCAGCTTGAGCTATAATTCTAAGCGATAACTCAACCTGTTTATGAATTGAGCCTGCTGCTTTGGAGACAACTGAAACACCTTCCACAAGTTCATAAACGCTTTTCTTGGCACCGTCAGACAGCTCAGAAAACCCCTGAATTTCTTTTCCAATTGCGAGGGCTGCATCAAATACTTTTTGTACGCCCTCCCGCATTTCAACTGATGCAGCCGTACTTGCTGTCATTGATTTTATAAGATCGTTTTCTGCCAAACTAACTGTATCTGTTAGATGGGAATAGTCTAAAGGTATAACAGGATCAGGATTTTTGCTTATAAATGGAGAAAATGTGTCTTCATTATCCAGCCATTTTTTTTCTTTGCGAAAAAGCCTCATCTAAAATTTCCACCTGAGTTAATTTAGACTAAGCCTATCATTACTAACGTAAATTTCTTATGAATATGAGTATATTTACCCTAACTGCGCCAGTGCATCCTTGATCTTTTCAACATCTGACAATCAAAAAATTAAATTTTGTCACCCCTTAAGATCAGTAATTAATTGCGGTTCACGCAAAGCACATTGAAGCGTTTTTTGAACAACAGTGAATAAATATAAAGAAATATGATTCAACAAGTTGCTTCCACTAATTATCCGCCCGTGTTTTGAGAACCAAACAAAAGTATCTTTAGGGTCATTGCCATGAGCAATGTGGCTTCGAAGTTCGTATAATTTACCTATTACAGTTTCTGATTTTTGCGCTCCAAAGCTATTAAGCCCAAAATTACTACCATATAATTTCAACCTATTGTCTAAAAGTAAGAGATTTCGTTTGAGCTGGCGTGTGATTGAATCAGC
>JANXWK010000028.1 GCA_025351165.1 Hyphomicrobiales bacterium | reverse complement strand
GCTGAATTTAATAAACCTGTTTGGGAATATCTTAACAGTGCAACCTCAGCCACACGCGTTAATCAAGGTGCGGCAAAGGCAAATCAATGGTCAGATACACTTGGTACGCTTGAACGTCGTTATGGTGTAGATCGCAAAATTATTCTCGGCATTTGGGGCATGGAAACCAATTATGGCGCAAATACAGGCGGTATTTATGTCATTAGAGCCTTAGCAACATTAGCTCATGCTAAATACCGCGATAATTTTTTTCGTGATGAGTTGCTGGTTGCCCTCAAAATTTTAGAAGAAGGGCATGTCGAACGTAATAACATGAAAGGCTCTTGGGCAGGCGCTATGGGCCACACGCAGTTTATGCCCTCCAGCTTCATGAAATATGCAGTCGATTTTAATGGCGGTGGCGCAAAAGATATCTGGACATCTGAACAGGATGCTTTGGCATCCACTGCCAATTACATGAAAAGTTTTGGCTGGAAACAGGGTCTGGTTTGGGGGTTGGAAGTTGAGCTACCAGCTGGTTTTGACTTCAAATTGGCAGACCGCAAAGTCAAGCGTAGTTTTGCCCAATGGGCATCTTTAGGTTTAAAACCAGCGCAAAATCGTAATATGCCAAGTGGCGAAGCAGCTCTATTTTTGCCAGCAGGGAGTACGGGCGCTGCTTTTTTAATCACTGATAATTTCAACGTGATTAAAAAATATAATAATTCAGATTCTTATGTTTTGGGCGTAGCCTTGCTTGGTGACCGGATTGGCGGCGCAGAGCCTGTTCAAGGTTCATGGCCCAAAGGGTCTCGCAGCCTCACAAAAGCTGAAAGCATGGAAATACAAAGGAAATTAGCAGGTTTGGGCTACCCTATTGAAAAATTTGATGGGAAACTTGGTGAAAACAGTAGAGATGCCATCCGCAATTTCCAGCTCAAGCAGGGCATGGTAGCAGACGGTTATCCCACCATAAGTGTCTTAAAGGCGCTTAGGTCTCTTTAGTATTCTGAGCCGCGCATTTTAGCCTCTAGCTTGGCTCTGAAAATATGACCAGGCTGTAAATCATCGTTGCTGAATTGATAATCGCTATGGTAATCGAGCCCGAGCGTTTCATAAACTGTAGCTGAAACACCAGACTTGGATTTTGCTGTTACCTTCCACATTGTTGCACCATCTTTTATATACAGCGGTACAGCCGTTACGGGATTGCCATAAAGCGTACCCTTAAATGGTTTTATATTTGACGGCACTTTTGCAAAACGTGCACGTTGAGCATTTACACTTGTTTCAAGCGTCTTTTTAAGCTCAGAATCTTGTGCAAGATCGGTAAGTTTAAACTGTCTGTCTATTGTTTTGTAAAATACAGCTGTCAGACCATCTCCAGTTTTTAACGTAATTTGCCACTTTGATCGTCTATGATCATCTGTCTGACTAGGAGACGCTGTAATTTTTCCATCCATAAATTTCGCAGAAAAACTACTGTACCCTTCTGCACTTAAAATCTTAACAGGCGCGTCTTTAGCGCTTGTAGCCACATCTACCAATGTTTTGGAATGCCGCGACGCGTAGCCTGTCATTGTTGTGTACATGCTTATAAAATCATCTTGAGAAATTAACTTACTCAATAAGTTAGAGTTTTTTTCTACAAGGTCAGTTCTGCCAAGCACACCAGCGGCAATCATTCTGCCTAAATACGTATCAGTTTTCGTTTTGCCCATGTAGCTCAAGCCTTGAACCCATTGTGCGCGAAGAGCCTGCGGATCTTTAATCTTCTTTTGTGCGTAAGCTTGGTCTACGACATCGCACATTAGCTTCGTAATGCTGCCAACGGGATATTTTATTAATTTATTAACAATAGAAGTTTGCGTGTATTTTGTAATTGCTCTTACAGAAGCATCAATACCCTTATCGGGAGCATAGGCACCTGCTTTAACAAGATTATCAAGAGCGTATTTATATTTGCGCTTTTTCTCTTGGTCATCATCGTAAGAGCCTTTTACAAATGATAGTGCCGCAATTCCCCAGCCTATCAAGTTGGAATATTCCGCTGCCCCGACAATCCAGGGAGCCGCTTTCGCTGCTAATCCTGGCAGCACCTTTGCAACCGTAGGCAAAGCTTTGCTTGCCGTCCAGACTGTTCCATCAATGGCAGCTGTTGTGGTTACCTGAGTCAGTCTTGCATTAACAACTTTGTTAACATGGGGTGCAGCTGCATTTAAGACTTCTTTTAGTGAATGACCTGCTGCTAAACGTGCCATCGTTACTTTTGTATCATCAACTATTCTTTGTGGGATCTCATCTTTAAACTTTTGCCCCATGAATTTTTCAAGAGTTATGACAGGTCGTGTAGAATCCTTTGCGCCTTCAAGTGCACCCATATTGATTGCTTTAAAGCAATCCTCTATGTCTTTTGGAAAAGGCATGAAGCTAACATGCCCTTTTTCAGAAACTTCTAAACCATAGTGATATCCATTGGGAACTTTTTTTCTTTTGTATATTATATTGCTTTGCACCGAATTGGAAAATCCAACTGGAACAAAGCTGTTATGGCCCAATGCTGTTGGAAAATTCAACTCAAAGCCATGAACAAGCCTTAACTCGCCTTTTCTGTAAAAAGACGGACTTATAAAATAAACGCCAGACATGTTCCCTTTAAATAAAGGGTTATCCATTTTAAACTTGAATGGAACAACCTGCGAAAAATGAATACGGGCGCGAATGTCCCAACCATCTTTTGCTTTGGATGGATTGCAGACTAGTCGAAATTCCATTTTTCTGGTAATTTCATTATTACTTTTTTTAGAATTTAAAATTCCCTTTAAGACTTTTAATTGTACTATAGCTGCTAAGAAATCAGGGCCTCTGTTCTTTCTTTTCAGTATGGCTTCAATTTCGTCTAATATTTTTTCGCGCGCTTCTTTTGGAATTTCTTTAAGGGCATGCACATTGAATTTAAGTGTGGCCGAGTTATACTCATCGTTTAAAGCATGATCATACTCAAAACGAAAAAGATTTTTTGAGATGGGGTTGTCATCTGCAAATTTTATTACTGTGTCTAGCAGCCCATCAAATTTATCTATTTTTTTAGCTTTGAGGAGCTGTTTGAGGGCATACCCGCCAGTGCCTGCTACCACTCCAATGGTGTTGAAAGCAATGCCTGTATAAAAATTGCCGTAAGTGGCTTCTCTTTCGTGCGTTTGTAAATTAATTTTGGGAATAACTTTTATTTTTGAAGCAGAGTTTTTTCTATTAACGTTTTGAGTATTTGGTTCAGGAAGAGCCTGTGAAATTACAAATGGCTGCGCTCCATGAGAACTTTGCAAAGCTGTATTGCCTGAGGTCAAACCCGAAACCGCCATATTTGAAACACCTCAATATATTTTTCTTCTCATAAAAAAGCCTTAAAGCGTTACTAGCAATATTTGTACCCAAACAAAAATTGCATAACTACTATGTTGATCTGATTATATTAATTTTATGTTGCAGTAAAATCAAAAATGGCTTTATTGTGGCTTCTTAACAAAATATTAAACCACAAAAAAATATTACGTTTTTTATGCATATCCACATATCTAAAAGAAGGAATATTCTATGTCGTCTATTTCAAGAGCGCCATATTCACCAGGCGTTTCAAACACACAGTCTCACCAGCACATAAACGGTAGTAAAGGTGATCTGGCTTTCAATCCTTTGGATTGGTTATTGTCTATTTTTGGATCAAAACGTGAAGAGTTTGTTGAGGAAAGTAACCCAAGTCAACCACCCAAAGTGTATTGCAAGACACCAGAATATAACTTTGGGTGTATTTTTAAAAAAAAAGCTGGACAGATTACTCGTCAACAGCTGCTTTTATATGCTGGCAATTCAGTTACGTATGCTGAAAGAATTTTTGATAAAGGTAAAGACTACAATCCAGAAATAAGAAAATACGTAAAATTTGCTGCATGTGCTAATTCATTAAAGAAAATTAAAGCTTTAAGAAAAGATTTTATTTCAAACTCGGCATCATGGAGTCCAGCTCAGTTGGCTGCAAAGAGTAATGAATTAGATACAGAATACTTCAATTGCGAATACACTGAAAAAAAGTTGGATAGTTACGACGGAGGCAATTCTCTGTAAAAAAATAAAGCTGTGGCTTTGCATTTGTTGTCAATGGCCACAGCATCTTGCTTAAATCTCTTAATGCCCCATAGCCTTCACAATCTGCTCAGTTACTTTCTTGGCGTCTCCAAACAGCATCATAGTGTTGGGTCTGAAAAACAACTCATTCTCAACGCCTGCATAACCAGATCCCATGCCGCGCTTGATAAACAGCACGGTTTTGGCTTTTTCAACATCCAGAATTGGCATTCCATAGATTGGCGATGTTTTATCTGTTTTAGCAGATGGATTGGTTACATCATTTGCACCGATCACAAACGCGACATCAGCCTGTCCAAAGTCTGAGTTAATATCTTCCAGCTCAAAAACTTCGTCGTAGGGCACATTGGCTTCTGCCAGTAACACGTTCATATGGCCTGGCATACGCCCTGCAACCGGGTGGATGGCATATTTAACCTCAACACCTGCTTTTTTCAGCGTATCACACATTTCGCGCAATGCATGTTGAGCTTGTGCGACTGCCATACCATAGCCTGGCACAATAATAACGCGCTCTGCATTCTGCATGATGAAGGCTGCATCATCAGCTGAGCCTTGACGTACAGGCCGATCGTCTTTCACACCGCCAGATGTGTTCGCAGTTTCTCCGCCAAAACCTCCAAGAATGACAGAGACAAAACTGCGGTTCATACCCTTGCACATAATATAGGACAAGATGGCACCAGACGAGCCAACCAGTGCGCCTGTGATAATAAGTGCAAGGTTGCTAAGCGTAAAACCAATGCCAGCGGCTGCCCAACCCGAATAGGAATTAAGCATGGACACGACAACTGGCATATCAGCGCCACCAATTGGCACAATTAGGAGAAAGCCAAGTGCAAAGCTAAGTGCTGCAATTAACCAAAAAGCTAAATAGGACTGAGTAACCATGAATACGATAATGGTAAGCACTAATGCGCCAGCAAGCCCGATATTAATCATATGACGGTTTGGCAGCATGATGGGTTTGCCGCTCATACGACCATCAAGCTTTAAAAACGCGACGACTGAACCAGTAAATGTTATTGCACCAATTGCAACGCCAAGTGCCATTTCAACCAGACTGTGCATGTGGATGTGGCCTGCAGAACCAATACCAAAGGCTTTTGGTGCATAAAGCGCAGCAGCAGCAACTAAAACGGCGGCTAAACCAACAAGAGAATGGAAAAATGCTACAAGCTGGGGCATTGAAGTCATTTGCACACGCTTGGCCATGGTAGAACCGATGCCCCCGCCTATTGCAAGACCACCAAGCAGTAAGAGCCAGCCAAAGAAACTTGCAGGAGGCGAAAGGATCAGCGTTGTCAAAATGGCGATTGCCATTCCGATCATGCCAAATTTATTACCCTGCTGCGATGTTGTTGGGTGCGAAAGCCCCCGAAGTGCAAGAATGAACAGCACGCCTGAAACAAGATACAGAAAATTAGCTAGATTTGGACTTATCATATCGCTCAGCCTTTTTTCTTGTACATGGAGAGCATACGCTCTGTGACTAAAAAACCACCAAAAATATTTACCGAAGCTAATATAAGAGCTGAAAATCCAAAAAATTGAGCATAGCCTGAAGCTTCTTCAGGAATGATCTGTGTGCCAACGGCCAGCACTGCACCCACAACAATGACAGATGAAATTGCATTTGTAACGGACATAAGGGGCGTGTGAAGGGCAGGGGTAACAGACCACACTACATAATAGCCAACAAAAATAGCCATAACAAAAATAGCAAGTTGAAAAACAAAAGGATCGACTGCACCACCTGTTGCAGCAGAAGCCGCCGAACCTACAGTTTTACTGAGTTGATCAACAAAAGCTTGTGCTTCAGCAGCAGATTGGGACGCAGCTTTTGCAGCAAGCTTTGCCTGTTCTAAAATTTGGTCTGGGGTCGGACTTGCCATTTGAACCTCTTGAATTTAAGATTTTGGCTGAAAATTGGGGTGAATAATTGAGCCATCACGTGTAAGACATGTAGCTTTAACCAGCTCATCTTCAAAATTAATGGCAAGAGCTTTTGTCTCTTTTGAGATAAGTGTTTCAGCAAATGTATATAGATTTTTTGCATAAAGGCTGGATGCTGTTGCTGCCATGCGTCCTGGCATATTATCGTAACCCGCAATTTTGACGCCTTGGTGCTCCACAACCTCGCCAAGTTTTGCAAGTTCACAATTGCCACCACGTTCAACTGCCAAATCCACCACAATAGAGCCGGCACGCATGGATTCGACCATGGCTTTTGTAACAAGTTTTGGGGCAGGGCGACCAGGAATAAGGGCAGTTGTAATAACTACATCCTGCTTGGCAATATGGCTGGCAACTAGCGCTGCTTGTTTGTCCTGATAGTCTTTTGACATTTCTTTGGCGTAACCACCTGACGTTTCCGCCTGCTTGAACTCATCATCCTCGACAGCAATAAATTTAGCACCTAAAGATTCAACTTGCTCTTTGGTTGCAGGACGAACATCCGTCGCAGTAACAATTGCCCCCAGACGCCGTGCCGTCGCAATAGCCTGCAGCCCTGCAACGCCGACACCCATGATAAATACACGTGCTGCAGGAATAGTGCCCGCAGCTGTCATCATCATTGGAAATGAACGGCCATAAAGTGTAGAGGCATCTACAACTGCCCTGTAGCCTGCAAGATTAGCCTGAGAAGACAAAATATCCATGGATTGAGCACGTGTTATGCGCGGCATTAACTCCATGGCAAAGCATGATAGATCGGCATCGGCTAAAACTTTAAGAGCAGCATCGTTTCCGTAAGGATCCATTATTGCTAAAACGCTTGCACCTTTTTTGATTAATTTAACGTCTGCATCAGTGGGACGGCGCACTTTAAGTACTAAATCAGCCTCTTTAAGAGCATCTTTGGCTGTTTTGGATATAGTGGCCCCAGCAGACATATAATCGGCATCTGAAATACCAGAAGCCAGTCCAGCATTCGCTTGAATAACAATGTCTGCTCCAAGACCAACAAACTTTTTTACTGTCTCAGGCGTAACTGCAACACGGGGCTCTTTGTTCAAGCTTTCATCAACGACAGCAATTTTCATTGTAGATTTCCCAAAATAACCTTGGAACATCTCACAGGAAATGTGAGTAGTTCTTGTGTAAAACATGCAACAAGACAAATAGTTAGACTTAATTTTTTACGTTTAAGAATTCAGCAAATCAAAAGTCAAAAAAATCGCGCTCAAGTAAACGCGTCTTAACTGTTGCCTAGGTGCTAGGGTAGCAAGAACAGTGCCATAAGAATAAGTATGGCAATAACGGCAATTGAGCCATATTTTACCATTCCTATAAATAGGGCGTAGGTATTATCATGCTCTTTGTAATCCATTGCTGAGTTAGCATCATTATTTTGATCAGTTGCCACAATTTGTCTCCAGTCTTTAATTTACTTTAAAGCGTTAGCCTATTGGGTTTTGTTTCGCAATCTTATGCTATAAAATTGATAATAAATCGACATGATGCATTTTTAGGCAATTTGTACAATTACTGCTGTATTTATAATCATATTACAATTGTTATGCGCTGAGCAGCTCGCGTTAGCCCTGTATAAAGCCAGCGCGCGCTATGTTCACGAAAGGCATAGCTTTCATCAAACAGCATTACTTCGTCCCATTGGGAGCCTTGGGATTTATGAACGGTTAGAGCATACCCATATGTGAATTCATCTGAATTTCGACGCATAGCATAAGGAATTTCCTCTTCCGCCCCGCTAAAAAAATCAGGCAACACAGAAACCTTGATGGACTTGCCTTGTTTTATACCTTCGAGCTCATCAAGCGGGGTAACATTCATCGTAATCAGCTTGGATTTAGAGGCCCGCATTTCTTTAACTGACCACATGCTGCCATTGAGCAAGCCTTTTTTCTTTTCATTTCGCAAACACACCAGTCGCTCGCCAATGCCTGGCAATGGATCATGATAACCCATTAAATTACGAATGCGCGTGTTGTACATACGCCTTGTTTTATTTGTTCCAACCAGTACCTGGTTTGCACTTAAAACCATTTCAGCATCAATTTCGTCGCGGCCTATTATACGGCTTTCGCCATAGGTGCCACGCACCAACCGCTCCCCTTCGCGCACCGCCATAGAAAGGGCAACAATCGGATTGTCCCGCGCCTGTCTATGTACTTCTGTCAGCATTACATCTGGCTCGCACTCAGTAAAATAACCTCCGCCCTTAACAGGGGGTAATTGTGCAGGATCTCCAAGAACAAGGACACGTGTACCAAATGAAAGAAGATCACGGCCCAGATCTTCGTCCACCATCGAACATTCATCTATAATGATGAGTTTTGCATCCCCCGCATCACTTTGACGGTTAATGACAAATTCTGGCGTTTCTTCATCAGTGGAGCGCGAGCGGTAAATCAGGCTATGGATGGTACTTGCGCCTTCGCAGCCCTTTGAGCGCAAAACAAGTGCAGCTTTGCCAGTAAAAGCTGCAAAGCGTACATCACCATCAATGCCCTCTGCAATGTGCCGCGCAAGAGTTGTTTTGCCAGTACCGGCAAAGCCAAACATGCGGAAGACCTGCTCACCTTTTTTGTCTTTGAGCCAAATATAAATGGCCTTGAGTGCAGCATCTTGCTGAGGAGAAAATGTTGGCATGGTGTTGGATTTCACACTTATCAATGAATCGGTTGTCCATTTCATAACAGAAACCGTAAAAGATCATAGAGAATTCCGCTTATGTTCTTTTGCAGGCTGTGGCTTATGCAAAAACCGCACTACACTTTTATAAAAAAGCCTGCTTTATAGGATTTTATAAATACGGCTCAATTAAATACGGAATAGTGAATGACTTTTAAAACTCTTGACGATCTTGCCCCTCTTGGAAAACGTACACTTGTTCGAGTTGATTTAAATGTACCCATGCAAAATGGTGTACCTTCAGATGCAACCCGTATTGAGCGCATCTTACCTACCATTTGTGAGCTATCTGACAAGGGTGCTAAAGTTATCCTGCTCTCTCATTTTGGCAGGCCAAAAGGGCGTGATACTGAAAACAGCCTGAAACCTGTGGCAGATGCCTTGAGCAAAGTTTTGGGCAAGCCCGTTGGTTTTGTAGATGATTGCATTGGCGATGCTGCGCGAAGTGCCGTCTCAGCCATGAAAAATGGCGATATTATCTGCCTCGAAAACACAAGATTTCATGAAGGTGAAGAGAAAAATGCACACGAGTTCATCAATGGACTTGCAGAATTGGGCGATGCTTATGTCAACGACGCATTTTCTGCAGCGCACCGTGCTCATGCCTCAACCGAAGGTTTGGCGCATAAACTACCCTCCTATGCTGGGCGCACAATGCAGGCAGAATTAACAGCACTGGACAAAGCTTTGGGTAAGCCTTTGCGTCCAGTTGCAGCAATTGTTGGTGGTGCGAAAGTCTCGAGCAAGCTGGAGCTTTTAAGCAACCTTGTCACAAAAGTGGATATGCTGATTATTGGTGGCGGCATGGCAAATACATTTTTACATGCACAAGGCAAAGCCATTGGTAAATCGCTCTGCGAGAAAGATTTGGCGCAAACTGCGATGGACATTATTGCAAAAGCCAAAGCCTCAAACTGCGAAATTATACTCCCTGTTGATGCAGTCGTGGCAGAAGAATTCAAAGCAAATGCGCCTTCAAGAACAGTTTCAGTAGAGACTGTCAGTGATAATGAAATAATACTGGATGCTGGGAGTACTTCAGTTGCTGCTATCAATGCCAAACTTGAATCCATTAAAACGCTTGTGTGGAACGGCCCATTTGGAGCCTTTGAAATGCAGCCCTTTGATGCTGCAACTGTTGCTGTTGCCAAACATGCAGCACATCTTGTTAAAACCAAAGGCATGGTTGCTGTTGGTGGCGGCGGTGATACAGTTTCGGCGCTTAGTCATGCAGGTGTCACCAATGACATGACATATATTTCAACAGCAGGCGGCGCATTTCTTGAGTGGATGGAGGGCAAAGCCTTGCCAGGTGTTGAGGCTTTGAAGCAGGCTCGAGCCTTGTAAGCACCCTCATTGCGCAAAGCTAGGCTTCAAAGCAATTCAGATTAACATTTTAAAACATTTTTTCACAAGGAGCTAACCATAAAATGGCACGTATTACCCTTCGTCAATTACTTGATCACGCAGCTGAATTTGGCTACGGTGTTCCAGCCTTTAACATCAACAATATGGAACAGGCTCTTGCCATTATGGCAGCGGCAGACACAGTTGATGCACCCGTCATCATTCAGGCATCGCGCGGCGCGCGGTCTTATGCAAACGATGTCATGCTCACAAAAATGATGGATGCTGTGGTTGAAATTTATCCCCACATTCCTGTTTGCGTCCATTTGGATCACGGCAACGAGGAAGCAACCTGCGTCACAGCCATGCAGTCCAATTTCACCTCCGTGATGATGGATGGCTCGCTAAAAGCCGATGGTAAAACCCCGGCTGATTTTGATTATAATGTGCGTGTTACCAAAGCCGTGGTCGATATGGCGCATTGGGGCGGCGTGTCAGTGGAAGGGGAATTGGGAATTCTAGGCTCACTAGAGACTGGTGAGGGCGATCAAGAAGATGGCCATGGCGCAGAAGGTAAACTCAGCCACGATCAGCTGCTCACCAACCCAGATGAAGCCGTAAAATTCGTACGTGCCACCAAGGTGGATGCGCTGGCAATCGCTATGGGAACCTCGCATGGGGCCTATAAATTCAGCCGCAAGCCTGATGGTGCAATTCTCGCCATGAACGTGATTGAGGAAATTCATAGATTATTGCCAAACACGCATCTGGTGATGCATGGCTCGTCATCCGTGCCGCAGGATTTACAGGATATTATCAACCAGTTTGGCGGGGAAATGCCGCAGACATGGGGTGTGCCTGTGGAAGAAATTCAGCGCGGCATTAAACACGGCGTGCGTAAAATCAACATTGATACTGATAACCGCATGGCAATGACAGGCCAGATTCGCAAAGTGCTGGCAGAAAACAAAGGCGAGTTCGACCCACGCAAATATCTAAAACCTGCCATGGAAGCGATGACAAAACTCTGCAAACAGCGCTTGGAAGAATTTGGCACAGCAGGCCATGCAGCCAAAATCAAGCCAATTTCTGTGGCAGATATGGCAAAACGCTATGCAAAAGGCGAACTTGATCCAAAATTTGGGTAATTAAAACACTCATCCTTCTCTCCTTGCGGGAGAAGGAGCCTGAAAGGCTGGATAAGGAGCCTGAAAGGCTGGATAAGGGGTAAATTATCAAACTGTGAAGGAAAATATTAAAGTGGTAAGCTGGTGGGATAAAAGGGCGCTCAACATAAGCAAGCTTGTCAGCTTAGCTGAAAGTGAATATATTGAACAGCTCAATGAGAAAGATGTACAAAAAAGTATTATTGCTGCAAGACGAGACATAAGTGGCATCTATGTTCAGCTTTCGTGTATCAATGAACAGTTAAACCACATTAAAGGGTTTTTATTTTTAGTAACAATTTTGGGATTAATAACTGTTTATCATCATTGGTAGATTGGCATCCTTGAAGCACTTTCTGTACTATTAAGGTGTGAAAAATTAATGATTGAGGACAAGAGCTTTATATGATTAAGCTCAAAATTTGACTTCCACCCCCAGCCTTCTACAATAACCCTACACACAATACATACGAGCCCCCTATGCCCTCAAAAGCTAAGACCTTTTATGTTCTTTTGTCTAATGATGTAAAACATCAGGTGGATTAGCTTGTGCGTCTCACAAGCGTAATCGGTTTGAGAAACCTGTAGTGTATAAATAGCTTTGAAAAATGACTGCACGCCCTAAATAATCAAGCCGCAATAGTCAGCGGCTTTGCACGGTTAATTCGTTCACATTCTTTTTCATTATGCAATGTTTCCCATAAGTCGCAACGCCGCTTTACATTAAGCCAAAAATCAGGGACTGGATTGCTATGACAAGATATTTTTTGGTTTTTGGGGAGTGGGTGATGAGAAATTTTAAAAAGAGCATTATAAAAGCTACAGTTTTAGCTTCGCTGGCAATATTTTTACAATCATGTCAAGCAACCTCGCCTCAAGATGAAGAAGCAACAGCTTTCAAAGCACTTCATAACAATAGCTTAAGCATTATTAAATCAAGAATTGCTTTAAATACGTCTAAAGAGCTTGAATATATCGCTTCATCAATACGATCCAAGATTCATTTTGTATCACTTAACTACAAAAATGCCCAAATAAGTGAAGTATATTTTTTTCGAGCTTTGCTGGGGTCAACAACATCAGCAACGTATTGCGTATCTGTTGACTTTGAAGGAGATAAAACCGCTCTTGGAGCCGTTGCATATGCTTTAAGACCAGGTGGCAAGTATTCGTTTAATGTATTAGTTCAAAATGAAGGAACTAGTATGTGGAAAGCACGGGTTGTTACTGATGAAAGGGTACACGATGTTTGTACGCCAAAAAATCCTCAACCTTTTGACGAATTAAACAAATTGCTTCCAGCAGCAGGGAGGAATAAATCAACAGAAGCAGCTATTCCCGCAAGCTCCGCTGAATTTGTGAAGTAGTTTAGAATTCAAAGGATTTCTAGCAATTAAAAGTGTTTTAATATGCCTTTAAAAGCTGAGACATCTTCAACGCTGACATTTCCAAATAATAAAGCTAAGACGTGGATACGCGGATCAAGTCCGCGCATGAAGGGGGCTCAATGCTAGAACAGCTTTCTCCGTGCGTCATGCCCGTTGTTGACTTGTAGTTTCACGTCTTAAATTTTGGTATATAATATCACCCATGCCCCATCTCACCTATCCCATTTTTGATCCAGTTGCCCTTCACATCGGCCCTTTAGAAATCCGCTGGTATGCGCTGGCCTATATTGCAGCCATTCTCATTGGCTGGTTTTATGCAGCTCGCGCTCTCAAAAATGAGCGTCTTTGGGCGCAAGGCCAGGCTCGCCCCACAGTGCAGCATTTTGATGATGTGATTGTGTATATAACCCTTGGCGTGGTTTTGGGCGGGCGGCTCGCCTATGTGCTGTTTTACGATCCTGCCCGTTTTATGCAGGAACCGTGGGAAATTCCTGCAATCTGGCATGGCGGCATGTCCTATCATGGAGGGTTTTTAGGGGCGATGTTGGCAATTGTGCTATTTGCAAAACTAAAGAAAATACCAGCCCTCACCATGCTCGATGTTGCCGCTGCCGCCGCGCCTTTGGGCAGCCTGTTTGGGCGCATTGCCAATTTCATCAAGCCAGAACTATGGGGCAGGCCAAGCGATGTCTGGTGGGCAATGGTGTTCCCTGGTGCTGGTAACCAGCCACGCCATCCCAGCCAGTTGTATCAAGCGGCGTTGGAAGGGCTGCTGCTCTTTATCATCCTGCAAATTATTGTTGGGCGCGGGGGGGTCAAACGCCCTGGTTTAGTAGCTGGATGCTATGGCGCAGGTTACGGCATTGCGCGTATCATAGGTGAATTCTTTAGAGAGCCAGACCCGCAATTAGGTTTTATTTTTGGCGGCGTGGCAACAATGGGCATGCTGCTCTCTATTCCCATGATTTTGGCAGGAGGCTGGCTGATTATCAGGGCGTATCGCAAATCATGACGCCTTTGGAGCTAATTTTAAAGCAGCTCATTTTGCAGGATGGCCCTGTAAATATAGCACGGTTTATGGAGCTGTGCCTGGCGCACCCAACATATGGCTATTATATGACGCGCGACCCGTTAGGCAGGGCAGGGGACTTTACCACAGCACCAGAAATCAGCCAGATGTTCGGCGAGTTGATAGGCCTTTGGGCAGCAGATTGCTGGCAAAAAATGGGTGCACCCACTAAAGTTGCACTGGTGGAATTTGGCCCTGGGCGCGGCACACTTATGGCGGATGCTTTGCGAGCAGCCAAATCTGTGCCAGATTTCAACACAGCTTTAGAGGTTCATCTTGTTGAAATATCACCTGTTTTGCGAGAAATTCAACGAGCTGCACTCATCAATCACAAGATTGCTTGGCATTATTCAATTGATACATTGCCAGCCTGCCCAAACATCATCATCGCTAATGAATTTTTTGATGCGCTTCCCATTCGCCAGTTTATGAAACAGCCTTCAGGCTGGCATGAAAGATTGGTTGGGCTGGATAAAAATAATGAGCTTGTGTTTGGCCTTTCATCAAACAGTACACAGACACTGAAGCTGGGTTATCCCTCTACCCTTGTGGGAGAGGGTGATCCTAAGGATCGGGTGAGGGGTGTAAAAAATGGTGCAATATTCGAAATATCACCTGCATCACAAGATATTATAAAAAGCCTGTCAACCCACCTTAAATCTCACTCAGGCGCAGCACTTTTTATTGATTATGGTCATACACAAAGCGGTTTTGGAGATACATTACAGGCCTTAAAAGCTCATAAAATGGTATCGCCTCTTGAGCATGTTGGCGAGGCAGATTTAACCGCCCATGTTGATTTTGAAAAACTTGCAAAAACAGCTTTGAATGCAGGGTTGAAAGTTGCACAGCTTACAACGCAGGCTGCATTTTTAGAACAGCTTGGTATTCATCAACGTGCTGAAACTCTCATCAAAAATGCTAAATTAGAACAACAAAAACTGGATATTCAATCTGCTTTGCTGCGTTTAACGGATACCGCCTCAACAGGCATGGGCAATTTGTTCAAGGTGTTGGAAGCCACCTATTTTTCATCATTGTGAGCATAACTTGGCATGTTAGGGTAGGATATGAAAAAAAATACGATTCTATCATCTGAGCTATCCTCACTTTCTGGTATTAAACATGGCTTTTTTACGCGTGAAGGCGGTGTTTCCACTAACCTTTACAATTCATTGAATGCAGGGCAGGGATCAAGCGATGTGCCTGAGAACGTTGCAGAAAACCGTAGCCGTGTTGCAGGAGCATTAAGTGTTTTGCCTCAAAATCTGGTGTCAGTCCATCAGGTGCATTCTGATACTGTAGCGGTTGTAACTGAGCCTTGGCAGGCAGATAACCGTCCAAAAGCAGACAGTATGGTAACAAATGTCCCCAATTTAGCACTTGGCATTTTGACAGCTGATTGCGGCCCAGTGCTGTTCGCAGATAGCACTGCGCGCGTGATTGGCGCAGCTCATGCTGGCTGGAAAGGGGCAGTTTCAGGCGTATTGGAAAATACAGTTGCAGCAATGGAAAAGCTTGGCGCAAAACGCAAAAATATTACTGCATGCCTGGGTATGACAATTTCGCAAGCAAATTATGAAGTAGGACAAGAGTTCTTTGAACAGTTTTTGGTGCAAAACACAAACAACAAGCTGTATTTTAAGCCTTCAAAAACACCTGGTCACCATATGTTTGATTTACCAGCTTATATCACAATGCGCCTTACGCAAGCGGGTATTGGCACGGTAAAAAACTTAAACTTCTGCACCTATGCAGATGAACAACGCTTCTTTAGTTATCGCCGCGCCACACATCGTAATGAGCCAGATTACGGACGGCACATATCAGCCATTGCTTTTGTTTAATCTTTTGACTTAAGAGCTTCAACACGCCTGCGCTCAACGTCTTTTGCCACGCGCAGCCAGCGATAAAAAGCGAAATTCATGGCTGTCATAAAGCCGTAAACTCCGCGAAAAGCATGGCGACGTAAAATATAGGCTTTGAAAAACGCAGCAGGAAATTCCACAAATAGCCGCCAGGTAGGAATAGATTTATTGTTTTTAACAAGATCCACCACTTGTTGATCGGTGTAACTGTTGAGCTTGCCAAGCTGATCCCCGATGGATCGAATAGAAAAATGGTGGATAATGCTTTTAAGTTGCCCCACCCGCGTTTGAACCTTTAAATCTACCCTGTCATGCACAATAGAGGGTGAATATCGACCAACGGATCGCTTGTACAGCCGTACAGGCGCAAGGGCATAAGCAAAAGAATGAGGTTTACCTTCACCTGGGAAAATTTCTGCAATACGAATTTTATAAGCATTAAATTCAGGCTCACCATTGGCAAAAAGCGCAATAATTTCAGCGGCCAAATTGGGTGGCACGACCTCATCAGCATCAATATTAAGCATCCAGTCATAGCGGCATTGCTCTTCGGCAAAGCGTTTTTGTGGGCCATAGCCTGCCCAGTCATTGTGTAGAACTAAAGCACCAAGTTGTTCTGCTAACTCTTGTGTGCCATCGGTTGAACCTGAGTCCACTACTATGATGTCATCGCTTAAATCCTGCACAGCATCAAGCGTGCGCGTTAATCTATCAGCCTCATTTTTGGCGATAATGAATATGGAAAGTGGAGGATAAGGTAACATATATGATAACTATACAGGCGTAAGTGAATTTAGTCCTTTTTATACTTAACATTAAAACCATGCAATTAATAACATTTTAGTCTTGTTTAAGGGTTTCATTTTCTTAAATTTTTACCACACGCTATACCATAACAAATGATGAAAATTTCTTTGAGTAAAGTTCAGGAGTTGCATATGCGTATTTTAGTGATTGCCATAAGCTTGGCAGGTTTGAGCTTGGGTTCATCTACACATGCTGGGGATTTGCCCCGCCGTAAAGCGCCGCAAAATTATGCCCCAGCCTATGCAGCAGAGCCTGCAAAAAGCTGGCAGGGCTGCCATGCAGGAGCACATATAGGTGCTGGTGCAGGTCGTGCATCACGTGCAACAACATCGGGCGCATTAATTGGTGCCCAGGCAGGCTGCGATATTCAGTCTGATCGTTTTGTAGCAGGAGCTGAGCTTGACGGCTCATATGCAGGTTTGGACAATCGTGGATTTGGCGGTAAATTCCGCCAAAAAGCTATTGGTTCAGCCAGAGTAAGAGCCGGTTACCTGATAGATGATAAACTCCTTGCCTATGGAACAGTAGGATTGGCAGCTGGTTCGGGCGAATTCAAGGATTTTGCAAATTCAAGCAGCAAAACGCATGTAGGCTGGGTTGCAGGTATTGGTGCACAATACAAAATTACCAACAACATTTCTGCAAAAGCTGAGCTGCTGCACTATGATCTGGGCCGTGAAACATATCGTTCAGCTGGAGGTCCACTAAGAATATACAGTAAATCCAACATCGCGCGTTTAGGCGCTGATTATCATTTTTAGTGCGATACCCTGGTTTTTTCAAAAATAGGGTACTGCGTACTGAAAACAGCAAGCCATTCTACTAGTTTAGGATGGCTTTTTCTCCACATACCGTTAAAGCGCAAGTCGAGATAGCCAAGTGCACAGGCTAAAGCAATTTGCCCAATATTTGGAATACCGGTGTTTAATGTTGGTACATTGGCCTCTAAAGCATCAAGACCGCGATTAATCTTTCCCTGCTGATGTTCAACCCATGCCTCCACGCGCTTATCCGTATCCCGATATCTACTTTCATAAACAATCAGCAACGCGGCCTCGCTAATCCCATCACTTAAAGCCTGCAAACGCAAAGCTGTAAAACGCTGATTTGGTTCAACTGGTATAACATTGTCACCACCTGCTAGATGGTCAAAATATTCCACAATTACACGCGAGTCGTAAAGCGAGCTGCCATCCTCAAGAACAAGCGCGGGGATTTTTCCCAAAGGATTGTCACTCCGTAATGGGTCATTTGCGTCTAATGTATCAGCGGTAACAACTGTTATCCGTGCCAGAAGACCCAAAAGTTCGGCTGCAATTTTAACTTTACGACCAAACGGTGAAGCAGGATTTGAGCGAAGAAGCATGTATTGGTCCTTTATTTTAAATATTGATTATGCATTCACCCATTGCGAACGCCAGCTTCCCATATTTTGGCGTCCCATCAACGCACTTAAAAATGGGAGTATGAGCTCAGCATCAGCTTTTAAAGTCCAGGGTGGGTTTATGATTGCAAATCCACAACCACTTAAAATTGCGGTATCATGCGGATCATCAATCAGAAGTTCCAGTCGTAAAATTTTGGGTATCTGCGTTGCCTTGAGTTGATTGATAAAATCAGTAATTTTTTCCATTCCCTTTATGGGATACCATACCGCATAAATGCCTGTTGCCCATTTCTTATGGGCTTGAACAATGCCTTTTATAATAGCTTCAAATTCGTTTGTGTTTTCAAAAGGTGGATCAATCAACACCATCCCGCGACGCTCTTTTGGCGGTATACAGGCTTTTAACCCAATAAACCCATCAAGTTCCAGCACTTTACTGCGATTATCATACCCACAACAGCGCTCTAGATCACGCACATCATCTTTGTGAAGCTCACAAAATGCCAAACGATCCTGCTTTCGCATCAAGTGCTGTGCAATAACTGGCGAGCCTGGATAAAGGCTGTCCCCACGCTGTCTAACCTGATGCACAACATGCAGATAGGCTTCAAATAGCTGGCTTAACTCAGATGGTAATTTTAATGGTTCAAGCTTGCCAAAGCCCTCCAGCCACTCACCCGTTCGCTGTGCTTCTTCACCTTCCAAATCATAAAGCCCAATGCCTGCATGGGTATCAAGATAATAATAGGGCGTCTCTTTAAGATTTAAATATGTCAAAATGCGTGTAAGCAAAGTGTGCTTGAATACATCCGCAAAGTTTCCAGCATGGTAGGCGTGTCTGTAGTTCATGGAAGTAAACTTTTTTCATAAAGGATAAGAAAGTATCAAGGTAATTATGGGTATACTTATATGATTGCTTACTCCTTCACTTAAAATAGATTCTGGAGCCTTCAAAGTGAAAAGATTTTTTCGTGTAATTGCACCCTTTGTTCTAATCGCCATCATACTGTGTATTCCAACAGTAACAGAGAAACTTCCCTCTCCCATGAAGGAGGCTTTTACAGATTTGCGCACTAATGCAATTATGCTCTCAGAAGGCAAAGGATACGGAAGCATAAAATGGAGTAATCCACGTGGAATGTGGGAATCTGGACCAGCAGGACCTATGGAAAAAGTCGGAGGTCGCTAAATCACCTTACAGAGGGTACATTCACGTCTCCTGAACGACATCCTTGCCTTACAACTTCTGGGCAGGTTTTAAAACTACGAAGATCTTTTTCAAAACAAATACGCACCTCTTCCAAAATGCCGCGCTTGCAGGTGACAGCCATCATATCTGCCCTGAGACTTTTGTTGCTAGATGTAAAAGCACGTGTAATTTCGGCAGGTGACCATACCTGCTCTGTTTTAGGCATCTGAAAATTTTGCGGTATAATTACCTTGTCCCTAGCTTCTTTAACAGCATCGAAATAGTCCCCAGGAGACAAACCAGAGCAGGTGCCATGCTTGCGCCACTCATAACGTGCCAAACCAATATCAGGAAAAACACCAATCGTTTTTTGTAAGGAAATTTGTGAGGGTGATCTTGCAGCAAAACCGCAGTCAGTCGGAAAGCCTCTTTCAAACTGTGGCCAAAGTCCATGCACTGTAAAACCAATGTTTGAACCTGTATCACACTGCCTTTTACCTTGCCTGTCACCCGTTGTTTCACAAAATCCAGAAGACCAGGAAAGAGCCAGAACATAAAAATCGAAAGAGCCTGGTGTTCCGCCATGCTGACTGTTAGACTGAGCAAAACTATTATTACACGCTAAAAGTGCCAGCAGAAAAGAAATAACTTTAAGCATTTCAAGGCCTTGCTGCGCGGCAAAGGCCATCATAAGCATAACTTCTGTCCAGCCCGGAAATACACCAGTCAACCCCATAATTCCAGCCGATAATACCAGCGCCCTCTGTTAAAAAATAATCTATGCGACGTTTTTTTAAATCAGACAGCACAATGGTAGCGCTGCAATATCTGCGTGGAATAAGGTCTGCACCATTTGGCCTAAAGCCTGTTTCCTCAATTTTTGAAATTTCGTTTACTGTAAGATCACTTCCCCAAAATTCGCTTTCACGTGATGTGAACCGGCTTGCTATGAGGCCCGTAACTCCTCCATCCTCACAAGTTGGAAGTTGTGCAGTATATGGATATTCCCGTGTTTGAGCACTAAGTCGTTCTTGAGCATTGAGAGGCGTTACACCCAACAGGGATAAAATTAATAAAAGCGCTGATCTTTTCATGTCAAAATTTCCTGCAAAAACACATACAGGTGTGCATATGTTCTTGTCCAGGGTCAAGAGGTGTACTTTAGTTTTTACGAGGCCGCCTGATTGAAGATGTAAGATCATATTTGCTTGAGTCAAACTCTTCCTGTTCTAGCTCGTCTGTACTCATTTCAGGGGCTGGTTCTAGCTTGTAAACTGGAATAGACGGCTTTTTATAAATTTGAGGTTGACTTGGTTGTGTTTGTATTTGTGCCATCAGCGGATCAACTCGCGGTGGAACATCCACTATTGGTTTGCAATACCCACTGCTTTTTGCGCTGTGTCGTGCCATATCAACGTGAAAATGATTGTAATGCATTGCGTTTGAACCAGGTCCCAGAGCAGTGCCAAAAATTCCGCAGCCACCCATATGCACTTCACGCAGGAAACCACGTTCATCGTCGGCGCCTTTCCAGCCTTTTTCAACAGTTACAACACGTCCACTGCCCAATATAAAGGCAGCAATATCAAGCGCATTGGCAAAACTGTGTTCAGACAGTGGTGCGCCTGACTGGTGGTTGCGTGAACGGCAGTTGTAAGAGCCGAAAGTCTTGATTTCCAGCACACCTTCGCCAAAACGGGCATAGGCTGCTGGCTGTATAACGTCTGCCATCCATTTTTCCATCGCAGCAACCATCGGGCAGGCAAAAACAGCAGGGGGTGTTATGTCTGTTATGGCAGCATTGCGGGCATCTGGTACAGAGCCAGTAACATCAGCTGTAAAAGCCATGACTTTCAATGGAAAATCTGCCCCGCATATTCCAGGACCCTCTATGGGGTTGACGCGTTTGATATATTTGTCTTCAGTGACAGCACCTGATTTTAAACAGGCGAGTTCCGCCTGCTTGCGCCATGCAGGACGCTCAGCACGACGAAAACTTGCGCAGCCTGAAAGTACAACTGTAGTAATGGTGCAACAGATAAAAATATTGAGAATACGTTTCATCATCATTCATGATGAATCACGCATTCAGGATAATGATGGGTTAAAAGATTTGGTTAACGAAGACTGGGTTCAAGTTAGGGTTAAAAATGATTAAACCAAGAAAGGACCTGGTCAATCTTCATCATATACTTTTATGTCAGTTATGGCGTTTATAATTTCTTTATGGGTGTGGCAGGTTCCTTTCACAACAACACCTCTGTTATCTTTTGTTAAATTAAAAGGTATTTCCTTACTCTGAATCAGACTGTGTCCATCTCCTGCAACCAGACCTGAATCAAAATTTTTATAAACCTTCAAGCTGGGGTCGACCACATCGACTGAGGTAGTTGTGTGAGTTGTATGTCCAAAACCAGTCAAGTCCTGAGTCGTAAGTTTAATTGTAGCAACTCTCTTTATTCTCGTTACGTTTTTTTTAGTAACATTGACTTTTTTAAAGCGAATTGATCCAGTTGTTGAGCAGAACTTTTTATATATGTAAGAAAATGCATCATTTACTGAATCCATTTCTTTACTTAGGTGGGCGTTTGCAACGACTTCAGGATTGATGTGCATTCCAACGACAAATGTTTTAGCCGCTCCTGACATATTATTCTTACCGAGTTTAGAAGGCATTACCTGCGCTAAATTAGCTTTTTTCCATTCTTGTTCAGCGCGTTCAAACAGGGGTAAATACTGTTTATAGAGTTTGTTAAATCTAATTATTTTTGCTTCATCAATTGTATTTGCCTGGTCTGTATCAAGTCCAAATATACCCAAGGCAAATTCAAGAAAACCATTACGTTTATCTGTAATATGAATACTGCCAATTTGTTTTGCCGCCGCTGCACTCGCTGCAAGGCCTGTAGTCGAGATACCAGCTCCAACAGCTAATTTTCCAATTGTATGGTTGCCAATACGTGCACCAAGAATAAGCGAAGTTACCAAACGCGGATCCTGCAATTGCGCTGCTGTTAAATGTTCAATCGATTGCACTGCCTGTGTTGTAATATAGTCTTTCGTGATGGCCTTTATGCCGCGTTTTTGTGC
The DNA here is from genome assembly GCA_025351165.1 of Hyphomicrobiales bacterium. GTDB lineage: Bacteria > Pseudomonadota > Alphaproteobacteria > Rhizobiales > Beijerinckiaceae > JAIELD01. Next base: position 15,687 of record JANXWK010000028.1, on the reverse strand, counting down.
CTCCTGCAGCAAACCTCGCATTGTAAATGCACCAACCTTTTTAATACCATTAAAAGTTTCTCTTATAAGGACTCTTTGACCAGGAAATCCTGCAAGCAGTATTACATTTGAAGATTTAACTAATGGGTCAAAACGTAGAGGCAGGATAGCGGATGGATTTTTGGTTGAGCTTAGTGAAACAAGAGCCATGTTTTCATCCTATGTGCTTTAAACAAATTAAAGCATAAAATTTTTGTAAAGGTTTTTAAAATTACAGACTTGCAATTTTAAGCTGCGATTATAATTTCGGACATCTCGAAAAAATAGCTGAGTTGCACAATAACTAAAATCTTATTTAGGAACTAAAACTGCATCTGGGTGCAAAGTTTTTATATCGTACTTAACTTTAAGATAATCATATGCATTATTGACTTCAACTAGCCTTGCTTTGTTAGCCTGAGCATTTGTAGGGTTAAGGTCTGGATGAAGCTCTCTTTGAAGTTTTTTGTATGCGGCATTAATTTCACCAACAGTATGTTTAACATTAGGATTATGTTTAAATCCAAGTTTTTGCAGTGAATCTTGAAGTTTTATATCTATAATTTGGGGAGGCTGCTGCGCACCATTTTTTTTGTTGGCGCCATTTGCTTTTTCTGATCCCCCTGTAGCCTGATTTGCACCTTTGCCTGAAGCTTTGTTTGAACCTCCTGGAGCTTGATTCCCACCATTCCCCGGGGCCGCATTTTTTTTGCTGGAATTTTTACCAGAGCTACCAGAAGCTTTTTGAGATCCACCAGATGGAGGTGTCTGTGAACCTGATGTCGCATTTGACTTTGCAGACGGTGTTCCAGGCAAACCTTTTGGTTTAGCGGCTGATTTAGGTGCATTGCCAAAAAGTTTGGCGCCTACGTAAAGTTGCGCTCCTGTATTTCCAATCCATCCAAAAAGTGATTCTGTATAAAAAGGAATATCGCCTTTTTTTTTCTTTTGTATTTCAGCTTCAGCTTTTTGTTGTTTATTGTTTTTGCGTATCTGCACAACTTCGTTCATTCTGTTGTAAACATAGTGTTTACCTGGATTATTGATAAAGCTGCCAAGGCTTGTGTCTCCTGTTCTAGGTTGTACAAGTTTGACAGTATCATAGATTTTCGCGGGTATTTTAATGATCCCATTGATTAAACCTGAGCCAGCGTTTGGAATGCTGGCCAGGCCATTGATCGCACCACCTGTGAGGGCCGTCCCAGCAATGGACACTCCATTGGGCAAGGTTAAAAAAGCATCAACAACGCCGATTCCTGATTTTGGGAAAAGAAGCGGAGCTAATTTGACTTGTGGAATGTAGGGAATCTGTGGAACGCTGGCTGATCTGCCAAACGCAATTTCGTTTGATTTTAATAAAACCGTTGATTGGTTTATGAGTTTTTCTATTAAAGCTATTGTGCTTACGTCTGCGCCTTTAGCATTAGCCTCTTTAATTAAAGATTTGGCATGTGCGGTACGGTCATTTAAATCTGCTCGATTAAAGGGAGATTTATCGCTTTTGTATATATTTATGAGATCTTGTAAATGTTTTGATATGCTTTTTAATCTAAACTGTGGCGAGTTGGGGTCGAATACAGCAGTTTCGTTATTAATAATGGTCGGTTTAGTAGTCCCGTTGACTGGTTTCGTATTATCAACCACAGTAATTCTCCATGTTTTTATTGTTAGTACATTGTTAACGTTTAAAACAAAAAAGCTCTGCACGTGCAATATATATTTTCTGTGACTGTATTAAGTCATCAACCTTACACCAGCCTTACAAAAAATAAGAAAATACAGTTTTAGCAGTTTATATTGTTTAAAAAACTACTGGCACCTGAATATACTATGCGCCCCACCAACAAATTATACACTATCTTGGTACAAGCATCTTTATTTTACTATTTATAATGCATTAATAGTCTATTATACTAAATGTAACAGGGAGCAGCAAAACTTATGAAAAAACAACTTGTGAATAGATGCTCAAAAAGTACGTCGCTTAAATTTAAAAATGGAGCTCCAATTCTGGCTCTTGTTTTGGCTTTTTCTGCCCCCGCGGAAATAAGTGCAAAACCAGGCGGTGGCGGCAGCTCTGGCAGTCGCGGCACACGCACCTATTCTGCGCCAGCATCCACACCAACTGCGCCGCGCCCTGCTGCTCCCATGGAGCGTAGTGCAACGCCAGCACCATCTGCCCCATCAACAGCTACACCTTCGGCAGGTCTAGGCGCATCGCAAGCTGCAGCTCCCGCTCCCGCTGCTGCCGCAAGGCCACGTTTTGGCACAGGCATGATGGCTGGCTTGCTCGGCGCTGGTTTACTTGGCGCTGTTCTTGGTAACGGCTTTGCCGGTGGACTTGGTGGTCTCATGTCCTTTATCGGTATGGCTTTGCAGATTGCCCTTCTGGCCGGAATTGTAATACTGGCCATTCGCTGGTTTCGCTCTCGTTCAACGCCAGCAACAGCAACGCCAAACAACATGCGCCGTGAGGCTGTAAATCTTGGTGGCACACATTCAGTCGGCACCATGGCAAATGTCAGTGGTAACGCTCCACCCCGCCCTGAAACAAATCGTCCAGTGCAAGTTGGTCCAGCTGATTTCGCAACATTTGAAAAACTGCTGAATGACATTCAAATAGGCTACAGCGCAGAAAATATGAATGCTATTCGAGCATTAACCACACCTGAGATGGCTACATACTTTATTGATGAGCTTGCAGAAAATGCCCGCAAAGGTTGGGTCAACCACATTACAGACGTCAAGCTTTTGCAGGGTGATCTGTCTGAGAGCTGGGGCGAGCCAGGCGTGGATTACGCAACAGTTGCAATGCGCTTTGCCCTTAATGATGTAATGCTGGATCGTGCTAGTCAAAAGCCGGTTGCAAGCTATAATAACGGTCCTCAGGAGGCTACTGAACTTTGGACGTTTGCTCGCCCTGTTGCTGGAAGCTGGAAGTTATCAGCTATTCAGCAACCCGGCTAAATCAAGCGCTTCAGCCTGTTTCAGGCTGAGCGTTTCTAACGAAAATCCTTCAATGGCAGTGTTGAATAAATCATAAAAATTCAATTCTGCCTTGAGGTGTAAAAACACACCGCCTAAACCAATTGCGGCGCGATCCATGAATACAAATTCGCGCGGTACGGTTACAGGGCCTTTTTTCTTCAAAGCCTGATGAACCTCAAAAGCCTCGCGCCGTCCATACTCAGCAGGGCTAACACCATCGGCAATAGTGCGTATACGGTCATCCAGCAATGGCCCAAAGATGAATTTAGCCCATATATTCAGCACATCAATCAAATCATTACTAAGGCTTTTGAAGCCCCAGCTTTCATAAGCTTGAACAATACGCGCTCGTTCACTATGTAAAAGCCCATAATAAAGATCAACAACACCTGCTACGAATTTGGGAGGGAAAACTCTCACGCAACCATAATCCAGCAGATTTATGCCAGCCGCTTGCCCATTTTCTTCAAAAACTGTGTAATTGCCCAAATGCGGATCGCCATGAATGACACCATAGCTGGATAATGGCTGCCACCAGGCTTGAAACATCGCTGTAGAAATAAGATTGCGTGTTGATTGATCGTGTTCTTTATAGCCTAAAATCTTGTTGCCTTCGAGCCAGTTGAGCGTCAGTAATCTACGCGTTGAAAGATCATCATGCATATCTGGTACACGCACCAAAGGCTCATCACGCAGTATATAAGCATAAAGCTTTGCATTTTTTGCCTCTTGATAATAATCAAGTTCCTCACGTACGCGCTCGGATATTTCCTTGAAAATCTCGCGTGTATCAATCGCTTTATCCATTTGGCGATGAAGTGCAAAAAGTACCTGTAATTGTTTAATATCCGCCTCAACAGCAGATTGCATATCAGGATATTGCAGCTTGCAGGCAATATTTTGCCCCTCTAATGTCGTAGCACGGTGCACTTGGCCCAAGGATGCCGCCGCTGAAGGATTTTTGTCGAACGATCCAAAACGCTCCTGCCAGTTTTCACCAAGCTCAGCCATCATGCGGCGTTTGACAAACGTCCATCCCATTGGAGGCGCATCAGATTGCAGCTTTTGCAGTTCTTCAGCATATTCAGGCGGCAGAACATCGGGGATGGTCGCAAGCAGCTGTGCTACTTTCATAATCGGGCCTTTAAGACCGCCCAAAGCCTGCATAAGGCTGGCAGCGTTGGATGCATCCATCTTGGATGTGCCAAACAGTTTTGCCCCGGCAATCCGCGCTGCAACGCCAGTCAGATTGGCCCCAACAGAGGCGTAGCGCGCAGCCCGTGCAGAAAAACGGTTTTTTTCCAAATCAGACATATTTGACGAAACCTATAAATGTAATTACATTAGTCATAACATAAGGAGTTATGTTATGCCCGATAAACCCGATTACAAAACCCTAAAAATCACCCAGATCGGCAATTCGCTTGGAGTTGTTCTGCCAAAAGAAGTGCTTGCTGATTTGAACGTCGAAAGAGGTGACAAAATATACTTAAGCCGTTCTCCCGATGGTTACAATGTGACAAAATCAGACCCTGAGTTTGAACATCAAATGAAAATCGCTCGCCGCATCATGAAAGAGCGTTATGACATGTTGCGAGAGCTTGCCAAATGAGTGCCTTTATTTGGATCGAACAGCGCATGGTTATAGCCGTTCATGACGAGCAATTGGCTGAACATGGTGGCGGCTCTGGTTTGCGTGATGAAGGATTATTGCAATCAGCTCTCATCCGACCACAAAATGCTGCCGCCTGTAACAGTGATGCAGATATTTGCACATTAGCTGCTGCCTATGCCTATGGCTTGGCTAAAAACCATCCCTTTATTGATGGAAATAAACGCATTGTTGCTGTGGCAATGGAATTATTTATTGAGCTAAATGGCTACAAACTTAACTCAAGCAATGTTGAGGGTGTTATTATGATGCTCAAACTCTCTGGTGGCGATATGAGCGAGGATGAGCTGGTGGCTTGGTTGCGGGCAAATGTTGAGGTAGAGGTGAAATAAAGCTAATTAATTCAACCTCTTCGACAATAAAACCAGCCCCACCCCAAAAGCCGCCAATGCCCCGCCATAATACGCCCACGGCGTTTGGCTAATCATAAAGCTTTGCTGTGGATAGGGAAAATACCCCGTGCCTTGCCCTATCCAGAGCAACCCAACCGCTATGGATACTGTGCCTGCAATCAGCAGAATGCGTTTCATTGTGTGAACCTATTTTATAACTTGCTGATTCAACACTTATTATATCAAAAATTCAGAATAATGAATTTTTTATGCACAGCCGTTATGCGCGGACTTGATCCGCGTATCCACGTCTTGTGGTTTACTATTTCAAAAAGACGTGGATACCCGCGTCAAGCGCGGGCATGACGACCTGCGTATGTATCTAAGGCTGCACGCATGAAAACAGACCGCCGCCAGTTGGATCATTTGCTTGATCCCAACAACCTTTTCGTAACGTTCAGCGCATTGCGCCGCGCCGCAACTGCGGTGGCAAGAAAACTGCGTATGGAACTGGCTTGATTAAGTCTTTTTCTCTACCAAACCATGCACATAATCTGCCAATTCTTGAAGGCTCTCTTTTTTATTTTTCAGTATGTGTTTGAGCAAAAACAGACTATCGTTTTTCTTGTTAAATCTAACTTTCTCACCAGAAAGCGCACTACAAACAGCATCTATCAGATTTGCAGCATCTACAACGCATAGCCAGTTTTCATCTTCAATGATTTCATTCCAATTTTTGCCAAAGGTCTTGCCAAGCTCTTTCAACTTCTTTTCCACATCTGTGGGCGTCACAGTTAGATCAAAGTTTTTTGAGCAAATAAATGCATTAATCGCTTCAGAATTAATAAGATAGCATTCAAAATGACGTCTTGGCAGGAATTGAATTAAACTCTTTGATTCACTCTTCATTTTTTCTTTTTCAGCGTCACTTAGCAGCTCTGAATCAAAGCTGAACGCGACTGTTTCAGTTAAACTTGAAGATGCGGACGAGAGTTGTTTATAAATTTCGTAAACAAGTTTACGATCCCTATTCCTGTTAAAATCACCTGTATTTTTTACAGCTACGATTAACATACCTTTGGGAAGGCTTTTATCAAAAAACTCTTGATAAAGGTAAGGGAAACACAGCTCTTCTGTTTGGCCTTCAACCCAAACAACTTTATCAGCAGCAAATACGTCCGACATGGACACGCCTAAATGACTTGCAACATTTCTCAGGTCTTCAATTGTGTTAAGATCAATTTTTTCAGCGATAGATTTGTAGCCTGTCTTGCGAATTAGATGAACAGTGCTTGGATTGCTATATGAAATAACATCCAGTGCATGTGTTGAAATAATATATTGATGATGCGCATACTCAGTTTGAATAATGCGCAAAAGTGCTTTCATAGCGGCAGGATGCAGAAAACTGTTAATTTCATCAATCATGATAATGGCTGTGTCCAATGTCATGATAGCTGTCAAAATGGCTAAAGCCTGCGCAACACCTGTCCCGCTTTGCAGAAGTGAAAAACTCAAAGCCCTGTTGGACATATCCTCTGTAGCAAAAACACGAATCTCAACTTGGTTAGGTTCACTTGGTGGCACAGTAATATTGCCTATTGTTGAAAAAACCTCTTTTAAATAACTAACTAGCTTATCAAATTTCACTCGATCATTTGTCAGCAACGTATTTAAAACAGTTGGAAGATTGGAGGCATCAGGTTCAAGCCTCTCTTGAACCCCATGTAAAGATTGCCCTATTTTTAAACGTTCTGCATCAAAAAAGAAGAGTTCCTCCTGCCAAAAGGTTTTCATAGCGTCTGAATATGTGTGTCGATATAGTGATGCTTCTTGATAATCACAATATGTTAAATTTAATATTCCATTTGCTAGTTGCCCTACACAAAAACTATGGCTATGTCCGCCATTGAAAGCCTCTTTATTGGAAAGAACACTACTAAAATCATTATGTTTTGAGTGTCGAGTGAGGTCTATTTGGTTTAAATCTTTTGAAAATAGCTTTTCTAACTCCTCCAATCTTTTAGAAAAATATATTCGCTGACCAAACTTCAAAATTGCATTCTTGAGTTCATCTCCAGGTATAACAACAGACAACTCAATGGCTGGCTCAGCTAATAAATGCAGCTCAAACTTATCCTCATTCTTATGTCTGTCATCAAGAAAATCATGTTTCAAGGCTCTAAAAAAAGCGCTTTTTCCAGAATTATTTTGACCAATAATCAGATTAATTCCAGGTTCAAAATTCATATCTCCTGAATCTTCAAATGACTGAAAACCTTTAATTCTTACTCGTTTAAGTTTCATTCAAAAATGCTTTCTTTAGGAGGGTTATGCTTCTCTACATCCCCTCCAGCTCTTCAATCATGCCTTCAATCAGGTTCAGCCCCACCTGCCAGAACGCTGGGTCGGTTGCATCCAGCCCAAATGGTTTGAGCAGCTCAGAATGGTGCTTGGTACCACCAGCCTCCAGCATTTCCATGTAGCGTTCTGCAAAACCAGTTTCAGATTTTTCATACACGCCATAAAGCGAGTTCACCAGACAGTCGCCAAACGCGTAGGCATACACATAAAACGGCGAATGGATAAAATGCGGTATATATGACCAGAACACCTCATAGCCCTCGTGCATTTTAATGGCTGGCCCAAAGCTTTCTCCCTGCACACTCATCCATATGCGGTTGAGATCGTCAGATGTCAGCTCCCCCTCGCGCCGTGCCAGATGCACCTTGCGCTCAAAGCTGTAAAACGCAATCTGGCGCACCACAGTATTGAGCATATCCTCCACCTTGCCAGCCAGAAGCGATTTGCGCGCCTTGGCATCCGTTGTTTCAGTCAGCAGTTTTTGAAAGGTCAGCATCTCACCAAATACACTGGCTGTTTCCGCCAAGGTCAGCGGGGTTTGCGCCATTAATGCGCCCTGCTTTCCAGCCAAAACCTGATGCACGCCATGGCCAAGCTCATGCGCCAAGGTCATCACATCGCGCTGCTTGCCCTGATAATTCACCAAAACATAGGGGTGGGCAGAGGGCACAGTTGGATGCGCAAACGCCCCTGGCGATTTGCCTGCCCGCACTGGCGCATCAATCCAGCCCTCATCGAAAAACTTACGCGCAATATCAGACATTTGAGGGTTAAAACCTGCATAAGCCTCCAGCACCATATCGCGTGCTTTTTCCCACGCGATCACTTTTTGCTCAACCTGCGGCAGGGGGGCGTTGCGGTCCCAATGGTCAAGCTCGGTTTTGCCAAACCATTTGGCTTTAAGTTTGTAATACCGATGCGAGAGGCGCGGATAGGCGTCGCGCACAGCGCCAACCAGAGCATCCACAACCTCGCGCTCCACGCGATTGGCCATATGGCGGCTATCGGCCACATCTTCAAATCCGCGCCAGCGATCTGAGATTTCCTTGTCTTTTGCCAGCGTGTTGGTAATGAGTGTAAAGGTGCGGGCATTGGCTTTGAGGGTGGTTGCCAAAGCTTCAGACGCGGCGCGGCGCACACTCACGCGTGAATCTTGCAGCATGTTCAGCACAGGCTCAATCGCCAGCTCTTTACCATCAATGCTAAAGCGTAAAGCTGACATGGTCTCATCAAACATTCTGTTCCATGCGCCCTGTCCTGTCACAGTTTTTTCATGAAAGAGTTTTTCGAGCCTGTCTTCAAGCTGGTATGGTTTTTCAAGGCGTAGATCAATGAGCCAAGGCTTGTAATGCGACAGGGGCGCGGTAGCTGCGAGCGCGTTAAACAGCGTCTCATTAAGGCGGTTTATTTCGAGTGCAAAAAACAGCACATGCGAGCTGGCGGCTGTAATTTTTTCCTGCGCATCCCCATAAAATTTGCCGCGCACGGGGTCGCTTGTATCGGTGGAATAGCTAAGGCCTGCATAAGACATGATCTTGCCCATCAGGTCTTCAAGGGCCTCATAGGCCTGCACGGCTTTGAATAAATCAGCAGCGCCAGTGTTACCCGTGGCAAGTGCTTCGATTTTACCGGCGTAAGTGTCAGAAAACTGCTTGGCGTGCTCCAAGGCTTTTGTCATATCTGTTTTGTAAACAGGATCATCCAGGGACGCATAAAGATCGCTCAATCGCCACTCCGGTAAGGTGCCAAGATTGATTGTGTTCTGATTGGCGGCCTCTGGCGTGGATGTCGTGCTGTTTGTAGGGTTCATGAAAATTTATCACCTTGTTAAATGCTGGTTTGATGTATGCGCTGTGCCCTGTGCAAGTGCAATTGGTTTCTTTAACAAATAAGACAGCTTTATGGGCTGCATTCAAGGGTCAACGGTATTATAATTACAGCATGCAAGTTATAGATTGATGCTCTCATGCCAGACCATAAAATAGATCAGCTTAAAGTTGAAATAGCTGCATGTAGATTATGCAGCGCGTACCTTCCAGCAGGCCCTCGTCCAGTTGTGCAGATTAGCGCTACGGCTAAACTCCTGATTATTGGACAGGCGCCAGGCAATCGCGTGCATCAAACAGGCATTCCATGGAATGACCCAAGTGGAAATCGCCTGCGGGAATGGACAGGCTTGAGCGTGTCCGAGTTTTACGATGCTACCAAGGTTGCGCTCATGCCGATGGGGTTTTGCTATCCAGGCACTGGCCCCAGTGGTGATTTTCCACCAAGAGCTGAATGCGCACCTATGTGGCATGGAAAAATCAGGCAGCTTATGCCTGATATTGGCCTGACATTGCTGGTGGGAAGCTATGCGCAGGCAAGATATATTCCCACAAAGCCAAAACAGTCTTTGACAGAAAATGTTCGTAATTTTCAAAATTTTGGTGAAACTATTTTCCCTCTGCCCCATCCTTCATGGCGCAGCAGCGGATGGATGAAACGTAACCCGTGGTTTGAAGCAGATGTTTTGCCAGAATTACGCAGAGTGGTGCAGAGGTTTAAATAAAATAAAAATCTCAACTATCTCACCTTTTAACGTCAAGCTTAACAGCCTGTTTACGGCTTGGCCTCACTATGGTTCAAATCGACACACATGTTGCTCTCAAAGAATTTGACGCAAAAACGCATTGAATAGCAAAAGCTAAAATTTCAGGAATACATAATTAATGGCTTCGACCATACTCATCGCTGATGACGATCCAATCCAGCGTCGCCTCTTGTCGGAAATGGTCAAGCGTTTTGGCTACACCCCAGTGGTTGTTGAAAACGGCACAGAGGCGATTGCCCGCCTTGCCGATGAACATGCAATCAAAATTGATGCAGCTATACTTGACCTTGTCATGCCAGAGCTTGATGGTATGGGCGTGCTGACTGCCATGCGTGAGCGTGGTATTACCGTGCCAGTTGTGGTGCAAACCTCTCATGGCTCGATTGAGGCGGTTATTTCTGCCATGCGGGCAGGGGCAACTGATTTTGTGGTCAAACCCGTTGGCGCAGAACGCCTGCAGATTTCCATTAAAAATGCTCTGCGTGTAGAGGCGCTAGAGGGCGAAATTCGTCACATCAAACGTCGCGTATCCGGCACGCTCACATTCCGTGACTTGTCGTGCGATTCAAATGAAATGGATCGCGTTATTCGCCTTGGGGAGCGCGCTGCAAAATCTACCATTCCAGTTCTTCTGGAGGGTGAATCAGGCGTTGGTAAAGAGGTGATTGCACGAGCAATACAAGGTGGGTCTGACCGTAAGGGCAGGCCATTTGTTACTGTTAACTGTGGAGCAATCCCTGCAAACTTGATTGAAAGCATTCTGTTTGGCCATGAAAAAGGTGCCTTCACTGGCGCAACCGAGCGTCATATTGGCAAGTTCGTTGAGGCGCATGGTGGTACATTATTTCTGGATGAGGTGGGCGAACTGCCATTGGAGGCGCAGGTTAAACTGTTGCGGGCCATTCAGGAGGGCGAGGTTGATCCTGTGGGGGCAAAAAAATCAATCAAGGTCGATATTCGCCTTGTCTCTGCAACCAATGCCAATTTGATTGAAGCCGTGAAGCAGGGACGCTTCCGTGAGGATTTGTATTATCGCCTCAATGTATTCCCCATTCACGTCCCACCCTTGCGTGCGCGCCGTGATGATATTCCAGCTTTGGCACGCAGATTTTTAGCGCGTTTTGCAGCAGAAGAAGGTAAAACTATTCGGGGCTTGAGCGCAGAGACGCTCGCACTCATGCAGGCATTCCAATGGCCAGGTAATGTGCGCCAGCTCGAAAATGCAATATTCAGAGCTGTTGTGCTGTGTGATGGAGATGAGCTGAGCGTGCAGGATTTTCCACAAATCGCAGCTCACGTAGATGGTTTTGATGTGCGTATTCCAGCTCTTGTACAAGCTGCTATACCGTCATCTCAATCAAGTCTCCAGCCGCGCTCACATACGCGTGAAATTGTGCAGGTGCGCGATCCAAACTCTGTAGCTTTGGTAGACGTAAAGGGTGATCTGCGCAAATTGGACGAGGTAGAAGGCGATACAATCAAATTTGCCATCGATTTTTATCGTGGGCAAATGTCACGTGTAGCCCGTAAGCTAGGCATTGGTCGCTCAACGCTGTACAGAAAATTGAAAGATCTGGGGTTGGAGGACAGCATTGTTGAATGCGAAGACAACGTAACAGAAAATAAAAAAGCTTTGCGTGCCTGAATTAAATTTGCAAAATAGCAGTTGCGTAAAACGAAGTTCCGCCTTAATTTTACATTAGTTTTTTAAGCTAAATACAATTTTACTTAATTAAACTGTAGAATTAGGAGGGTTTATGTTTTTTTCACGGTCATTATTAAAGGCATTATTGTTCGGAGCGGCTTTTGCCTCCTTAAGTTTTACAAGCTCTGCCAATGCTCAAACCACCACTCTGCGTGTAGGGCACTTTCCAAATATCACGCATGTTCAGGCGCTCGTTGCTCATGGACTGACACGTCAAGGCAAAGGCTGGTTTGAAGAGCGCATTGGCAAAGATCTCAAGCAGGAGATAAAGCTTGAGTGGTTTGTTTATAATGCTGGCCCTAGCGCCATAGAGGCCATATTCACGGACTCTGTTGATCTTACATATGTTGGTCCAAATCCAGCCATTAACGGATATGTAAGAGCAAAGGGCGAAGATATTCGTATTCTTGCAGGGGCAGCAAACGGTGGTTCGGCCCTTGTTGTGCAGCCGGATCAGCCCCTTAAAACACCTGCTGATTTCAAAGGAAAAAAAATTGCAACACCGCAATTTGGGAACACGCAGGATGTTGCCGCACGTGCCTGGCTCACAGCTGGCGGTCTGCGCATAACCCAAACTGGCGGGGATGCTCAGGTTTTGCCAACAACTAACCCAGATCAATTTTCACTTTTTAAGAACAAACAACTCGATGCTGTCTGGACTGTGGAGCCTTGGGTTTCGCGCCTTGAACTGGAAGCAGGCGGTAAGGTTTTAGTAGATGAGCGTGATGCGCTGATAACGGTTATCGTTTCAAATGTAAAAACACTTAACAAACAGCGGACTTTAATTGCCTCTTTTATTAAAGCACATGGTGAATTGACAGACTGGATCAGACAAAATCCAGAGGAAGCACAAACCATTGCAAACAATGAGTTAGAGGCAGAGACACGCTCAAAAATGCCGCCTGCACTTATAAAGCAGGCATGGGCACGCATTACCCTAACAGATGTAGTTTCAATGAATGAACTTGAAACTTTTTTAAAAAACGCACAGTCTGCGGGCTTCTTGAAAAGTTCAGCGAATCTTTCAAAACTCGTAGAGAAGCCATAACCTTAATGCAGCATCAGTTTGACGCCCATGCAGCAAATAAGCTGCAAATACAAAATATCAGCAAACAGTTTAAGTCACAAAGCTCAGTTGTACAGGCCCTAAGCAACGTGTCACTATCCATTGCCGAAGGCGAATTCCTATGCCTTGTAGGTGCAAGTGGCTGTGGAAAGTCGACTTTGCTTGACATCATTGCAGGCCTTACAAAACCTGATGAAGGTGCAGTTTATGCTGATGAAAAAAAGGTTGATGGTCCAGGACGTCAAAGACTTGTCATGTTTCAGGAATCTGCCCTGTTTCCATGGTTAAGTGTTTTAGGTAATGTTATGTTTGGGCTTAAACTTTGCCCGGATCTACCTAAATCTCAGCACAAAACCATTGCTATGGAGTTTCTTAAGCTGGTTGGCCTCGAAAAATTTGCAAGGTCTAATACCCATGAGTTATCTGGTGGCATGAAACAACGCGTTGCCTTGGCGCGGGCGCTTGCCCCTTCGCCGCGTGTTCTCCTGCTGGATGAACCTTTTGCAGCCCTTGACGCCATGACCCGCGAACAGCTTTACGATGATTTGCAGCACATATGGGAAACGCATCGTAAAACTATTATTTTAGTTACCCATAATGTGCGCGAAGCCGTCTGCCTGGCCGATCGCGTTGTGCTGATGTCGCCAAGTCCTGGACGTATAACTCAGGAATTTGAAATTGATTTGCCGCGCCCACGGGATATTAACAGTATTGCACTCTCGCATTATACTCAAAACATAACACGCGCCCTCAAAGGCAACCAAACTCTTGACGAGGCGCATGGATGAAACGGCAATTACGGGCATCTGTTTTTTTTATTAGCCTGGTCCTGATTTGGCAGTTAGCTGCCACGTCTGGCAGATGGTCTCCCATTATTCTCCCTCCTCCGGTGCAAATTGCAGAGTACCTCTGGTCAGCAGCCCTTGATGGCAGCTTGTGGGAAGCATGTCTGGTAACGCTTAAAAGGTTGATGCTGGGTTACCTTGCAGGCGCTATGGTTGGAATACCACTGGGTCTCCTCATGAGCACGTCACAATTTACAGAGGACACGCTTGGTGCATTGGCACTTGGACTGCAAACGCTTCCAAGCGTTTGCTGGGTGCCATTGGCACTGCTGTGGTTTGGGCAAACAGAGACCGCAATGCTGTTTGTCGTCATTATGGGCACAATGTGGTCGGTTATGATTGCAACGGATACTGGTGCCAGAAACATTCCACCAATTTACGCCAGAGCTGCAAGAACAATGGGCTCAGACGGATGGCATAAATGGACACATGTCATTTTACCTGCCTCTTTGCCGTATTTAATCAGTGGCCTGAAGCAGGGCTGGGCTTTTGCCTGGCGCTCACTCATGGCGGCAGAAATCTATGTAACAATATTGACTGGTTTTGGTCTTGGGCATCTTCTGCACTATGGGCGTGAACTTAACGCAATGGATCAGGTCATTGGCATTATGCTGGTTATCATATGGATTGGCCTCATTGTAGATAAAATCGTGTTTTCACCCTTGGAACGTCTGTTGCACAAGCGATGGGGTACGGGCATTATCCAGAGATAATTTACTCTGATTTAGGTTAATTGAAACGTAATCTTCAGCTTTTTATCTTAGATCATTTCATGCGGCTGATGCTGTAATGTCTTTCAATGTTCTTTGGTGATTTATGCGCTGCTCTAAAAAATCCTTGTTTATTTTTGCAACTGTTCTGTTCTCTCTATCAAGTGTTGAAATTTTATTTGCACAGCAGACTAATTCAACACCAAACAGTACTTCAGCCAGACTGGTTAATGGCTTGCCAGCTATGGATTCCAACCCAGTCATACCTGATAATCACGAGTATAAAGCATCAGAACCAAATATATTTCAGACTTCAAAAATTCATATTCAAAACAATAGTTACGCAACAATTGTTCAGCCTTTGGCTGAGCTAAATACAAACCCTTTTTCTATACAGCTTTATGAATTTTTATTGGCAAAAACATCATCTCACAAAGCGCAGGATCAGCTGATAAAAGACTTTTATGAAGCTCGCGCCTATCAGCCCTTGTGGACAGATCAAACGGGTTATAATCAAAGTGCTAAAGCTGTAAAAATGACACTGGATAATGCGGCCTCTCACGGCCTTAAAACGGCATCATATAAAATTCCGGATTTTATCAGTAATCAGCTTGAAGCAGAAATCAGCCTCACAAACGCTGCCATCAGATACGCAGGAGATGCAGCTGGTGCAAGGCTCAACCCCCGTAATATTTCTAGATTAATCACTGCAGAGCCAGTTTTAGCCAATATAAAAGACATACTGCAAGCGCTTGGCACTTCAAAAGAGGCGGGTAAAACCCTAGAAGAATATAACCCGCAGCACATTGGCTACAAAGCACTCAAAACCAAACTCGCTGAGCAGGTGGACCCTGTTAAACAGGCAGATATCATTGCCAACATGGAACGCTGGCGCTGGCTGCCACATGATCTTGGAAACTCATATATCTTGGTCAACATTCCAGAATATCAGCTTTACATGGTTCGTAATGGCGCTGAAATACATCAAACGCGTGTTATTGTAGGCAAACCTCAAACGCCAACACCTGTGTTTACAGGTGCCATGGATCATTTGATCGTCAACCCATACTGGAATATTCCACCATCCATAATTTTAAAAGAAATGCTGCCAAAACTCCAGAGCGATCCATATGCCTTACACGCCAAAGGTTTTGAAATCATCAAACGGGGCAGGGTAGTTGATCCATCAACAGTTAATTGGTCTGGCAGCATAGAAAATATTTCTATTCGTCAACCGCCTGGCGAGCGTAACGCTTTGGGCCTCATCAAGTTCATGTTTCCCAACGATCACGCAGTGTACCTGCACGATACACCCTCACGTGGATTATTTGCAAATTCTGAACGGGCTTTCAGTCATGGCTGCATTCGTGTACTTGAACCCTTTAAACTGGCAG